>JANYCA010000113.1 GCA_025360525.1 Chitinophagaceae bacterium | reverse complement strand
CAACCGGTACCTTAAACATGGGTACAAAAACTACTCCCGTAGTTGCCAACAAATCTGCATTGGTGGGTAATCCATATGCATCTGCTATCAGTTTAAATTCCATCGGCTTTACAGGAACAGTAGGTGCTACCACTTTCCGTGTTTGGGATCCCAAATTGAATATAGTGGGCGGGTATCAAACATTAACAAAACAATCGGGTAATTATGTTGTAACCCCGGGCGGTGGCAGTTATGGTGTTTCGGGCAGTACCGTAAATAACATCGAATCGGGCCAGGCATTCTTTATTAGCGGTGGTAGTTCTGGCGGAAATATCAATATTACAGAAACGAGTAAAACTGCTGGTAGCAAACTGGTGTTTAAACCTTTGGATAATAACTATACCGCTTTATTTACTAATATTTACTCAGTAGCAACTACCGGTAACCGCATGGTGGATGGCAACTTTGTAGCCATGGATGAAAGCTTCAGCAACGGGGTAGATGATTACGAAGGCCGCAAGCAAAGTAACTTTAATGAAAACTTTGCCATGCTGAGAGACGGCGTAAAACTGGCTGTTGAAAAGAGAAAGCCCTTTACTGCAAACGACACCGTGTTTTACAATATGACGCAGATGCGGACGAATAAATATCTGTTAGAGTTCCGGCCTCAGCAAATAGATCCTTCACTAATTGGTATTTTAGAGGATAGTTATCTTAACAACCGCACACCGGTGGATATGCATGGTACCAGTACCTACAACTTTACCGTTGATGCAAACTCTCGTTCTTTTGCCGCAGATCGCTTCCGGCTTGTATTTGCTCCGTTGGGTGAACCATTACCCGTTAGCTTTGTTAACATCAGCGCAATCGCAAGTGGCACCAATATTGCAGTTGAGTGGACGGTTGCCAGTCAACTAAACCTGAGAGGATACGAAATAGAAAAGTCAACCGATGGTCGTAGCTTTAAAAAGGCGGCGGCACAGTCATTGAATACTGCAAATGCTGAAACCACTTATAATTGGCTTGATATGGCAGCAGTAAAAGGTGCTAACTTTTACCGGATAAAAGCGGTTGATGTTAGTGGGGCCTTCAAGTATAGTAATATTGTAAAGGTGGTTCTTGGTAATGCTGGTGCTGGTATATCAATTTCGCCTAACCCTGTAAAGGGCAATATAGTTAGCCTTACGTTTAGCAATCAACCGGCCGGGGTATACAACATCCGTTTGATCAATACAACAGGGCAAGTATTAGAAACTTTAACAACAAACCATGCGGGGGGTAGTTCTTTTAAAAGCTTTAGTATATCTTCACCAATAGTTGGTGGATTTTACCAGCTGGAGACAATAGCTCCTGATAAAACAAAACAGGTGCAGAAATTATTAATTGATACTAATAACTAGAATAATTATAACCGTTTAATAAAATCGTCGTCCTTAATCATGCAAAAAAAATTTAATTACTGCAGGTGTTTTATAATAGCAGTTGCTATCGGGTTTTTACCGGTTGCAGGTTTTAGCCAGGAGGCTGATGACAGGCCGGTGCAGGAAGATCCACAGGTGGAAAGACCCTCAGGTTCCTCCACTCGCAATGGCTTAAGTACAAGTCCATGGCGGGGTAACAGCAACACGACACCAGCAATTGAAGCGCAGCAGCAACGGCCAGGTACCAATCCTACTAACCCTGCCTTACGGCCGGTTGGTGGTAACTCAGTGTTAGATGATCCTGGTCCGGGCGGCAATCCTGATGTACCCTTTGACGACAATATGAACCTTGGGTTTTTAGCGGTAGGTATTGTATTTGCTTTTGTGGTGTACAGGAAAAATGTCATTAAAAAACCGGTCACGGTTTCAAAATAATAAGCTAAGGCTATTAACACCAAGCACTCCATTTTTGGGGTGCTTTTTTTATATATTGCGGGTGCCGGCTAAATAATCCGGCAACTACTAAAAAAATATCAACCCATGTATTTATCTACAGAACAAATGGCGAGTTTTAAACAAATAGAAGGCAAAAGTATTAAAGAGGTTCTTTATCATTTTTGGGTAAACAAGGCGATACCTGCAGAAGAATTGCGGTTTCTTGAATACATTGAAATAAGGTTCCAGGAAGGATTGCACCTTGTTATTACAAAAGAAGAAGAAGTGGGTGATTTGCAGGTAGTTTCTGGCATTGACCTTAGAAAAACCAATGAAACACTGAAAGATGAGTTTATTGGGTTGATAAAATACGATAGCTTCAGAGCAACTAATAGCCTGGTTTGGAAGCCCTTTTTAGGGGATAAAATCGTAAGCGTGCAAATGGAGGAGGAGGAAGGTCTTTTTTTAGGAGAAACTGTTTTGCTTGTAGGTGAAAACGGGCACGAAGTGTTGCTGCATACCTTGCAGGAAGGTTTGAACGCAAGGGTATATGCGCCTGATAAAAATGCATAATTGATTGCCTCGTATGTCTAATTGTAGCATTCTTTTTTCATCATTATTTATTGTAAGAATTATTCGGCAATTAAAACCTGTTATTTTCAATAAAAGAGAAAACCTAGGGAGGCAAAAAATAGGGTGCATTTCCAATTAGCGTAATACAAGGCTTTTCATGGACGGTGTGAACGCCGCCAGCGAAAAGCCCCGGTTGGTTTGCCCAGCCTGACCGAGTATGCAATGCCTCACGGGTATGTGACGGAGACCAAGTACAGTTTATGCTATTCTCAGCGTATTCAAAAACATTCTCGGTGAGCCCGTACCCACCACCCGGCAAGAATTTGAAATATAGCCGAAAAAATACGAATATTTTTTTTGTAAGAGTATTTTGCCTAAATTAACATTTTACTTACTGCATAATTATAACGAACGTTTGACCAGCATTAGCCAATATTTGTAAAAAGGTATTTACTTCTCAGATGTTTTCTGAAAAAATACAAGAGAGAAAGAAATATATAGACGCTCACGAAAATGGTCTTAAATTGATTGCAACCAATTTGTAAATACAAACAGTTTAACAAGATGCTGAGCTACAATCTTGAAAGAATGCAAAAGGAGGTTTTGATAAAACTGCAGGATTTAAACCCTGCCCACACTTATCATAGCCTTGATCACACGATTGATGTAATTGCTCAATCTAACCGTATTGCCCGGGACGAAAGAATTAGTGAAAGAGAAACTTTTCTACTCAACATTGCTGCTATTTACCATGACACCGGCTTTTTGAGAGGTTACGCCAATCATGAAATGTTAAGCTGTGAAATTTTTTTAGAAGACGCCATTCATTTTGACATCACCGAAGCGGAAAAGAAACTGGTATGCGATTTAATTTTAGCCACAAAAGTGCCCCAAATGCCTACTACTTTGCTTCAGCAAATTATTTGCGATGCGGACCTCGATTATTTAGGAAGAGACGATTTTTCTACTATCTCCAATAACCTTAAACTGGAATTTTTGCATTTTGGCATAGTTGCCGACATATCATCATGGGAGAATTTGCAAATGAAATTTCTTAGCAACCATCAATATCATACCAAGTCGTCTCAGCAATTGAGGGAGCCAGCAAAAAAAATACATATTGCCGGATTGGGTTAGCCTAAATTCAATAAATTCGCCACTTCCCCGGATCAGCCGATAAATATTTGTCCATCCCCGGACAGTTTTTAGCTATGTTCGTCCCCATTGCGATTTGTTACATTGAAAAAGAAAATATCTTTGCGAAAGTCGCAGGATATATATTGTTACTCATGGCGGTAGCATTTAAAATCGCAATACCAGGGTTTTCGTGGGTGGTGGGTTACATCGACGCCCAAGGTGGAAGTTCCGGTTCTTGTCACCAATGGGCCACAATTTGAAATGCATGCCCTTATAACTAATTTTTCAGTAATTAATAATAAGTTAGTATTTTAGTGGTCTTAAAGTTAGATACGTCAATATCTCTTCTAAAACCTACAGGTACGCTCCAAAGCGGAAGTCTTATTCTTGCATATTTTATTTAATATCCTATCAACATTGACCAAAAGAATTATCTAAATAATTTGTTTATTCAGGAGTTCTATTAAATCCCGTCAACCCAATGAAAAGCTTATTAATTTACACCTAACATTTAATAAACTTTTTATGCAACTGACATCTACCCAAAATTCAAAAAGAATTTTATTAGTAGTTCTATTGATAAATTTCTTATCAGGCTCAGTGCTATTTGCACAAACCCCCGTCACCACCATTACCGATTATGTAATTTGGGGTGGTGCAAGTACGAGTCTGCAACCAATGCAAACAGCGCCGGCCGCACCGGGGTTGGGGGTTCAGGTGGGTAATTCCACTATCCAGGGAGGCTCTATTGGTAGCTACACATTGGTAAAATCAGTGGGAAATATGATTGTAGGTACAAGTACCAATAAAACAAACATCTATAGCGGAGGTACAGTAGTATTGGCCAACAGTAATGTGGTGAATGGTAAAATAACAGCAGCTAATAATATCATGCCTTTAGCGACAACTGTATTTTCGGCGGGAACAAGTGAAAGCTTTACTGGCAACATTGAAATAAACGGAAATATTGTAATCGGCGGTGGCGCCGTATCAGGAATAGTTACAAATCCTACAAACAAAAACTACACATTAGGAGCTGTTACAAAACCAGGGATTGGAACACCAACGCTTCCGGTTCTGCCTTCTGCACTTCCTGTCATCAAAACACCTTTCCCTGCGGTAGGACAAACAGACATTTCTGCTGGTCCGATTGGTCCCGGTAATTACGGTAATCTTTCAATCGGCGGAAATAAAACAGTCACCTTAAACGGACCGGGCGTATATGTTTTTAAATCTATTACAGCCACCGGTCCAAATAGCCAACTCGTTTTTAATTTCAATGCTAATACTGCAGCGGGTAATTTTTTAATTTATGTAGCTGGTGACGTTTTATTAAACAGATTAAGTTGTACTATTCAAGGTGGATCTCCTACGCGTATTTACACAGAAGTACAGGGTACGGGGTCAACAAATACAAGTGACAGAACGGTTGCTTTTAGTATGTCAAATGGTTCCAACGGTAATGGTAATACATCCAGTTGGTTTGGCTCAGTTTGGGCGCCTTATGCTGGTGTCAAAATCGGAACACCCAATGGTCCTGGTATGGCAATTCAAGGTGCATTGTGGAGCGGTACACAGGTAAATATTCAGGATGGCGTAACAATTGTTTATGCGCCTACCACTGTTATTACCTGCTCATCTCCCACAATTACCAACCAGCCGGTAGCACCGGCTGCAACCTGTACTGGCAGCGGTACACAAACTTTAAGTGTTGCAGCCACGGGTACGGGTTTAACTTATTCCTGGAGAAAGGGCGGAGTAGCAGTTACAACTGGCGGAGTTGTCAGTGGTCAGGGAACATCAACGCTGACATTAGCAAATCCTACTGCCGCGGATGCAGGCAATTATGATGTAGTGGTAAGAGGTACCTGTGGAACTACAACATCAAATGTTGCAGCCGTTACCGTCAATGCTTTACCTACGATATCAGGTGACTTAAATGTGTGCGTAGGTTTAACAACAGCGCTAATTGGTTCAGGAACACCCAATGCAGTTTTGCCTTGGGTATCTGCCAATACTTCTGTTGCAACAATAAGCAATACAGGTGTCGTTACAACTGTGGGAACTGTGGGCGGAACAAGTGTAATTACTTACAAAAACAGCAACGGATGCACAACAACGGCTACCGTAACTGTAAATGCGCTTCCTGCAGCCCTTGGCACAGCCGGCCCTGACAAACCATATAATTTTGATGGGATAACAAGCATTGGAGACCCAAATTTAAGTGGATTTACTTTTAAATGGACAGCGCCTCCTGGAGGATTAATTACAACTGCCGATGACCAGCCTTCTATCAATGTGGCTACACCAGGCATTTATAAGCTCGCCTTAAAGTCAGCACAGGGCTGTACATCTACCGATGAAGTTTTCGTTTCTAATAAATTAAGATCAATCATCGGGTCTGAATTGTCATCGATATATTATAACAACCCAACAGGATTGTCTTCTCCGTTTTTTATAATTTCTAAAATTGCAGGCGTTGGGTATGTGAGGATAGATGTGATTGTTAATGTTGGTAATTACGCTTATGTATTAGACCTTCTGCAACAAACAACGCCTATCGCTTATGGATTAACAAACATTGTTACAAATGGTGAAAACGGTAGCGGCAAAAAGGAGATAGTTATTACCGGTGATTACCCCATTGCCAATTTGCTTAAGCTTAATGATTTAGGCGCATACATCAATTATTGCAGGCCATTTTATGAGGCTTTCTCTAACAGTGGGCTTGTGAATTCGGCTGGTGATACCAGTATGCGTTCTAACCTGGTTCGTACCGGGTATAAAGTGACGGGAGAGGGCGTTAAGATAGGTGTAATTTCAAATAGTTTTGCCACCATTACCAATGGTACTACGGCAACACTGCCACTTCAGCCCATCACCATTCCGGCGAATTCAACTCCGCAAACATTTATAACAAATACAGCAGCACAGGATCTAACAAACGGGGATCTTTCACCCGTTACTATTTTACAAGATTACCCCATCAGAAGCACCGATGAAGGAAGAGCTATGGCGCAAATAGTGCATGATGTTGCACCTGGCGCTGAGGTATATTTCCGTACAGGATATTTTACTGCTGGTGACTTTGCAAGCGGAATCAAGCAACTAGCAGCAGCTGGCTGTAAAGTTATTGTGGATGATCTCACTTATTTTACCGAGCCATTCCTTAAAGATGGCGTGGTAGCCAAAGCGGTAGATGAAGTGAAAGCACAGGGAGTAACTTATTTTTCTTCGGCAGGTAATTTTGGCAAGAAATCATATGAAAAGGACTTCAGGCCAGTTGATGCGGCAACCGCAGGTTTTAGCGGAAAAGTAGCACACAATTTTTCCAACACCGGTGTTGATATATTACAAAAGGTAACACTGGCACCGGGCAATTATACCATTGTGTTGCAATGGGTAGATGATATTTATTCTAATGGCGATGTGCAGGGGACTAAATATGATCTTGATATGTTTTACAGAACATATACCGCAGCCTCACCCACACCATCTGAATGGAAAGGATTTAACAGGGACAATACAAATGGTGATCCGATTGAAGTACTGCCTTTCATTATAGCTAGTCCAACGGACGCAGATTTTATTATCATAAATAGCAATACATTTGGTAATCCAGTAAGGTGTAAATATATTATTTACCGCGGTGATGTGCAAATTTTGACTAATGACGAAGGCTCATCCACCATTGTTGGCCAGGCAAATGCAGCAGGAGCAATCGCCGTGGGTGCCTCCCGCTATGACAAAGCACCCCCATACCTGGCGATACCTCTTATTGAGTCTTTCTCTTCTAACGGAGGTACAAAAACGGAAGGCTTGGTTCGAAACAAGCCAGACCTTGTTGGTCCGGATGGCGTGAACACTACTGTAAAATTAGGTCAGGATTATCCCAATAATGTGTTGGATGGCTACTCCAATTTCTTTGGTACTTCTGCGGCTGCACCACACGCCGCTGCTGTGGCTGCGTTGATTATGCAGGGAAAGAAAAAATTCCTTGATCAGGATCCAACCCTTGCTACTCCTGATGAAACAAGAACGTTGCTGCAAGCAACGGCCGTTGATATGGAAGTTGCTAAGAATCTTCCATCTACAAAATTTGATTATATCTCCGGGTACGGACTGGTGGACGCTGATGCCGCCATGCGGACATTTGCGGCTCCGGTTGCTTCACTCATAGAGGTTATAGTGCCGACGGATATAAAGCCTTGCAGTGGCGTTCCATTTACCATAACAGTGACAGGTGAAAATTTTAGTACCAATACAGTGGTCTACATCATTAATGGACCAGGTGATAGTACCATTATCACCCCCACTTTTATTAACTCAAGTGCCGTATCTGTAACTATAAATTCATGTATTGGAAATCCCGAAATCAAAGCATACACACCGCCAAAAGCAGGTACGAATGGGACTGATGGCGGCTTCTCCAACAGTAAATATTTCTTTAGTGCTTATGTTACCGTTGATGCTGTTAATGTAAACAAGAAATATGGCGAAACCCTTGTAGCACTTGATACAATTGTACGTGTAAATGGAAAATTACTTCAGGATACTACATTAACATTAGACCAAATTGGTCTAGCTGGTATGATTGTAACAACTCCTGCAACTTCTATTAGCGATGTTGGAACGTACATAATAGACGTATCAAGGGTTTTTGATCCTGCCAATGCCGCGGACGTACAGTTTCAAAAAAGTTATAACTATAAGTTTACGGGCGGCACCGTAACCATTGCAAAAATGCCTTTGAGGGTAACACCTTATAATAAATCCATTACGTATGGTCAAAATGTCGGCAAGGTTACGTTTAAATATGATTTTGATAGAAGTAAAATAGCTTATCCTGATTCGCTGGAGACTATTATCAGAAACTACCATGAAGCTTATTTACCCAATAATGCGCTCGCCGTTATTAAAGATTTCAATAAGATGCAGACAGCCGGAAACAGCCTAGACACTACAAAGCTTAGAAACCTGAATATGGTTGCCAGTTTTAATGCCGTGAACAATTCCCGTAAGTTTAAATTGTCGGGTAATAATACGCTGGTGCCCGTAACAGACCCTGGTGCTTTGCTGAATAATTTAAATGTTCAATACCTGTTGGATGTAGCATCAGAATCCATCTTCAATTATTCTTTAAATTCTTCCACAGCCAAGTTTTATTCTGTATATCCGGGAATAAATTCCAAGGCTGTATTAGGTGCCGCTGCTATAGCCAGCGAAGAGTTTAATTCAGGCTTGATTGAGGTGCCTGGAACAGCAATAACTTCCAAAGTCCTTAATGGCACATTGGCCCAAACAGTAAGTGGTACAGGTGGGCCTGTGGTTCCAATAGTAGCTGGTTCGCTGGTGCAGATAGCTGATGCAGAACAAACCAACCCTGCTTCCAATGATCTTGCCCAATACGTAAACGGCCAATGGTATACTATATCGAGTGATGCCAGCGGTACTATCGTGTTAAATAGAATTACTAACCAAATACTTCGGGGCGCTAATGGCCTTATCATTACCGTAGATGGAAGTGGAAGTTCACTGGTTTCTTTGCCAGGTGGTGCAAATAGTCCGATATTAACAAATGCAATACTTAGAGGTGCGAATGGTGCTGAAATATTGGTAACAGTTAATTCAAGTGGTGTAGACGTTCCTGTACCGGATGGTTCACTGATTGAAATGGAGAATGGAGACCTTGTTCAGTTTAGCGTAAATACGCTTTCATTTAATGTAATAAGTAACGGAATAATTCTCAGGGGTGCTAATGGAGCTATTCTTAGGGGCGCTAACGGATCTATTCTCAGGGGTCCTAATGGAGCAATTCTCAGGGGAGCAAACGGAGCAATTCTCAGGGGAGCAAACGGAGCTATTCTACGAGGTGCAAATGGGGCAATTTTAAGGGGTGCAAATGGTATAGCTTTGGGAGCCGATGAGGCAGGCAACAACACCGGTGTAATTTTAGATAGCGATGATGCAATTAACGACGGTACTGGATATGCTTGGCTTGGTTCTATGTTTGGAGTTAATATGATAACAGGTCTGAATATTGGTAAGCAATACCTCGTGCCGGGCGTTTTGGTTGATGCAAATTTTGATATCAGTTATGGTTTGGGTGAAGTGGATATTACCAAAGCCTCAATCACTGTAACCGGAACAGCAAATACAAAAATCTATGATGGAAATACCAGTGCTGCGGCATTACCTACCATTACATCTGGAAGCCTTGCAGGTGGTGAGGTTGCGGTATTTATCGAGACTTATGATAATAAGAACCAAGGGACAGGTAAAACGATAACTCCAATTGTAGTTTCTATCCTAGACGGACTTGGCGCAAGCGCAGCCGCCAATTATAATGTAACACTAACTTCAAGTACTGAAGGAGTGATTAACAAGCGGGAAATAACAGTAACAGCAGCTGCAAACACTAAAACCTACGATGGAACTACTATCGCAGATGCCCGACCGAATATTACATCCGGAAGTCTTGCGGGTGGAGATGTCGCTGTATTTAGCGAGACATATGATAATAAAAATCAGGGCAGCGTTAAAACGATGATACCTTCAACTGTTTCAATTGTAGACGCATTGAATTCAAACATGGCACCAAACTATACTGTGACTTTAAGTAACAGCAGCAACGGTATCATAAACGCAAGCCCCATTTCTGTAATAGCAACGCCAAATACGAAAACATACAATGGTAATACCAGTGCGGCAGCTCTGCCTACGATCACTGCAGGTTCATTAGCTAGTGGCGATATAGCAGTATTTAGTGAAACTTATGACAATAAAAACCAGGGGACAGGAAAAACGTTGACTCCAGCCGTAGTATCAATCGTAGATGCATCAAATGCAAATATGGCGACTAACTATGCTGTAGCCCTAAACGCTAGCACCAGCGGTGTAATCAACAAAGCGGCGTTGACAGTAACGGCTGACGATAAAACGAGAAGATATGGCGAAAACAACCCGGTGTTAACGGTGAGATGTAGCGGTTTTGTTAATAGCGAAGATTCGATAACCAGCGGTATAAAAGGTGTGAATGGCAGCGGCATACCATCAGCAACCACAACAGCGTCACAATATAGTCCGGTAAGCCCACCAACTTACCCTATTACTGCTGGAATCGGAACGCTTTCAGTTTCTTCAAATTATGCATACAGTTTCATAAACGGGGCATTAACTATTACCTCCAATCAATGTTTAATTACACATGACCCAACAAATTTTGTCAGCACAGCTAATCCGGGTACAGCTACAAGTTTGTGGTTGAATGTAACGATAAAAGTGAGTGGTCAACTGGTAGCCAATGGTGATTACATAACGTACAGAGCAGGAAGCATCACTTTCAATAGCATAACTTCTAGTCCGACTGTAACCGACCTTGCCATTCCAAATGGTAAGATTGTTGCTGATAACAGCGTTTCATCGCCCATAACAAACTATGTTGCTGCAACCAACACATGGATAACTAAAGTGCCGGTAGCTTATTCCAGCACCTCTGATATTTTTGTTACTGGCGCCATCATTAACTCAAGTAATGGATTTGCAGCAAAAAATAGCAAAGCAAATTCTTTTCTAAAAGGAATGTTCTATTCAAACAGATCGTTCTCTGATCAATGGTCTTACGCCATGGCAGCTTATCAGCCGCAATTTGGTTATAGTGCTATTGCTGCTTCGGGTGCAGTTGCATCCACTAATGGAACTTATCGTGCCGGTACACCAATACCAGTGAGATCATTTATTGTGAGCGGTGGAACAGGGAATGGCGGAAGTAATTTGACTGGTAGCTCAAGCAATCAAAATGCATTTACGGCCTGTATACCGTCCAGTTCATCGGTTGTAAGCAGAGCAATTACAAGTACGACTTCACCAGATAAATTAACCTCGATCAGTGCAGAGATAATGGATGTTTATCCAAATCCGGCGTCTGATAATTTAAGACTTTCAGTTGTGCCAGCTAATACAGGTAGATCAAAAATAACCCTTTTAACTATTGATGGAAAGAGGGTGATGGAAATTAATAACGGTATTACAGAAGCCGGCAAAAACTATGTGAAAAACATCGATGTTAGTAAACTGGTTGCTGGTGTGTATATGATTCAATTAACTACAGGGTATAAGATAACTATAAAAAAGCTGATTATTACCAGATGATTTTTTAAGTAAACAGTACCATGGACAGTATTTAAATACTATGGGTATCATATTTTTTGAGGCTAAGTTTGTGTTGCTAAAGTATCAACACCGGCTTAGCCTCAACTTATGTAATAACGGGTCCGGTACATATCAGATTTGTACGGCACCCAAATTAGTTACGATGAGCTGAAATGCCGATATTTGGTTATGAATTCTAAAATACTTGGAATAATAATATTATTATTTGTGCAGGGCGTTTTTGTTCATGCCCAATCTCAGGTAAATACCTCCTCATCCGGAAGCAAAGGAGACACAGCAGCGGTAAATGCTTTGTTGAAGCAAAGTAAAGAAATGCTTTCTGATGATCCCGCTAAAGCAATTAAACTGGCTAACCAGGCAAAAGTATTAGCAGAAGGAATAGATTTTTTGCAGGGAAAGGGTTACGCCCTTAAGAATATTGGGTTAGCATATTACTACCAGGGGATATTTCCAGATGCGCTTGCTTCCTGGAACGAATCATTAAAAGTTTTTGAAATTTTAAAAGACGATGTTG
The DNA here is from genome assembly GCA_025360525.1 of Chitinophagaceae bacterium. Lineage (GTDB taxonomy): Bacteria > Bacteroidota > Bacteroidia > Chitinophagales > Chitinophagaceae > Ferruginibacter. The sequence continues at coordinate 31,181 of JANYCA010000113.1, read as the reverse complement.
GTATCGCCAACCTCTTAAACAATATCGGCGGTCTTTATGCAGACGAGGGTAATGATGAAAAGGGTTTGGAATATTGCCTTAGGTCGTTAAGCATATCTGAAAAACTAGGAGACACACTACGGATACTATCTGCCCTTAATACTGTAGGAAGTATTTATTACGATAAAAAAGCAACCTGGGACAAAGCAGTGACTTATTTTTTGCAGGCTTTGTTTTTAAGCGAAGCGATAGGTGATAAAGATGCTATTGGTTTTATATCGGCAAATGTGGGAGAAATTTATCTTCAACAAAATGATTTTGTAAAAGCTAAAAGCTTCTATGAAAAAACAATCAGGGCGCTTGGGGATGCACCAAATAGTTCATTTGCCTACAGCGGTATTGGTAAAATATATTTAAATCAAGGCAATTTTGAACAAGCCTTAAACTACAATAATAAGTCTCTAGCAATTGCAGAAAAAACAAAAAGTAAACCTCACATTGTCCGGGCCTTTCAGGGTATTGCAAATGTATATATTGCAAAAAAGGATTACACCAACGCCTTGGTTTATTTTAATAAGGCAAGTGCAATTGCCGAGGAAGTAAAAGCTCCTATAGATTTAAAGGATATTTATCAAGGCATGGCGGTAGCATATGATAAAACCGGCGATTATAAAAAAGCATATAAATACAGAACGATGTATGCTAATATTAAAGACACGCTATACAATATCGAAACTGATAAAAAATTAGGTAAGCTTCAATTTGAATTTGATATCCAGAAAAAACAGGCACAGGTAGATTTACTCACCAAGGATAAGGCATTGCAGGAACTGGATATTAAGCGGCAGAAAATTGCAAAAAATGCGCTGATCGGCGGGTTGCTATTGGTATTTTTCATTATGTTAGTTATTTACAGAGATTACAGAAATAAAATACGATTGAATAAAGTGTTAGACAAACAGAAAGTAGAAATTGAAGGCTTGTTGTTAAACATTTTGCCTGCGGAAGTTGCAGTGGAATTACAAAAAACAGGGGTGGCAACGCCCAGGTATTATGAAAAGGCAACTGTTTTGTTTACAGATTTTAAAAGCTTTTCACAACTGGCTGATGATCTTTCTCCGCAGGAAGTTGTTACGGAGTTAAATGAATGTTTTGTAGCTTTTGACGATATAATTGATAAATACAAACTTGAAAAAATAAAGACAATAGGGGACTCCTACATGTGTGCTGGCGGAATTCCTACCGAGGATGATGACCATGTTATCAAGATTATTAAAGCAAGTCTCGAAATACAGGAATTTACCAGGGATAGAAATCAAAAAAGAATTGCCTTAAATCTGCCGCCATGGGATATCCGTATTGGGGTTAATACGGGCCCGCTGGTTGCCGGTGTGGTAGGTAAAAAGAAATATGCCTATGATATTTGGGGTGGCACAGTTAATGTTGCTAGCAGAATGGAAAGCAATGGAGAAGCAGGGCGTGTAAATATTTCAGCAGCCACCTATGAGTTTATAAAAGACCAATATGCATGTACTCACCGAGGTAAAATTTATGCTAAAAACATTGGAGATATTGACATGTACTTTGTAGATCACGCTTTAAACTAACAATGTGTTTGTTTCTCTATTATAGAATAATTTATATTCTCAACTGACCGATATATTATAATTGATCTGTTTGGCAGAAAACCAATAAACCCTTTATATGCTAATACATGAAATATAGAAGGGTAACTTTAGCAGGTTACACTTTTATATTTCAGTTGCAGGGATGTTTTTTTGGTAAGATTATAAGAGATGTATTTTAAATGTTTGAAAGGGTAGGTAAGCAAAATAAAGCACTTACTTAAGCAACTTTACGTTTACTGCATTTGCCCCTTTTGGGCCCATTTCAACTTCAAAAGTAACTTTGTTGTTTTCTTTAATAGCCTCTGTTATGGAGTTGATGTGCACAAACACACTTTCTTGTGTTTCTGAATCTTTAATAAATCCATAACCTTTGGCGTCGTTAAAAAAAGTTACGATTCCTTTACGAATCAAATCATCTGGATTGATAGGTCCTTGCTTGGGAACACCTATTTCGATATCCTCTACATTGATAATGATTTTCTTTTTGGGATCTGGTGGCTTAGAGGACAGGTTGCCATTTTCGTCGAGGTAAGCAAACATACTTTCGAGGCTATTGTCGCCTTTGCTGTTATCTTTACGCTCCTGTTTTTTTTCAGCCTTTTCTTTTTTGTTCGCTTGTTTTTTCTTTTCTCTTTCCTTTTTATTCCAGGTTTCTGCCATACTGTTTTTATATTTAATTTAAATTAGGTTGTAGTGTAAGTGTAGCGACACGATGCAGTTTAATAATCTCAAAACTGAATGAACTACTATATAAAATTCAGATAAAGGTAAGTTAATTTTCCCTTCTATTTTTAGTTGGGGTTTTAACAATTTTCATTTCAGTATTTCAATTATCCATTTCGGGGATTTTTATTGTAGCTCTAATACAATAATGTATCAAATAGTTTAAATGTTTAACCCATTTCCAGATTTATTTATTTCTTAACTATAAAAATTACTGCACGATAATTATTTATTTTTTTCAACTTTATAATTCGGTTTTCAAAATATGGTTAATTTAACACCCGTTAAAATCATTTTGTCGGATTGCATCCCACCCAAAAAAATCGCTAATAGCATCCGATTGGAGAGCCGGGTGGTGCAACTGGGTGCAACGTAGGTTTAGCTTCTAAAGGGGTTTTAATACGCTCAAGTGTTAGCAGAAAATAACCTTTGTCTTCTAAGTCTTTGATGATTTTTAATTGAGTAGTTGCAATTGTTTTAATTTCGCTAATGGAATTTTGCATACAGGCTTTTGTTGCAAAAGAAGCATCATTATTTACCGATACAGCCAATAAATAAGTCAGCAATAACTGCTCATTTTGTTTCTGAATAAGACCCTGCATTCCTTTTAGACGGGGAGCCTTCCATGTTTTGGAGATTAGCATTTGTACCATTTCATCTGCCCCAAGCCCACTGCTGGTTTCTTTTTGCTGTACCATTCGGTTAAGACGGCTGGCATTGAATAAAAACGATAAAGGCATATCAGCTGCAGTTTCCGCTGCCGCAAGTGGATCAAATGAAAGGCCGGTTCTTTTATTGAATAATTCACGTGTGTAATCGTACCCTGCCGGGCGGGGAGGGATGAGTTTGGTAATCGCTTCGGGAATGGTTAAAAATTCAGGATCGATACAGCTGATAATCGCCTCCAATGCCTGTTGCTGTTCCTGTTTTGAAACTCTTTTGGTAATCATTTGTCCATCTCCCTTAATAGCATAATTGTAGAACATACCACCAACCACTTTGGTAGCCGCTTCAACCTGGTAGCGATGAAACAGGTATATGGGAACCAACACATCTTCAAGCATAGCCATGGGCGTGCCCCTGCGAATGCTGTTTAACCCAAATTGTGCCAATGCGGCTTTTCTTATTTTTATTACATCCAGTAACTCACTAACCGGGTTGTTACCATTATCCCACAAATGGGCATAGGGGTGCATGCCACCTGCATCACGTGCGTCCCGGTCACTAATAAAGGTTAACCCTTTGCGTGCAGCATCTGCCAAAATTTTATTTAGGGAGTCAGCCTCATTGGTACCCGGCAAAAATTGAGCATATCCATATGCTATACTTACTTTATCCCATTCACCGATTGTCTGTGCATATGCATTTGAAAGGGAAATATGTTTGTCAGCGTCCAATGAAATCATAGGATGAGGATAGTCCATTACGCTGCTATTGCGCTGCGAACTTGAAATGTAATTGTGCATAAGGCCAATGGTATGGCCCACTTCATGCGCTGCCAATTGTTGCAATCGTTGCAAGGCCATTGCAAGCATTTTATCATTGCTTGTTATCGTATCGTTAGCGAACGGTGAAAGTAAACCCTGGGCAATTAGATAATCTTGCCTTACCCGTAAAGAGCCGAGGGTAACATTACCCTTGATAATTTCGCCGGTTCTGGGGTCAACCACTGCTGCGCCAAACGACCAGCCACGGGTGGCCCGATGTACCCAGTTGATCATATTGTATCTTAGGTCCATAGGGTCTGCACTGTCTGGTAAAATTTTTACCTGAAAGGCGTTGATAAATCCAGCTGATTCAAAAGCCTGGTTCCACCAACTTGCGCCATTCATTAAGGCAGTTCTTATTGGCTCCGGCGTACCATTGTCCAGATAATAAATTATTGGTTTCACAGCTTCGCTTTTGTCTGAAAGCGGATCTTTTTTTATAAGCCGGTGGCGGATAATAAAGTCTTTTTGTATTGGCTCTGCAACCGGTGTACTGTAATCAAAATAACTGTTGGTAATGAAAGGAGAGCGGGCATCGTATTTTCTGGATACGTATTTATCATCGGGCAATTGTACAAAAGAATGATGAACTCGTACAGTTACAGCTTCCGCTGCCGGGGATACCGAATTAATATAGGAACCTGTTTTGCCATCTTTGTTTACAAAGGTGATAGTGGCTTCCAGTTCGGTATTTAGTGGAAAGTTTTTTGTGCGTTGCAGGTACATTGCCGAGCGGGTGGCATCCATTACATAGGTTCCTTGTTTGGTGTTTAATAAACGGTTACTAACCTGCAAAGCATCTCTCAGTAAAAAATCTGTGGCATCAACAAGATAAGCTCCATTGGCTGTGGTGGCAATTGGAAATCCCCAAATTACGGATTGCGCAAAAGATTGTTCTACGGCTCGTTTTTCAGCAGCATCGCCATTAACGGCCCGATAGGCAAAATTTGGTTCTATCATTAAAATTTTGTTACCAACCCTGTTAAACTTCACTATGTAGGTAGTCCCCATTATTCCCCTGTCGAGGCTGATATCGTTGGATCCAATTCCTGTTGGTAAAGAAGTTTGATAAAGTAGGGCTGTGTCCAGCTTATCAATTTTCAACCATATTTTACCGGTACTGTCATCCCAGAAAAAATCAACAAAGCCCGGATAGGCCTTCATGTTTTTTGTTTTTGAATCTATGCTATTAGGGGTTTGAGAAATAGCCAGTAAAGGCAGGAAATAAAAGAGGATGAAAAGCTGCTTCATTCAAATAGTTTTAGCACCTGCAAAGTACATACAAATTGGGTGTGTTTTTTTAAGCATCTGTTATTGTATGAAATAAGATGACGATTGATTTTAAAGGTTTGATACTCCTGCTATTGAAAGGCTTGCCCAATGCCATATCATGGCCTGATGATTTTGGTATTGGTAAAAAATTTTATTTTTTTTGCGCTGGATAATTTTTTATTTTTTTTAAAATAAAAAATTTGCTTCCGCCTGATAGCCCTATATTTGCAAAGTTAATTTGAGTTTATCGCAAATTGTAGGCGACGATTTTTTTACTGCTACGCATAATCTGCTACTGTTATAGTCTTCTTTTACTCCTCTGCTATTCGTCTCAATATTTTTTATTGATTTAATTTTTTTTATGAACATTTACGTTTCAAATTTAAGCTTCAACATTCAAGATGAAGATTTACAAGGTTTTTTTGAAGAATTCGGCGAAGTAACTTCCGCCAAAGTAATTATTGACAAAGCAACAGGTCGCAGTAAAGGATTTGGTTTTGTGGAAATGAGCGATAACGCTGCAGGTGCAAAAGCAATTGCGGAATTAGACGGATCTTCTGCAGACGGTCGTACCATTAAAGTAATGGAAGCCCGCCCTAAAGAAGAAAGGACTAACAACAACAATAGCCGTTCTTTTTCTAAAAGCTGGTAATTGAATATAAAAATAGCTGCCTGTGGGTGTTTACACTTTCAGGCAGCTTTTTTATTGTCAGGCTTTTTTATAAATTAATTCCTCCGCTTACTTCTATGCGTTGACCATTAATCCATTTGGCGTCTTCGGTACATAAAAATGCTACCACACTTCCAATATCGTCGGCGTTGCCCACTCTGCCAAGTGGCGACATTGAGCTTAAAAATCCTTTCATTTGAGGATTGTTACGAATTGCTCCATTATTAAAATCTGTTTCAACAGGCCCGGGCGCTACTACATTCACATTAATACCCCTGCTTCCTAATTCTTTTGCCAAATATTTCGTAAAGGTTTCTACAGCTCCTTTCATGGATGCATAAACAGAATAGCCCGGTACACAAAAACGTGTAGTACCAGTTGAAATATTAACGACACGCCCGCCATTATTCAACAATGGCAATGATTTTTGGGTGAGAAAATAAACACCTTTAAAATGAACGTTCATAAAATCATCGAACAAGGCTTCAGTAACATCTGCAAATGGAACGGTTGCGCCCATACCGGCATTGTTAATCAAAAAATCAAAATGAGCGGTGCCCCATTTGCTGGTTAAAACTCCGGCAACTGATTGCATAAATGCAATCAATGAGTTGAAGTCCGACATGTCTAAGTGAAGTGCTGCTGCTTTGCAGCCCATGCTTTCAATTGCAGCTACCACTTCTAAAGCTTGTTGCTCGTTGTTACGGTAGGTGAGTATAACATCTATTCCTTTTCTGGCTATGCTGATGGCCATATCTTTTCCCAGGCCACGACTGCCACCGGTTACCAATGCAATTTTTGCTGACATAATTTTTGTATTTTGTTGAAGATGCAAAAGTCGGTTATAACCAATCCATTTTTAATCATGTTTATCATTTAATGAAAAAGTACTAATCAATCAGGACTATTTATCGAATTTGTTCATGGTTTAAATTATAAAAAAGCGTGCCATAATTGAGGGCAAACGTTCAAAGCAGGAATCCGTTTAATTCATCCCCGCCCATTATATTTAACATCTACATCTCGACATCGAAAAAGTTTTAGTATTCATTCAATACGCTGTTCCGGCTAATCAGCGTTGGGCAATATTTTTGTTTTAAAGGCTTTTTTAACAATTGTTCCATAAAAAGTTTTTATTTCAGATAATGTAACAGGTACATTTGCAAAATCAGGTATTTTTATGAAGTTTTTTTTGAACCGTTAAAGCAAGCAAATAAAGATTTATTAGTCTTTACCAATTAATAATTTTATCCATAGCAAATTATAAACAACATTATGTCTAACGCAGTAGTTGAATTAAGTAGAGTTAAAATTTACCAGGGTAAAAACCTCATTTTAAGTGATGTAAATATTTCTATTGATAAGGGAGAATTTGTTTACCTGGTTGGTAAAACGGGAACTGGAAAAAGTAGTTTGCTTAAAACATTATATGGCGACTTGCCATTGACCGATGGTGACGGCTCTGTTGTAGGCTTTGACTTAAGAGAGCTTGATTGGAAGAAGATCCCTTTTTTAAGACGCAGTATGGGCGTAGTTTTTCAGGATTTTCAATTATTGACAGACAGAAATGTAAACGACAATTTAAAGTTTGTTTTAAAAGCCACCGGCTGGAAAGACGAAAAGCTGATGGACGAAAAAATAGCCGATGTACTCGATAAAGTTGGTTTAAAGACCAAGGGTTTTAAAATGCCTTTTGAGTTGAGCGGCGGCGAGCAGCAAAGGGTGGATATTGCCCGTGCACTGCTTAATTCACCCAAATTAATTTTGGCCGACGAACCAACAGGCAACCTGGACCCCGAAACAAGCGACGAGATTATGCAGTTGCTTTTTAACATCTGTAAAGATTATGGCACTTCCATTATTATGGCTACCCATGATTATATGGTGATAGGTAAATTTGCTGCCCGAACTATTAAAACAGAAAATGGAAAAGTGTGGGATAATGCAAGTGTAACAATGTAGATAGGGATAAAGTAATTTTTTTTAGCATGCTTTAAGTCTAACAATTAATGATAGATTTCACCGGCTCTAAACGACTAACCCCTAAGTTTTCTGAACGTTTTAAACAATACTTTTGAAAGCTGCTTTAAATATTAATCCCAATTCCGCCAAAATACGTCAGTAATTTTTACAACATTTTTATTGTTATCGTACAGGCCATTAAGAACTTCCTGACGCTGCGTATTCTCTTGTTGATTGTACGGGATATTGTATAAATAGCTGATGGAGGTTTTAAAGTCGTCGGCATCTTCTGCCACACTACACAAGCTTTCGAGTCCACTACCCTCCACGCCGGCTTTGTTTACCAGGCAATGCCTTCCATTGTAAAGTGCATTCAATAATTTTAGTTTTACGCCGGTATTATTAAAGGAGGGTAAAATATTGATTTGTGCTTTGGCAATCATGTCATGCAAGTCCTTATCACTTGGGTTGCCTACAAGGCAAGTATGTTCATGCTGGTGAGCTAAAAAAGTCAATTTCTGTGAGGGGTTTTTGCCTGCAATTACAAAAGGTATCGGTAATTTATTAAATACTTCCTGCAATAGCCAAATGGCTGCTTCTTCATTTTCATTAATGCCGAGATTACCATGATACAGGCAATAGGAACCCTGTCCGGCTTTTCCGTCTGCATTTGTGTAGGGAACAAAAGCTGGCATATATTGAATATCGGCTGCCTTAAACAGGTTCTTGTAAACATCTACATCCAGCATGCTTACTGCAGCTATCTTAATTTTTTTTGCCAGTCTTGCTTCGTATTTTTTCAATAAAATACTTTCATGCCAATAGTATAATTTACGGATGGGGTTTTTTTCATGAAGCGCAAGGTGGTGGTAGTACTCAAACTCTGTATTGTGCAACCGCAGCATAACAATGCGGTTACTAAGCATGCCTGCGTACAAATAATAACTACAATGAATGCCCTCTACCAAAATAGGATAATTGTCTTTTTGCAAGTTTGTAATCAGAAGATCACTTTTTCGGGAGTTAACAATGTATGGAAGCCGCAACGAAAAGTGACTGACTTTTTTTCTTGGATAATAATTTACGGTGGCACAGTATTTATTCAATTCATTGTGAGGCGGTCTTTTATTTACAAAACAGTGCAGGTGTATTTGTACGCCAATTTGATGAAGCGTTTTTATTTTGTAAAATAAATCGACCACACCACCAAAGTCTGTCGGGTACGGTACATCGTGTGTGATGATATGTAAAATTTTTTGACGCATCAGTTATTATATCTCTTAAATTTTTTTATAAACTTTATCACTTAACGGGTAACTGAGAGGAAAAGTTTTCTTAAATATGTTGTTTATAAAAGGCAACTAGTTTCTTTTCTTCCCGTTGCCAATTGTAAATCTGTCGTACTTTAATCGTGTTATTTTGTAATTTTCGGTAAATAATTGCATTGTTCAATAAACTGTTTAATTCCTCTGCAATTTTTTTTGAACTGGTATCTTTTATTAAAACAGCGATAGGGGCTTCCTTGTTCAATTCGTTGTAAACCGGAAAATCAACACAAAGCTGCGGAATGCCCGCATGCAGGTAATCGAAAAAGCGATTTGCAAGCGAATAATAATTGCTAAGGCCGTGGTCGTCAAATAGTGTAATCCCGATGTAAGCCTGTTGCGTAATACGTCGTAATTCATCGGGGGACACGTTCCCTTTAAACATAACCTTGTCTTCCAGCATATTCTCTTTTACCAGGGTTTTTGCCTGTGCCATAAAATTGCCATCCCCACAAATAAGCAGTTTACATTTTACGGTTTTCATGGCTGGTATTAACGTTTCAAAGCAACGGCCTTCGTTTACAGCGCCCTGGTATAAAATAAATTTTTCAATGACGGGTACAGGCGCTAGCTCTCTTAGCATTGCGATATTCCTGATTACTTCATACTGTACTCCATACATTCTGTGAAACTCATTTAAAATGGGCTTATTTACAGTATATCCCAGCCGGAATTTAGGCACAGCATATCGTTCTATCACTTTCCATGCCTTATAAATGGCAGGCCTTGTGGCTATTTCCTTCATCTCACAAAAAAGTTCATGAGCATCATATATCCGGGGTATTTTTTTTATTCTGGAAATAAACAGGCAGGAGAGGATAGTGTCCAGATCAATGGCGCAAATAGCATCCATTTTTTTAAATAATAAATAAAAAAATAATCGCAGGTTATATTCGGCATAAAATAGTTTGCCTTTTTCAAACAGGCATCTAATGCGCTGTTGTTTAAAAGGCTTATTTTCTATTGCAATAGAGTTGTTTTTTTTTATGCCAACTAACACCACATCATACCCGGCGTGTGAAAGAGAGGTGCAGATACGATGCATACGCTGATCGTAGCTTAAATCGGTCGTAACGGTAAAATAAATGCTTTTCTTTGTGTGATTCATTTAACGGGTAATAATAAAGCCATTTTGAATATTGCTGATAAAGCAATGGCTTTAACTGGCAAACGCTGTTTAAAAACGCAAAATATACAGTAATTTCTTATTTATGTAGGTATTATTCTTTAATCAAAAGTAAATTGCAAATAAAATACTTTACTTTCGCAAACGAAATAAAAAGAAAATTAACAAAGACGTTATTTAAAAACAAAGAGATGCATTATTTAACTATTGAAAAAAAAGCAAAAATCTTCACAGATTTTGGTGGAAAAGCCACTAACACAGGTTCTATTGAAGGACAAGTAGCGCTGCTTACGGAGCGTATCAACTCAATTTCTGAACACCTGAAAATTAACAGGAAGGATTTCTCTTCACAAAGAGGTTTAATGAAAATGGTAGGTCAACGCAAGCGCTTACTAACTTATCTTAGCAAGCACAATCTTACAGGGTACAGGGCGCTAATCGAAAAATTAGGCCTTCGTAAATAAACCAACAACATGGTTATATTATTTAATTCCCAACTTGTTTTGTACAGTTGGGAATTATTTTTATTCCCTGTTATTTCTTCTCCTGCATTGCTTATCATTTCCTAATACTTTTAATTGTAAAGAATATGAGTTTAGATCCTAAATCAGTAACTTTTGATATTGGTGGTGGCCAAATGGTTACCATTGAAACAGGCAAAATGGCCCGCCAAGCCGATGGAGCCGTAACAGTTCGCCAGGGCGACTGTATTTTATTGGCCACTGTTGTAGCCAACAGAGAGCCTAAAGATGGTCAGAGTTTTTTCCCTTTATCGGTAGATTACCAGGAAAAATTTGCCTCGTCTGGTAGAATTCCGGGTTCTTTCTTTAAGAGAGAAGCAAGGTTAAATGACTATGAAATATTAACCAGCCGCTTAGTTGACAGGGCCCTAAGGCCATTGTTTCCGGAAGATTATTTGTGTGATGTACAGGTGTTGATTTCATTAATATCCAGCGATGCAGAAGTGGTGCCGGATGCATTGGCATGTTTAGCTGCTTCGGCTGCTTTAGCAGTTTCAGATATTCCCATTCAGGAAATAATTTCTGAAGTTCGTATTGGCAGAAAAGATGGCCAGTTCATTGTCAATCCAAGCCGTACAGATTTGGCGCTGTGTGATCTTGAATTTATCATAGCTGCTACCGAGAAAAATATCATGATGGTAGAAGGTGAAGCAAATGAGTGTCAGGAAGAAGATTTAATTAAGGCAATAGAACTTGGCCATGAAGCCATCAAATTACAAATTAAAGCACAGGCCGAGTTAAGGGATTTAGTGGGAATCACCGCTAAAAGAGACTATAAAAAGCCATACCGCAACGAGGAGTTGAATGAAAAAATCATAGCATTAGGTAAAGATAAAATGTATGCAATTTCTGCTGCAGCATCTGCCAAGCACGACCGCAGCGATGCTTTTTCAGCTTTGTATGACGAAATTAAAATAGCATTGGGTGAAGACTTGCCGGATGCAGATAAAAAATTAATTGGTCATTACGTAGGCGAATTGCAGTACAATGTGGTAAGAGATATGATTTTGAACGACAGAAAGCGTTTGGATGGAAGGGGAACGGAAGATATCCGCCAGCTTTCGATGGAAACAAGTATTTTACCAACACCGCACGGTTCTTCGTTATTTACAAGAGGCGAAACACAATCCTTAACTACCATCACTTTTGGAACGCCATTAGATGAGTTATTGGTTGAAAGCGCTTTCAAATCAGACTATACAAAATTTATTCTGCATTATAATTTTCCACCGTTTTCAACGGGCGAAGTTAAAATGATGAGAGGCGTCGGCCGCAGGGAAGTTGGTCATGGTAATCTTGCTATGCGTTCTTTAAAGAAGATGATGCCGGGTAAAGATTATCCATACACAGTAAGGGTTGTAAGTGATATCCTGGAGTCGAACGGTTCGTCTTCTATGGCTACCGTTTGTGCTGGTTCACTGGCGTTGATGGATGCAGGTGTACCTATCAAAAAGCACGTAAGTGGTGTAGCTATGGGTTTAATTTCTAAAGAAGGAAAGTTTGCAGTGTTAACAGATATCTTAGGTGATGAAGATCATTTAGGTGATATGGATTTTAAAGTTACCGGTACCCGTGATGGTATCTGTGGCGTACAGATGGATATTAAAGTGGATGGTTTAAGCATGGATATTATGCGCCAGGCATTGGCCCAGGCCCGTAAAGGTCGATTACATATTTTAGATGCCATGTATGCCTGCATACCAGAACATAGAGAAGACGTAAAACCACATGCACCACGTATGGTTAAATTCAGCATCGATAAAGAATTTATTGGTGCGGTGATAGGGCCCGGCGGTAAAGTGATACAGGAAATTCAACGGGAAACCGGTGCAACAGTAAACATCGAAGAGGTAAACAATGTGGGCGAAGTAAGTATCTTCTCTGTAAACAGAGACAACCTGGAAAGAGCGCTATCCTGGATTAAAGGATTGGTTGCATTACCTGTAGTGGGCGATACCTACGAAGGAACTGTAAAAAGTATTAAAGAATTTGGTGCTTTTGTAGAATTCTTACCAAAGAAAGAAGGCCTGTTACACATTAGTGAAATAAGCTGGAAGCGCCTGGAAACAATGGATGGCATTTTTAAAGAGGGGGATAAAGTAAAAGTTAAATTGCTGGAAATAGATCAACGTACCGGTAAATATAAACTAAGCAGAAAAGCTTTAATGCCCAAGCCGGATGCTCAGCCCAGACCCTAATAATTTTTGAATAGATTAATATATTACAATATCCCTGGTTTAAAATACCGGGGATTTTTGTGTCTACTAAACAAGCTGAATTAAACGGAATTAAATGAATTAATTTGCTAAAAAATAAATCATTTATATCTAATGTCCCAGGACCTTATCAGTAACCAGTTTACAGAAAACATCAATCTAACCCTTATACGCCGTAACCAAATTATTGTGAAGGCATTACTTAGCCTGTGTAGCCTATATTGCCTGTTGGACATATTGAACTGGTATTTTATTTTGCAAACCACCGAGGATGCTATCGGCAACGAATTTGTTTATCTCTATACACTCCGCATCAGGCCTACAGTTGCTTTGATTATTCTGCTGATTAACCTGGCTGCCTTCGTTTTTATCAGCAGAGGTAACGATCTGGTTGCACTTTCAATTCAAAAGGAAGATGCAGAGCTTTTCAACGATGGGTACCGGCATTATTTCCGGTCTAATATGTTGTTCCTGTTTTCTTTTTGCATGGGTATTATCAGCGTTACCATCCGGATTGTGTTGCGGTATTAAGAAAAAAATATCGTCTGCTGTTTTTGATAAATTAAAATCAAAATACAATAACTTCAAGCCTTAAAAATTAACCATATGGACATTGCTATTCAACAAAAAATTAATACCTGGCTTACCGGTAGTTATGAGCAGAGTGTAAAAGATGAAATACTCCATTTACAAAAAGAAAACCCTGATGAACTGGCAGATGCTTTTTATAAGAATTTAGAATTTGGTACCGGCGGCCTTCGTGGCCTGATGGGAATTGGCACCAACAGGATGAATAAATATACAGTGGGTATGGCCACACAAGGCTATGCCAATTACCTTATTAAATGTTTTGGAGCCAACGCAAAAGTTGCCATTGCGCATGATTGCAGAAATAACAGCCGTTTCTTTGCAGAAACTGCAGCCAATGTATTTGCTGCAAACGGTTTAAAGGTTTATCTGTTTGAAGCCTTGCGTCCCACACCGGAATTAAGTTTCACCATCCGTCATTACGGCTGCCAGGGTGGAGTGGTTTGTACTGCAAGCCATAACCCCAAAGAGTACAATGGATACAAGGCTTATTGGGATGATGGCGCACAGATGGTATCTCCCCATGATGAAAATGTAATTTTAGAAGTAGATAAAATTGCATCCGTTGATGATGTAAAATGGACAGGTGGCGAAGCCAATATAACCATCATCGGCGAGGAGATGGACAAAATATATATCGACATGGTAAAGGGCCTCAGTGTATATCCGGATGTATGTGCTGCACAGCACGATTTAAAAATTGTGTACACACCTATACATGGAACTGGTATTACATTGGTGCCGCAGGTACTAAAAGCTTTCGGCTTTACCAATGTTAGTATTGTAGAAGAACAAAGTACGCCGGATGGTAATTTCCCAACAGTGGTATATCCTAATCCTGAAGAAAAAGAAGCCATGAGTATCGGCTTGAAAAAAGCAACTGCATTGGATGCTGATATTTTACTGGGCACCGATCCGGATGCAGACAGGGTAGCAATTGGCGTAAAAAACAATCATGGAGAATGGATTTTAATGAATGGCAATCAAACGGCAGTGCTGGCTTTTAACTATATGATTGAAGCCCGTAAAACAAAGGGTATTGCTGAGCCCAACGATATGGTAGTAAAAACTGTGGTTACTTCCTACATGATTGATGCCATTGCTAAAGCAAGCAATGTTGCCTGTTATAATGTATTAACAGGGTTTAAATGGATTGCTGCGCTGATAAAAGAAAAAGAAGGCAAAGAAAAATACATCATTGGTGGAGAAGAAAGTTTTGGCCTGATGATTGGCGACGAGGTAAGAGATAAAGATGCCATTAGCGCCGTAGCGTTGTTGTGCGAAATGGCAGCTTACGAAAAAAATAAGGGCCGCAGCTTGTACGATAAATTGCTTGACCTGTACGTTGAATACGGGCTGTACAAAGAAAGCCTGATCAGCATAACCAAAAAAGGAATGAACGGTGCCAAAGAAATTGCCGAAATGATGCAAGGATACAGGGACAATCCGCCTGCAACCATTGATGCTGTGCCCGTAGAAGAATTACTGGATTACGATTTACAAATTGGCAAAAATTTACAGACAGGTAAACAATGGTCTATCATCTTACCTAAAAGCAATGTGCTGCAGTTTGCTTTGAGCGATGGTACTAAAATCTCTGCAAGACCTAGTGGTACAGAGCCTAAAATAAAATTCTATTTTAGTGTGAATACAAAACTTGAATCGGCCGCAGCTTTTGAAACAACTGATAAAATACTTGCAGATAAAATTGCAAGAATGGTTATTGATATGAAATTGCAATAGCTGATAAATAAATATTATTCTTTTAAAAATGCCAGGAGTCATGTCCTGGCATTTTTTATTTTATCTTGCAACCAGCTTATGAGAAAATGCGAAGATACCTACAGGCATAAAGGCTTGCGGAAAAAACTAATAGATGTTTTACGGGAAAAAGGAATTACCGACGAACAGGTGCTGAAAGCCATCAACAGTATACCCCGTCATTTTTTTTTAGACAGTGCCTTTGATGAAATTGCCTACGAAGACAGGGCTTTCCCCATCAGCGAGGGGCAAACTATTTCACAGCCCTACACTGTGGCCTATCAAACCCAGCTATTGCAATTAAAGCCATTCGATAAAGTGCTGGAGATTGGCACGGGCAGCATGTACCAGGCAGCAGTGTTGGCGGAAATGGGCGTAAAAGTTTTTACCATCGAACGTCAAAAAGTATTGTTTGAAAAAACGAAACAATACTTGTTTAAATGCAAACACACCAATCTTAAATTTTTTTATGGAGATGGTTATGCAGGACTGCCAACATTTGCTCCTTTTGATAAAGTACTGATAACAGCCGCAGCTCCCTTTATTCCACCTAATTTAATTGCACAACTTAAGCCGGGCGGTAAAATGGTAATACCCTTGGATGAAGGTAAGCACCAGCGCATGCTGCGGATA
Source organism: Chitinophagaceae bacterium (assembly GCA_025360525.1). Lineage (GTDB taxonomy): Bacteria > Bacteroidota > Bacteroidia > Chitinophagales > Chitinophagaceae > Ferruginibacter. Next base: position 15,290 of record JANYCA010000113.1, on the reverse strand, counting down.
ACTAAAAACACAGATGGCGGTACAATTGAAGAAGCATTTGAGAATTTTTCTTTTGTTCCTATGTTAGCCGGCAGAAATGGATAGGGTGAGGGAAAAGTAAAAAGTAAAAAGTAAAAAGGCAAAAGGCAAAAGGCAAAAGGCGAAAGTAAAAAGTAAAAAGTAAAAAGGCAAAAGGAAAAAATCAAACATTCGCCATCGAACATCAAGAATCAAAAATCACACATCACACATCAAACATCAAACATCAAAAAGATGCGTTTTTTTTCAAAGATTGTTTTTATTTGTAACTGCTGCTTTATTGCAGCCGTTATATTGCGCTTTGTAGAAAATGCCAATAAAAAGAAGGGCAATTTTGATGGTAACATTATCTTACAACCGTTAGAAAGCACTCTCGTCGTTTTGGGATACGGAGCCATTTTTATAAATTTAGTATTCAACCTTTTTGTGTTGGTTATGTTATCTCAAAAAAAAAGCGATTTCAAAATTTCCAAATGGTTAATTTGGACGAGTTTTATTTTTTTTATTATTCAGATATATTATTTCTTCTTTAGCAATTATTAAATGGTAAACACTTTATTAAAAGACAGGCCAACAAAATTGTTTGTAATTTTTACTGCATTTTTTGTAGCCAATGCGCTGATAGCTGAATGTATTGGCGGTAAGATATTCTCTTTGGAAAAACTGTTTGGGCTAATGCCGTCCAATTTTACGCTCTTCGGACAAAAAGGCCTATCCTTTAACCTCACCTGTGGGGTGTTGTTATGGCCGCTGGAATTTGTGATGACGGATATTGTAAACGAATACTACGGCCCTAAAGCTGTACGTCGAATTTCCTATACTGCTGTGGCCTTAATATTGTACGGGTTTATCATGTTTTATTTCGCCATGGGCGTACCTTCTGCCGACTTTTGGTACGGCTCCGGGGTGCAGGATGGTATACCTGACATGAACAAAGCATTTAACGGCGTTTTTGGGCAAGGCATGTGGATTATCGCCGGCAGCATTACCGCATTTATGGTTAGCCAGATCGTTGACGTAACTGTATTTCATAAAATAAAGAAATACACCGGAGAAAAAAAAGTCTGGCTAAGGGCTACAGGCTCTACCCTAATTTCTCAATTGGTAGATAGTTTTATTGTATTGTTCATTGCTTTTAAAATTGGCAAGGGGTGGACCTGGCAGTTGGTTCTTGCCATCTGCCTGGTGAACTACGCATACAAGTTTACGATGGCAATTCTGTTAACTCCATTGATTTATTTTGTAGAAAAAAGAATTGAAAAATACTTTGGTCACGAGACTGCTTATAAAATGAAAAGGTCCGCAATGGGTTTAGAAAATGAATAGCCAGCAACTCAGACTCCGGGCAAAAATTATTTAGTAGCATCATTTATTTCTATCCAATAGCCATCAGGATCTTTAAAATAAATTTGTTGAACGGCATCTACTCTTAGGGTGACACCCTTTTTATCTCCTGCCCAGTTTTCATATTCCAGGTTGTTTTTATCCAGCAGGGCAATAAAACTTTTTAGTGATGTAACGGAAAAGCAAAGGTGACTGTGTTTGTCATGTGTTGTTGCAGCAACAGCTCCTTCAATCAGGTGCAGGTGACTTTTGGGACCGATACTAAACCAGGTATGCTTACCGTCATGAAAGGGTTCCGGGATAGTATCTAATTGAACAATTTGCTGATAAAACGCCGTACTTGTTTGCAGGTTAGTTACATACAATGCAATATGGTTAAGTGTAGGCGAAAGGCGTACTTTATTTTCTACAGCCTGCGATTTCACGCAATAACTGCAAAAAATAAAACAAATACATATTAGCGAACAATAAGTGATTTTTTTCATAATGATCCTGGCTTTTTGGATGAAAATATTTTAATGAAAGTAGTGCTAATATTTTAGAAAACTCCCGATTTAATAGGGGTGCATCTAAAATTGTCGCAGCGAGATAAAAGGTTGGTAACCCTTGCGACAAACACAGGTACTAAAAAATCAAACAACCTTTCAACTGCTTTAGTGTTTTACATTTGCACAGAAACCAATTGTATGGCATATCAATCATTAGAAGCATGTTTACTTCACCTGCAAAGTACGGGACAACTGATACGTGTAAAAGAGGAAGTAGATCCTTATTTGCAAATGGCCGCTATCCATATAAAAGTGCATGAAGCAGGCGGGCCAGCCTTATTATTTGAAAATGTAAAAGGCAGCAGGTTTAGGGCAGCGTCTAATATCTTTGGCACACTGGACAGAAGTAAATTTATCTTTAAAGATACGCTGAAGCAAGTTCAGCAATTAATTGAGCTGAAGAATGATCCTGTAAAAGCAATCAAGCATCCCATCAATAATTTTGCAACCGGTATTGCAGCGCTTAAAGCATTACCATTAAAAAATCCAATAACAAGGCCAGTAATATTTCAGGAAATAAAAATCAGCGAAATACCCCAAATACATCACTGGCCAATGGATGGCGGCGCTTTTGTAACGTTGCCACAAGTATATACAGAAGATATGGATAAGCCCGGTATAATGAATGCCAACCTGGGCATGTATCGCATTCAATTATCCGGTAATGAGTATGAGCCTGATAAAGAAATTGGCCTGCATTACCAGTTGCACCGGGGTATTGGTGTTCACCAAACCAAGGCGAATAAAAAGGGTTTGCCGCTAAAAGTGTCCGTGTTTGCAGGCGGGCCTCCATCACACAGCGTGGCAGCCGTAATGCCGCTGCCGGAAGGTATCAGCGAAATGACATTTGCGGGTGTGCTGGGTGGCCGGCGTTTTAGGTATTGTTATGTAGATGGATACTGCCTTAGCACCGATGCTGATTTTGTAATTACCGGAGAAGTTTATCCCGGGCAAAATAAGCCGGAAGGACCTTTTGGTGATCACCTCGGTTATTATAGCCTAAAGCATGATTTTCCTTTGATGAAAGTACACAAGGTTTTTGCAAAGAAAAATGCCATCTGGCCTTTTACGGTTGTTGGTCGCCCCCCGCAGGAAGATACCAGCTTTGGACAACTAATTCATGAGATGACGGGCAGTGCTGTGCAGGCAGAAATTCCGGGGTTAAAAGAAGTGCATGCAGTTGATGCAGCAGGTGTTCATCCTTTGCTGTTTGCCATCGGCAGCGAACGTTATACGCCGTATACTCCCACTAAACAGCCGGCAGAAATATTGACCATTGCCAATCATATTTTAGGCACAGGACAATTGAGTCTTGCTAAATTTTTATTCATCACAGCCAGTGATGATAATACTATTTCTACCCATGATATTCCGGCCTATTTAAAATATATGCTGGAGCGGATAAACCTTGCCCGGGACATACACTTTTACACCAACACCACCATTGATACTTTGGATTATTCCGGCACTTCACTCAATAGCGGCAGTAAGGTGGTAATTGCTGCTTATGGTGCTGTGGTAAGAGAATTAGCAACTTCGGTACCCACCGTATTTAATGATTTAAAAGAATTTGAAAATGCGCAATTGGTGCTGCCTGGTATAGTTAGTGTGCAAACAAAAGCCTTCACCAACTACACGAAGGCAAATGAAGAAATGGAACATTTAAACAATCAATTAAATTCAGCAGACTGCAGCGGCATTGCAATGATTGTGGTAGGAGATGATGCAGCATTTATAGCAGCCACGGTGCGTAATTTTTTATGGGTGAGTTTTACAAGATGCAATCCTTCGCATGATATTTATGGCATCAATTCTTTTACAATCAATAAACACTGGGGCTGTAATGGCCCGCTGGTATTGGATGCCAGGACTAAGCCACACCATGCGCCGCCCGTACTTATGGACAGTGCAACTGAAAAAAGTATCAGTCGTTTTTTTGACAAAGGCGGCAGTTTGTATGGAGCGTTGAAGTAATGCAATCAATACAAAATCTGCATATTTAAACAGGTAAATTTTTCGCAGGATATCTAAGTACTAAACGATCTAAACATCTAAACACTAACCCCTTAAACTTCTAAACCCCTAATCCTCTAAACCAATTATTTGCTGATAACGAGATTACCCTGCACAAGGAATTTTTTGCCCGCCAGTACAGTTATTTTTTTTCCGTTTGTAACGCTGTATGCAATATCTAAAATACATTCACCACCAGGTAAAGGATCAATGATGATGGCTGAATTGGCGGGTAGTAATGCCGGAGGTGGCTGGTTGTTTTTCCAGTTGCCTGCATCAGACCAATTGCCGTTTCCTGTAAAAATAAAATTATTAATAAAGGTTGAAACATAGGGACCAATGTTGAATGCCTTAAGCATGGGATTGATGGTAATATTGAATCCGGGAACTATAAATTTTTCGTTGCTGATATAACCGGTGCTATCATCTCTAAAACTGATACCTTCAGCCTGCCCCATTACGGTAACGTCGGGTAGATTAATTTTTCTTTTATTGCCATTAAAATACAGCCCATCGCTGTAATTGCTCAGCAAATAAATAAAGTGATTGGCAAGTCCTGTTTTTTGATAACCAAGCAGCAAAATCAAATCTTGTCCCATCGGTTTATCCGCAGCCGTAACCAGATAGTTTGTTGCCAATGTTTCTTTTGGTGTAAGAATATAATTACCGGAATTGGTGCTATTTATTATGTAATGAGTGGTAGTTGAATTTATCCAGTCTTTGGTAAACAGATGTATTTGCCCGTTATCAATCAGCATGGCTTCACAATCAAATTTTGTATTATTGGTACTGGTTGCAACAGGCGGCTGTGGCTGATCGGCGTACGAAAAATTAATCACTTCAATCTCGTTGGCCGCAATGTTTACAATTGGATTGCCTGCATGCGGAGGAATGTTGCCGATTGGGAATTTGTAAATTTTCAAATCGGTTCTTGCACCATTATTGTTGTTACCAAAATCGCCGATATAAAAATAAGTGCCATCAAATGCTATGTCTTCCCAATCTTTATTTACAGCTCCGGTGAGGTACACTCTTTGTAAAATGGTATTGCTCACGGTGTCAATTTTATAAATAGCGGCATCACCACCCCCGTCATTAAAAGTCCACACTCCATTGTTGGCAAACTGAAGCCCGCTTGTTTCCCGGAGGGTATCATTTAACCTATTAACTTTTACCGGCGGCGTATAATTGGTGGCATTGTACGTGCAGGAACCATCATTTAAAGTAGCTGCAGCATTGAAATTATTGGCCAACGGATCGGTACAGCCTGCCACCTGTGAGGATACTTTATTGGTAAGAATCAGCACCAGCAAAAATGCTATAAAACTTTGGTAGATTAAATAACGCAGACCAGTTGACATAGCAGCAAAGTAAGGGTTTTTTGGCAATCATTTTTTTTGTAAAGGTTGGTAACAAATTATAAAACAGCATTTTTATATGCTCTGATTCAGTCCTTATAGTTGTTACCTTTACCAAAATAACCCTATGGCTCGTAAAGAAACGTACCGGCAACGGTACAACGATAAACAAGTATCGGAAGGCATTGAACAACCTGCACCTGCACCACGAATAAAAAGGGAACCCATTGATCCGGCTATTCAATTGCCTTATGCGGAAGGCAAAATGATTTTAATTGACAAACCATTGCACTGGACATCTTTTGATGTGGTGAGAAAAATGAGGAGTTTGTTACAGATAAAAAAGATTGGCCATGCCGGAACGCTCGATCCATTGGCAACCGGACTTTTAATTGTTTGTACCGGAAAATTCACTAAAAAGATAAATGAATACATGGCTGCCGAAAAGGAATATACCGGCCAAATTACATTGGGGGCTGTAACGCCTACCTACGATTTGGAAAGTTTGCCGGAGCAAATAAAACCTTTCCATACTATTACAGATGAAGCCATCTTGCAGGCAACCAAACAATTTACGGGTACCATCCAGCAATTTCCGCCCATATATTCGGCAATAAAAAAAGAAGGCGTGGCCTTATATGAGCTGGCAAGAAGGGGGGTAAATGTAAAGCTGGAAGCCCGTAAAATCAGCATTAATCAATTTGAAATCACGGGCATTAACCTGCCCATAGTTTCATTTAAAGTTGTTTGCTCAACAGGTACTTACATTCGCAGTCTTGCAAATGATTTTGGCGCTGCCCTTGGTTGTGGGGGTTACCTCAGTAGTCTTCGAAGAACACGTATTGGCGATGCGCTTGTAGTCGATTCGTTAGATATGGATGCCTTTGAAGCAGGATTGATTTTAAAAAATGATAATACCGCCTAACGGAACGGCAAACTTATCTGCTCCTTTTCTGTTATATAATTACGAAAATGAAAAATTTTATAGGAATCATCCTGTTATTGATGGCAGGTATTACGGGCTGTAAGAAGCAAACAAAACTTACTGAACAAGAAGTTGTCAATGTTATTAAACAATTTGACGACGGCTGGCGCAACAAAGACTTAAAAAAAGTAGATTCAGTTTTATCACCCGTATATATTTATTTTACCCAATCGGGAGGAAGGTTTAGCAGGGATAGTTTGGTACAAACAGCCGGCTCAAATACCTATCTCCTCCAGTCGATGGATCGTTGTGAAATAGTGGTGGCATTATATGAAAATACAGCCGTGGTGAGCACCCGTTGGCTGGGAAAAGGGATTTATAGAGGCATTCCTTTTGATGAAGACCAACGATGTAGCGTTACCCTCATTAAAAAAGACGATAAAGTGCAAATACTTTCCGAGCACTGCACACCCATCAGGTTTAACCAGGTATTCCATTAGAAACAAGTACAGGTTCGGAATTTGTCGTAATATCTATGGTACGTATTTTGACTATTGTTTCACAATAAAACAATACAATCATGTTTATTTCGTTACAAAGATCTATGAGACACCTTTTACTCAGCATATTTCTCTTGACATCCTCTTGTTTTGCGCAGGCGCAAAACCTTCATATGACATTATTTGCAGGATCAAGCAATTACCAGGGCGACCTTCAGGGCAGCAGGTTTACTTTTAACCAGTCAAAGGGAGCAGTTGGAGTTGGTTTATTGTATGAATTATCCAGTAAACTTTTTATAAGAGCAGGCTATACGCTTGCAAAGGTTGGCGCTGATGATAAAAAAAGTCCATTGAATGCAACCCGTAACTTAAGCTTTACTTCCCCCATTTCTGAACTTCACCTGGGACTTGAATATGATTTAATCAACAATTACGAACACAGTTTTACGCCTTTTATTTTCGCAGGCATCGGCACTTTTGGTTTTAATCCGTCTGCTATAGATAAGCAAGGCAACAAAGTAAATTTGCAGCCGTTGGGCACAGAAGGGCAGGGCTTTTACCTTGGAAGAGAAAAATATTCCCTGCGTGGAACAGCCATCCCATTTGGCGGCGGTGTTAAACTTGCTTTGAGTGATGATATTCATCTTCGTTTTGAAACTGGCTTACGTATTTTATCAACCGATTATTTGGATGACGTAAGTACCACGCTGGCAGATAAAAACCTGTTGTTAATTAACAACGGGCAAAAAGCAGTTGACATGGCCTTCAGGGGCGACGAATTGAAGCCGGTACGTAACTATCCTGGTGCTGGTGCCAAAAGAGGCAATCCTAAAGTAAAAGACTATTATTATTTCACCGGGCTAGGTCTTAGTTTCAGGCTCAGTCCCAAATACGACCGGGGCTATGGTGATGGTAGAAGCCAATTGGGATGCCCCAAAATGGTGTTCTAAAATTTCCTCACTAATAAGTTGGTTTTATACCGTAATATTTCTATCAAAAAAGGCACTACGGCCTCTATTAAAAAGTAGTGCCATCTTTTTTCCTCTTCTTTTCAAATAGAATAACACGATGAAATCAAATTGTTCTCATTTACATTTTCATATTTGTATGTTTTGTTGGTAAAATAAATTCTCGCCCATTCAAAAAGCATCTTGCCAGTTTGGCCGGCTTATCATCAGGTGATATTTTGTTATTAGTTATTAACCGGCACAAATTAATTCTTTTATGTACTTTCTAGAAAGTGATAATGTAATTTTGAAAGATATCATGTTTCAAAACATTCGTTCATTCTTCATTACTAAGCCTGTTCTTGCAGTGGGCTTTTTATTTGCAACCTCCAGTTTATTGTTTGGTACCTGGGTAGCTGCAATCCCCGGCATTAAAGAAAGATTGCAGTTTTCAGACGGCAGCCTTGGTTTATCTTTATTGCTCTCGCCCTTGGGCGCTATCACCGGCATGCTGCTCTCAACAAGGGTTTTCAGCAAAATACAGGTTGGCCGATGGATGATGAGCGGCTACCTGGTTTTATGTGTGCTGATGATACTGCAGATTAATTCATTTAACAGGCCGATGTTTTGGACCTGTCTCTACCTTTATGGGTTTTTCAGTTTTTTAAACGGGGTATCTTCCAACTCTACTGTTAATTTGCTCGAGAAAAAATATAGCCGCCTCTTTATGAGCACCTGCCATGGTATGTATAGCCTGGGCGGTGCTGTAAGTGCAGGCCTGGCCGGATTTTTATTTGCGATACATATTCCATCCGGCTGGCAGATAGTGATGGTTTCGGCATCTATTGCATTGGTAATAATTTCCAACAGGCATTACCTGCTTTCCAATACGGATATTATTCATTCCAGGTCTGGAATAAAGCTGCCTTCCATTACTATTTTGGGCATATCATTTATTTGTATGGTTACATTTATGGCAGAAGGATGTGTTGCAGACTGGAGTGCAATTTATATGAAAGAGGTTATGCATGCACCCAAATCAATACTCAGTTTTGGCTATGCAGGTTTCTCTATTGCAATGACGCTCGGCAGGCTTAACGGCGATCAGTTAATTACAAGAATTGGCAATAAAAGAATTGTTATAGCCGGATCGTTGGTGGCTGCGGTAGGTTTTTTAATGGTGGTAATCGCCACTGTAATTCCGGTTGCTATTACAGGATATGTCTTGGTGGGTGTTGGATGTTCCTGTATTGTACCGGTGCTTTTTAGTGCCTCAGCAAATATACCAGGCGTAAGCACAGTTGAGGGGTTTGCTATGGTAACTACCGGCGGATTGGTTGGCTTTTTAACAGGCCCGTCACTGATTGGTTTTATTTCTGAAAAAACCGATCTTTCAAAAAGTTTTTCACTGCTTATTTTAATGGCATTGCTGGCAGCAGTAGCTGCATGGAGAAATAAGTTTCTGACAAACAGAAAACTGCCTGTTTCTGTTCAGGACTTTGATGAGCAATTGTACTAGAAGAAAGCTAAAAGTGAATTGTGAATGGTGAATTAGTTGAATGGTGAATTGAATTGAATTATTCAATTATTAATCATCAATTCATCCAATCATTAATTCATCCAATTATCAATTATCAATTATTCAACTTTCCGTTCCTTGCATAAAAAAGCTACCTGTTTTCAATAAAGAAACCAGGTAGCCCGCTGATAAAAATATTTTATTTTAAAGACTTCAGTAAGTCTTCATTCAATTTTACGTAATCAGAATTTTTAGCTTCTGTAGCCAGTTCCAGCGATTTAGTTGCTGCAGCAATGGCTTCGGTTTTTTTACCCAGTTTTGCTAAACAGTTTGCTTTTTGGTGTTGAATCCAGTAGGCTGTTGGGTTTTGATCTGCGGCTTTATTAAACCATGTTAATGCCTGGTTTAAATCTTTACCATTTTCCATATAATACATGCCAGCATTAAAATAAGGCAGGTTGTCTTTGGTCATAATGTTGTCAATCTGCTTCATTACTTTTGTATCAACATCTGTGGTAATAGGTAAACTTACCAAAGTGTTTTCCCACATTAAATCCAATGAACAGGTGTTTGATTTTACATTGCCAAATTGGATGGTAAAAGATTCTACCTTGTCTTTAATGTTTGTTGGTGCAGCTGTCACTCTCACTACATCACTTTCTTCTTTATAGGCAGATGGAGAAGTTACATCCAGTTGTTTGGTGATAATTAACACCCAGCTGTCTTTTCCAGGTATTGTCACCAGGCCATATTTGCCCGCTGGTACTAATTTATTTCCAATCGTTACATCATCTCCAAAAGTAAGCGTAGTGGCGGAGTTGGCACCGGTGCGCCACACTTTACCAAATGGTACCAGGTTGCCCATAACGGTGCGTCCTTTCATATTGGGTCTAGAGTAAGACAACTCAATCGATGACAAACCAAAATTCTGTTTGATGGTTTGTGTGGTACTTGGCTGAGGGGTAGTAAGTGATTGTGCAAATGCGCCACTGCCAATTGCAAAGGCTGCAATGGTGAATAATTTTTTCATTTTTTCTAATTTTTTGAAAGACGAAACTAATACCTGTTGGCCGTAAATCAAAGAATGATTTTAGGAAAGAAAGAATTAAATAATTGCAAGCATCTGCGGTCAACATGGCCCACAATTTTAAAAGGAAAAGGTTTTAAAAAGAGACTATTGTAATTACAAAGGAAAAAGCAAGTAGCAAGAATTCAACCCTAAATTTTACTAAATCATCTTTTAGCCACCTGCTTAAAATGATTGAAAACACTGATGCTAACCCATTCACAAACAAAAAATTGTAAAAAAAGAGTGCCCGATTACCAGAATGGTACTGCCAAGTAAAATGGGTGCTTGTGAAATAGGATAATATTTTGTATCTCTACCCCCTAAAACAACCTATAAATGAAAAAATTGCTTACAGTATTCTTATTAACCACTGCCGCACATTCATTTGCACAAGACTGGCCAGTAAAAAACAGGGTATTAGCCGCAAAAGCAAATAATGTTTCTTTTACCAGGATTTCTGCTTTTAATTTTATAGCCAGCAAAACCATGGCAGGCAGGGGAACTTACCAGCAACTTAGTGTAAACACAACATTAAACAGGCAACTAATGGAGCAAAGGCCGGATGCGATAACAATCAGCATTCCTCTTAGCAACAAACAATCCATTACCTGCGACCTGATTAAATTTAGCCTGGGCAATGTTAAGTTCACAGAAAACAACACCAACGTAATTGAAAATATAAAACTGCCAGTTACTTACCGTGGTATTGTAACAGGGGAAAAAAGCATAAACAATGTAATTCTTACCGCAAATGATGATTACCTGTCGGTTGTGGCAACAATGGCCGATAAAGTGGTACAGGTAACCAAGGCAGATGAAAAAGATAAAACGATCTACCGGTTGTATAATAGCTCCCAACTGGCGTTTCCTGAAGTGCCATTTGATTGCGGTACAAAAAAAAGTGCAAAAACCCAAACATTAAACGGCATTCAATTAAACGGTGTAGTTGCAGACCCCTTATCCTATAAAGATAAATGCGTAAATGTTTTTGTAGATTGTTTTGACAGCCTATACCTGTGGCAGGATAGCAACATTCAAAAAACGGTGAACTACGTATATGAGTTATTTAACGCTGTGGCAACAGGATATTATAATGATACCATCAACATACAGGTAGCTTCGGTAAATGTATGGTCAACACCAGATCCTTTCCGCGGCGATAAGAGAGAGAATGCACTATATGACCTGGCCGGTTACTGGAAGGATAATTTTTTTGGGAATATTTGTGTAGGGCTTGATTATAGCCCATCGCAACGAATACGGTCCGGGATTGCAGATGATATCGGAAGGATAAAAGCAGTGTCTGCCAACACATGTCCGGCATATAGTCATAACGGTACTGATAGTGTTTCTGCCTGCCTTTATGCCGAATTAAATTATGTAGGCTTTAGTACACAAAATTTTCCAACTGGCCCCAATACTACCGGGGCGCAAATTTATCTTGTAATGCATGAAATAGGCCATTTACTGGGCGCACATCATACACAGTGGTGTGGATGGAAATTAACCAGCAATCCGGATACTTACGGCGCTATTGACAGTTGTGCCCCTACAGAACGTGTTCTTAAAACAGATCCACCCTGTCCAAAAGGTCCTCCTCCACCATCCAATGGAGGAACAATTATGAGTTATTGTACAGCAGGGGTTGGAGGCAATTTTATTGGTTACTATAACGGCTTTGGCAAATTGCCTGGCAATGCCGTCAGGAATTTTATTGATCAGAGTGCCTGCCTGCTGCTTTGTGTGGATTGTTTTGGTTTTATCAGCAACACAAATAACAACGACAGTTATGCATATAATAAAAATGCGGGCCCTGTTATTAAAAATGAAAAGGACGAATACATTAAGAATACACCGATTAAAATAGATAATCCAACAGGGACGTATCTATCCACACTCCCCAAAAAATAGAGCGATGAAAAAAATATTCACCCTTGTATTAGCAGCCACTTCTTTAGTATCATTGGCGCAATGGAGCAATACCAGCAACTACTTTCAGGATAGCCTCCATATGGCGGTGAGCACCGCATTACTCATTCAAAAAAATCCAATCCTGCTTACCAGTTATCCAGACAATGGGTATTTTGTAATATGGCAAGATAACCGCAATAGTGCAAATGACAATTCAGACATCTACGCCCAGAAGTATGATAAAACAGGTAAACGCCTTTGGGCAGCAAATGGTGTTGCAATAGTGAGTGGCCCTAATAACCAACACTATACTTTTTCGTCAAGCCAGGATTACCGAAGCCGCAACTTTGCCGCCACAGACAGTGCAGGAGGATTCTACCTTTGTTTTTCGGATGACAGCGTATCCAATTATGTTTGGGAAAGGGCAACGGTACAGCACGTCCGCAGTAATGGAACCGGCGTGTTTGCCAGTCCCGGCTATATTTTGGCCCGCTCTAATGTGGCCAATCTAGTTTTTGCTTCGCAATTAATAGCCGATGGAAATAAAGGTTTTTTTATTGCTTACAGAGGGGGTAATGGTTATGACATAGAAAACCTGTATGTATATAATTACAGGGACGAAAACGGCAACCTCCGGTTTTATGGCGGCGGTAAAGTAAATGAAAACGCCGTGCAAACCAGTGAGGTTGCTAACTGCGGTATAAAGACAGCTGTAATATATCCGGGTACTACTTTAACAGACTATAATATCTGGAGCGACTTAAATGGTGGCTGCAATGTTATTATGGGGTTGGTTGGCAATGGGCCACAGAGAACCATGCTTGGATATAACAAAGTATGGAAAGCAAAAAAGAATGCGAGGGTAAAAACTTTTTTCCGCAATACATCAGGCTCTGCCTGCCCAAGAATTACCAACTATGTTAAGGGCGACGCATACGTACTGTATATGCTGCAATCCGATTATCAACGAGTGGCCTGCGGCGGCGGCAGCGGCCCCGTGTACGAATACACCAATTACCGCCTTCTATCTAACGGCTTCCAGTTGATAGATGATAATACTGCCTATGATTATAATTTTGCCAAAGGCACCACTCTGGCAACCAATGGTAATATTAATGTAAACGTGCTGGCTGCCACCAAAAGGACGTTGCTCAATAATGTAGTGTCAAGTTTTTATGTAATAGGCTATACATTTCGGGACGAAAAATTTGACAGTATTCCTTATCAGCGCTGTTCTCAAAGCAATCCGGAAATTGGATTTAACCCCATTGTTCCTCTTTCGTTAAATAAATTAAATCCCTTTAGAGATACCCTGCTTGGCTACAGCAGCTATTATCCTGATTTCTCTTTGGCAGGCGGGGGAAATAGTGCGTATGCGGCTACCCTCATGAGCACCGTGGGCTACCAGATGGTACGCCTGCAACACCTGGTGGTAAACAGGCAAACAAATGATTCTTTCGCAATAAAATACCAAACAAATATTGCGGGCAATCCGGAAAAGACCGGCGTGGCTATTGGAAGTGAAATGCCAAATATTTCCCTTGATCTTCCTCGTGTAACGATAGCCAAAAATGGCCAGGCACTTTTTTACATTCGGGAGTATTACAAATATGCCAGGGTAAGCCCCATTTTAAGCGGTGTTCAACTGGCATGGGGGGCTATGGGTAAACCCATAGGAACCGGTGTGTATAACGGGGGGTTATATAGGTTTGAACAAATTTATGCCACGCAGGATAGTACCGGCAGCAGCGGCCTTATCGGTTGGCAGGATAGCAGGTATACGCCCGGAGACAATAGTAGCGATAACATCTACATGCGCCACCTTGATAAACTGGATGTGCTTAATTATTCACCCCCGGCAAAGAAGATAATATTGTTGCCCAATTACTATGGCCCTTCTTTTATCAATCCTTCGGTACTTTTTGGCACCAGTAATAATTTCACAGCCCTTGAGGTTTACTCTTCTTATGGCACTAATCCTGGTACATCTCCCATAATGGATATACTTGATAACAATTACCTGGGCCTGGTGCAAGCCAGCATCTATCAGCACCTCAGCACCATACGCCGGTATATGGGCAGGCCTTATCTAAACCGAAACTACACTATCAAACCAGACAGTGTGCCTCCGAACCTTCAATTAAATATGATACTATATTTTACAACCGAAGAATTCAATGCTTTAAAAGCTGCTGATTTTTCTATTACGGATCCTGGCTACCTGTCAGTGATAAGGCAACCGAGCACTGAGGTGTCCGCTGGAACAATATATACACCTGTTGCAAACGAAGAAGTAATAACCCCATTATCGTGGGATAGCGTAGATGGTGGCTATGCCATTAGGTTTTTAGCTTCTGGTACAGGTAATTTCTTTGTCCAAAAAATATTAAGCACCAGTATATGCGCTGGCGTTAATACAACCTTCACTTCTAATATTACCGGCACCACTTACCAGTGGCTGGTAAGCACAGGGGGTAATTTTTTGACAATTTCTAATAATGCTAATTACAGTGGTACCGCTACTGCAAGCCTTAAGCTCACCAATATACCAGCTTCTTTTAACGGCAACCGCTATCGTTGCCTCATTGACAATACAAAATTCAGTAATGCCTTTTACCTGCAAATAGCCAATACATGGACCGGGGCCGTAAATAACCTTTGGGAAACTGCAGGAAACTGGAGCTGCGGCACCATACCGGATGCTAATACAGATGTAATTATCACGAATGGTACACCCACAATTAATTCTAATACAGCTACCTGCCGGAGTATTATTGTAAGCCCGGGTGCGTCATTAAATGTAAATACAGGATTTAAATTGACGGTAACGCATTAGTCGTAAGAGAAACAATTTTAAAAAGTAAGAATAAGAAAAATGGCAGATGGAAAGACACAGTTCTATCTATAAAAATTTTATCTTTTATTCTCTTGTATAAATTCAATTTTCACTAAGTATCCGAATATATTTTATAAAAAAAGAGGACTATTCATATCGTTTTGTAAGCTCCCCCAAAAATAGTACGTTTTACAAGTAGACAGAATTGTTAACTTTAAAAAATGTAAAAGATGAAAAAAAGCACATTCAGTCCTGCCCAGATTGCAGGCATTCTCAAAGAATTTGATAATGGTAAGTCAGCC
>JANYCA010000191.1 GCA_025360525.1 Chitinophagaceae bacterium | reverse complement strand
CATGTTGCTGTTAAATTGTATTCCCTTGGTAATTTGCCCGGCTAATCCGGATAATGAATTTACAAAAATAAACAAAGCGCTGATGGCAGCCGTTTGTTTTTGATCGGTCCATTTTAAAAACAATAAAATGGGGGATAGAATAATACCTCCACCAATGCCAATTAACCCGGATAAAAAGCCAATAGCTGCACCAATAAATACCGATAAAGCAATATTGGGTTGCTTTAATTTATCAGCAGGGGTATTGGCAAAAAATAAAAACCGGACTACAGGAATTAGCAACAGCACACCCAATATTTTTTTATAAATAACTGCATCCAACGCAATGCTGCCACCAATAAAAGCGAGTGGCACGGAGGCAAGAGCTAAGGGTAAAAATATTTTAAAAATAAAATGTTTGCCCCTGTAAAATTGAATAAAAGCTGTAAGTGATACAAATAAATTCAACAGCAGGGCCGTGGGTTTCATCACTTCCGGGGCAATGCCGTAAATGGCCATCAGGGCAAGATATCCGCTTGCACCTCCGTGCCCAACGGAGGCATATAAAAATGCAATTAAAAAAAGCAGCCCATAAAAAAGGTAGATATTTTCTATCATTCGAAATAGTTAAAAAGGTAACAAATGAATTTCCACTAAAGCTCCTTCAGAAAGAGTTTCAATTGCCTCCTCTACCAAAATCAGGCAATTGGCTTTGGCAAATGAACTGAGGCGATAGCTTTCCTGTGCACCCAATGCAGTGGCTGTTTTACCATCAAACATGCCTTTTAAAAAACAAGTTAGTCCTGCTGGTTTGCTAACGGATTTACCTAAGGGAACTATCAGTGTTTCTATCCCTTTTTTTGTGTAGCTAATTTGTTGCAAAGCAGGTATTACATATTCGTAAAAACACGTTAATACAGAGGATGGGTTACCGGGCAAACCAAATACCAGCTGGTTGTTTTTAGTACCAAAATACATTGGCTTTCCGGGACGTTGTTTTATGCGGTGAAAGCGTTTTGTTATTCCACAATCGGTTGCGGCTTTCAGCACAAAATCATAATCACCTACGCTGATGCCGCCGGTAAGCAGTACCACATCACTTTGCAATAAAGCATCTTGTAAAATGGCGGTTAGTATTGCCAGGTCGTCATCTGCCCGATATATTTTTACTTTGGTTATACCCAGCTGTTGTAGAGCTGCGGATAAGGTATAAGAGTTTGATTCGTACACTTGTCCATGTGCTAATGGAACGCCGGGTTGTTGTAATTCTTTACCCGTAACAATGATGCTGATAACAGGTTTGGGAAATACCAACACCTTATCAATGCCAAAACCAGCTAAAAAGCCAATGGCCGCAGGGGAGAGGATGGTACCCTTTTCCAATGCCAGTTCACCTGCGGTAATTTCTGAACCTTTGGGACGAAGATTACCGCCTTTTTTTAAATTGATATCACCAATTTGGAGCATGCCATTTTCGATCAAAATTTTTTCCTGCATCACAATACTGTCTGCACCATCCGGTACTGCGGCCCCGGTAAATATACGGATAGCATTTTGCGGTAATAGTGTGTTGGTGGAAGCGTCTCCTGCGGCCATTTCTCCATCAATTTTCAGCAATTGAAATTGTTGCCATCCATCAAAAGAAAATGCATAGCCATCTACCGACGATTGGTTGAAGGCGGGTATATCGATAGTGGAATAGATATCAGCAGCAAGTGCCATTCCTCCTGCATCTTGCAGTGCCACTTCCTTTGGTTGCAATGGCATACTGTTTTCCTGTATAATCTTTTTTGCTGCTGCTACTGAAATCATTTTATCGCAATCTATAAACTGGTTTTTAAAATATGGTTAACCGCCAATAGTAATCATACTGCGGTTATGAATTTCCTCGGCATGCAAATGCTCAAAATCATTGGTGAACTGTCCCCCAAGTTCCTTGGCCTTGCTGCTAATACTTTGTTGTATCAGCGGTAATACATTTTCACCATTTCTTAAAGCGGTTAATAAATCTGTTTCTTCTTTAGAGAACAAACAGTTTTTCATTTTGCCATCAGCCGTTAGCCGCATGCGGTTGCAGCCTTCGCAGAATGGTGCACTCATGGTGCTGATGACGGCAAAGGTTCCTTTATGGCCCGGAACGGTATATTTTTTTGCTGTATCGTGCTGGTCATCCTGCAGTCGGGTAACAGTATATTTTGATTCAACCACTTCCAGAATCTGCTGCCAGGTAAATACTTTATTGCTGGTCCATTTGTTGCCACTAAAGGGCATAAATTCTATAAAGCGCACATGTACCGGCGTATCTTTTGTCCATTCAATAAAATCATTTATCTCCATGTCATTCAAGCCCTTCATCACCACCACATTTATTTTTACATGAAAGTTGTTCTGCAGCATCAGTTGAATATTATCAAACACTTCCTTAAACTGGTTACGGCGGGTAAGTAGTAAAAATTTGTCTGGCTGCAAGGTATCCAGGCTGATATTCAACGATTGTACATTGGCCTCTTTTAACACATCAACAAAATGGTGCAGCCTTGTAGCGTTGGTGGTAAGGGTGAGTGATACCGGTAATTGGGAGAGCGCCAGTATAATTTTGTCAGCATCTTTTCTCACCAATGGCTCACCGCCGGTAAGCCTTATTTTATTTACACCTTCTGCTACAAATATTTTTGCCAACGCAATAATCTCATCCACCTGCATCAGTTTTGATGCGGCAGAAAATTCATATTCCTCCTCCGGCATGCAATAAAAGCACCGCAGGTTACAGTTATCCGTAAGTGATATCCGTAAATACGTGTGTGTTCTGTTAAACGAATCTGTAATCATTTAATTTTTTTTTGGTCACCAGCAGTGTTGCGCTAATCATCATCGTTGCGTCGCACTCTTGTACTTTTCAGCTTTATTGGACTGGCTTTTTAAATGCGTCATTTAATTATGACGCAGTAATTCATTGTAATCTTCCTCCGTATCAATATCAATTTCTCCCATGGGAAAATCAATAACAGCCACCCATTCCGGATGATTGTTTAATATTTTTTTTGCACCGGTATCTCCTTTTAATTGCATCAATTCGTTAAAAATACCTACATCAAATAATGCCGGTGTACCTAAGTTATTTTTATAACTGCTGGCTATAATTGGCTTGCCGGTTTTATTACGTTGGGTAATTAAATGTTGTAATAATTGTACAGTAACATAGGGCTGATCGCAAACCATCATTATCACGCTATTTATAGTTGGCTCCAGCTCCAGCATTTTTTTTAACCCGGTTCTTATAGACGATGCCATGCCTTCTTCCCATACATTATTTATTACAATGGTTGCCTGGCTTTCTTCAAATTCTTTAGTCAGTAACCCTTCATTTGCACCCATTACAATTACTATTGGGTTTAATACTGCATCTACCGCTAGTTGTACCGCATGTTTCAGCAACGTTTTGCCTTTGTAGGGCAATAATTGTTTTGGTCTGCCCAACCTGTTTGAAGCACCAGCAGCCAGCAAAACAAGGCCGCAAGAAAGTTTAGTATGGTTGTCAACAGAATTAATTATCAATCTTTTTTTAAGAGCCCGAAGTTAATCTTACTTCCTCAATTATGGTAGCTTCCCGGGAATGGATGGTGGTTGAAAACTCCTTCAATGGTTTGCCTCTTTTATCAGATAGTGCTGCTTTTATTTCTGCTACTATAGACAAAGCAATTTCTTCCGGAGTTTCTGCGCCAATATCCAACCCAACCGGGCTATGAATAACGGCTCGTTGTTGCTCATTCAGTTCAAGGCCTTCTTCTTTAAATTCATTTAGTATTCTTTCCAGTTTTTTTATGGGTCCCAGCATACCAATAAACACAATGTCTTTTTGAATCAGCTCTTTCAGCATGGCCTTGTCATAATTGTAATTATGGGTCATCAATAAAAAAACGGTCTGCCTGTCAATACCTAGTTGGGATAAAACGTTTTCCGGTTTCGCCACAATTATTTTGCAGGCACTTTCAAATCTGTCTTTATTGGCATTGGCCGCACGCCCATCAATTAC
>JANYCA010000166.1 GCA_025360525.1 Chitinophagaceae bacterium | reverse complement strand
AGTTAAGCCCCTTATGGCTGATGGTACTGCACAACAATGCGGGAGAGTAAGTAGTTGCCATATTCTTTTAAAAAGCCTCAACATGTATTTGTTGAGGCTTTTTTGCGTTCGGGAAGGTTTCATGTTTGTTAGTTTGAAATTGTTCTTTCCTTTTTTTTAGTAATTGATGAACCCAGATTTTGCAGTAGAAAAAACGAAGCCATTTTGTCTTCATTGAATAAAATCTCTACTGCATAGCAGTGGGATTTTAGTAACTTAAATGATTGATAAACAGGCACTATTTTTTACACACAATATGCAAAAACTGCTATTGCATCTTGACAGTTTGTCTAAAAAAGGGCTACTGCAAAATCTGGGTTAAAAATACATTTCCAAGTTTGAAGAAAATACCGGGTATAATCGATAAGTAATTTTGCTGATTGAGACTAATGCCAAACCATAGAATATGCTTTATATTAAGATAACACGCCGAACTGCAATTTTCACAGTAATTTAACCGACCCTAGCTACAACGAGAGCTCTATAAAAATATTTATCTTTCATTTACAATACATGTTAAAATTGGATATCTGTTAGAAACAATTTGTAAGAATTTTGTTTTATTGAGGCAGAAATTCAATTAAATATAGATTTTTAGAAAGTGAACTTCCCAAGCAGTGTTATATTTCTAAGTTAAATTCACAGTTACAAAAAATCAACGATGAGTAATACAATCAGCAACATAAAGGGAATGGTACAGACCATGCGGTGGTATGGCCCTAACGACCCTGTTAGTTTATGGGATATTAGACAAGCCGGTTGTACAGGGATTGTTACTGCCCTGCATCATATACCTAATGGAGCAATATGGACCGTAGAAGAAATTACCAAACGTAAAAAAGAAATTGAAGCAGTTGGATTAAAATGGGATGTAGTAGAAAGTGTTCCTGTACATGAAGCCATCAAAACACAAGTGGTAGGTTTTGGAATTTTTATAGACAACTACAAACAGTCTATAATAAATCTCAGCGCATGCGGAATAAATATTGTTACCTACAATTTTATGCCGGTAATGGATTGGACAAGAACAAATCTTGCTTATCCAATGCCTGATGGATCTTTGGCTTTGCTGTTTGAAAAAGCAGCCTTCATTGCTTTTGATTTATTTATTCTAAAAAGAAAAAATGCGGAGAATGATTATTCTACTGAAGATATTTCGAGAGCCGAAAGAAGGTTTAATGCAACGGCAGCTGCCGAAAAATTATTGTTGGAACAGACCATCATAAAAGGATTGCCTGGTTGCGAAGAGAGTTTTACGGTAGAACAATTTCAAGCAGCGTTGAATAAATATGAAGGTATTGATGCCAATAAATTGAGAAGCCATTTAATTTATTTCTTGCAACAAATAATCCCTGTTGCGGATGCTGCTAATGTAAAGATGGTAATACATCCGGACGATCCACCGTTTCCCATCCTTGGATTGCCGAGGGTTGTAAGTACCGCAGCTGATATAGAAGCCTTAATTTTAGCCGTACCTTCTTTAAACAATGGACTGTGTTTTTGTACCGGTTCTTTTGGTGTTAGGGCAGACAATGATTTGCCAGCAATTGTAAAGCAATTTGGCGATAGAATAAATTTTATTCACCTAAGGAGTACCAGAAGAAATGAATGGGGAGATTTTTATGAAGATAACCATCTTGAAGGCGATGTAGATATGTATGCTGTTGTAAAAGAAATTATTGCGGTAATGCAACAAAGAAATTTTTCAATCCCCATGCGTCCCGACCATGGGCACCAGATGCTGGACGATTTAAAAAAGAAAACAAACCCAGGGTATAGCGCAATAGGAAGATTAAGGGGATTGGCAGAATTGCGTGGGCTCGAAATGGGAATTACTAAATCATTGTATTAATAAAAAATGAAAAAGTTTTTAGATGAAAACTTTTTGCTGGATTCTGTAAGCGCAGAAAAAATATATCATGGTTATGCAAAGGATATGTTATCATTGATTACCATAATAATTTATCACCCGGCAAATAGCAGATGATATTAATTTTGAAAACCTTACTGGTGTTTGTATGCATGGCGACCATTACAAATGCGGTGCTATGAAGACCAGTGGGGTTAACGAAAAATAATGTTCCGGCAATGCATCGGATTGGGAGAAATTTTACCAGTGAGCTGCAACAGTTCCTTATATCATATGTAATCCCTTGTATCTTTGGAGAAGCTTGGAACTACAGCGCTATTTTGATGTGAATGAGTTACTGACACCCGCCATCGCCAAAAATATTTATGATGAATGTTCCGAAAAACTCCAGGGAAAAGAATTCAGGGTGCACAATCTGCTCCGCAAAATGAACGTGCAATATGTAGGCGCCACCGATGATCCACTGGATGATTTGTTTGCACATCAAAAAATACATAATAGTAAGTTTGAAATAAAAGTGTATTCATCTTTCAGGCCCGATAAAGCAATGCATATTGATAATGCAACTACATTTAATGAATACATTTTAAAGCTTGAAGCAGTCACTGAAACGACCATCGAAAGCTTTGATGATTATGTTGCTGTTTTAAAAAACAGGCATGATTATTTTGTTGCAAACGGTTGCACTGTATCGGACCATGGACTAGATGAAATGTATGCGGAAGATTACACCGAGAAAGAATTAAAAACACTATTTGAAAATGTGCGTAAAGGGTATCAATCCCCACAATATAGAAATAGCAACGGAGACAGGCTTGGTATTTTTTTTAAAAAAGCGGGTGCATCCAAGGGGGCATCGGAGGTGGTATATGATCTGGCAGGTGCATCAATTGCAGATGTAGATGCCTTTGAATTTGATTTTGATAAAATATTGGCCAGCGCCGATTAGTTCGGTGAAAGCAATTGGTGGAATGGCAGGCGGCATCGGGGATGTATTGGTTACTAAAGCAAGTGGGGCGCTGGTTGACCATTACAAAGCTTTAGGACACATTGAAACAGTCTTTATACCTTCATGTTTACATTTAATGCGGTAGCTTATTTAGTAGCTTGGCTATTGATGAAGGCATTGGTACGTAAAGAAAAAGCGATTCAATTATATGAGAAAAAACAATGAAAATAATTGACAATGCAAAGGTTCTTTTACACAAAAGATCCATCATCGCTGGTGGGAGAAAATATTTTTGTGCAGAATTGTTGCAACCGGAAGCAGCTTGATGAACTTAGTCGATTTTTTACATCTTTGCAGAACCCTTTTCAATGAGGGTGCATTTTAAAGCAGGTTTTTTCCGTAAAAAGCTGAAGTTTTTTTTCTATCAGCTTATACCAATCAAAAAGGGCTAATGAAGTAATTTCATCAGTCCTTTTGCTTTCTAATATGTTTGTATTACCGCTTATAAATTGAAGACAATTTCTATTCATTTAATTTATGTAGCCCATGCCTTATCTCCTTTTTTATAAGGGAAGTTTCCGTCATATTTACCGGGTACGGCTATATATCTTAAAGCCTGGGTAGCGCCTTCTTTTGAATTGAAATATCCGAGTAGGGTTAGTTGCTTCATTTGAACAAAATAATAATCAGGATTCTCCCTTATTTTATCCGCCTTGGCATCTTTGTCGTCTTTATTCTTTTCCAATGCCATTTGTGTTTTTTGCTCGGGAGTATAAGCATTAAAAATTGCATCAACATTTTTATTAAACGCTTTTGCATTTTTGTCTATTTCGGTTAACAACTCAAGACGTTGTGGAGCGGTTATATCCATAAAGCTTTTGCTGAATTTTTTTGCGCTGGCTTCATTCAATTTTGAAATACCTGCATGAAATAATTTTTGGTCAACTTCAGTGTAACAGTCATTAACCATCACCGTCATAAATGTACCAACTTTTGCAGCTTTGGCACCGGGGCTTGTGGTGGTTGGTAAAATGGTATCCGCCACTTCGTCTAAAAAAGCAATATCATCTTTGCTAAATGTTGCACCGCCTAAAATTGCATCGTTGTTTTTGCAACCAGTGAGGAAAAATTCTCCACCAATAACTACAGCGCCTGTAGCTAGTGAAACCATTCTTAGTAATTCTCTTCTGTTCATAGATTTTTGTTTTGCCTAACACATTAAAAGAGAAAAAAGCTGACATCTTATGCCATTGTGCTTCTTCTTTTTTAACTGATAGTTACATTATAAATGTTGTTTGTTTAAGTATCACTTTTATGTGTTTGCCTGCTCCGATTATAGATTACCTTTTTTTAATTCACTCACCGCAAAATCAGCAGCCCTGGCTGTTAATGCCATATAGGTTAGCGACGGGTTAACACATGCTGCAGATGTCATGGCAGCACCATCTGTTACAAAAACATTTTTTGCATCCCACACCTGGTTGTATTTATTCAATACTGATGTTTTTGAATCGTTGCCCATACGAGCCGTTCCCATTTCATGTATACCATGTCCCATATTGTGTCCGCCGTCGTGGCCCGATACATTTGTTGCTCCTGCATTTTCTAACATTGCTATTGACTCTTTCAATATATCAATACGCATCTTCTTTTCATTTTCTTTTAGTTCTGCATCCATTGCCAGCACTGGTAAACCCCATTTATCTTTCCTTATTTTATCCAAAGAAATTTTATTTTCATGATAGGGCAACACTTCGCCAAATCCACCCAAGCCAATTTGCCATGCACCAGGTTCGGTTATGGCATCTTTATAATTGGCGCCAATGTTCATTTCTGCTATTTCTCTGTTCCATCCGGTTCTGCTGGCGCCGCCCTGAAAACCATATCCACGAAGGAAATCTCTCTTATCTCCAAATAAATTGGCGAAACGGGGCATATAGGTACCATTCGCCCTTCTGCCATACACATATTTATCTTCAAAACCTTCTATAGTGCCCGAAGCGCCTATGTTGTAATGATGATCCATTACATTGTGACCCAGCTCCCCACTGCTGCTTCCCAGTCCATCCTGCCAAATATCTGTTGCAGAATTCATTAGTACCCAGGCAGAATTTAAGGCAGAGGCATTTACAAAAACAATTTTGCTGTAATATTCATAGGTTTTATTGGTTTCTGAGTCTAACACCTCAACACCTTTGGCTTTTTGAGTGTCTTTATCGTACAAAATTTTTGTAACGATTGATAAGGGCCTCACTGTTAAATTACCTGTTGCCCTGGCAGCTGGCAAGGTAGAAGATTGGGTACTGAAATAGCCACCAAAGGGACATCCTTCCCAACAACGATTTCTAAACTGGCAGGCTGTTCTTGCCTGTAATGGTGCTGTTAAATTTGCTACTCTTCCTATAATAAGATGCCGTTGATTATTGTAATGTTTTTTTATTCTTGCAGCAACATCTTTTTCTACACAGTTTAAATCCATGGGGGGAAGAAACTGTCCGTCAGGTAAATGTGGCAATCCTTCTAATGATCCGCTGATGCCTGCAAATTTTTCAGCATAATCGTACCATGGCGCTATGTCTTTGTATCTTATTGGCCAATCTACTCCATGGCCATCCTGTGCGTTAGCGTTAAAATCAAAATCACTCCAACGGTAACTTTGTCTTCCCCACAATAGAGAGCGGCCACCCATGCGATAACTTCGCCACCAGGTAAAAGGTTTTATTTCTGTATACGGAGAATCAACTTCATTGGTCCAGGCATCCATTACACTTTCGCTTGCCGCCCAGCCGCGGTGTATTACAGGATAATCTTTTTTCTGTTGTTCAGTTGTTCTTCCGCCATGTTCAAATTGCCATGGATCTTTGCTGGCGGTTTTATAATCTTTTATGTGTTCATGATCAGGCCCACGTTCCAGCATCAGTACTTTTAACCCTTTTTCGGTAAGTTCTTTGGCAGCCCAGCCGCCGCTGATACCCGATCCGATTACAATGGCATCGTAGGTGTTTTGCGCTACTGCTTTATTATTTATATTGGTTGAATCGCCTGGCATATAATTATAGGTTTTGTTTTTTTAATTCTTCTACCGCAAAATTTGCAGCCCTTGCGGTTAGAGCCATATAGGTTAAAGAAGGATTTACTGCTGCGGCTGAAGTCATGCAGGCTCCATCCGTTACAAAAACATTGGTGGCATCCCATAACTGGTTATTACCATTTAATACAGACGTTTTAGGGTCTTTACCCATGCGGGCAGTACCCATTTCGTGAATACCACGCCCAGGCGTACCGTCGCCATCATGGGCTTTTACATCTTTAACGCCTGCCGCCTCCAACATTTCTTTGGCATCGTTCACCATGTCTTTACGCATTTTAAGTTCATTTTCTTTTAACTCACAATCAATCGATAAAACATTTAATCCCCACTTATCTTTTTTATTTTTATCCAGTGTTATTTGGTTTTCATGATACGGTAAAATTTCTCCAAAACCACCCATACCCATCGACCATTGACCAGGTTCTGTTAACGCATCTTTAAAGCCTGCACCAATATTTAATTCAGCCACGTCTCTTTGCCAACCTTTTCTATTTGCACCGCCCTGGTAGCCAAAGCCTCGTACGTAATCTCTTTTATCTCCAAATAAATTACGATAGCGTGGTATATAAACACCATTTGCCCTGCGTCCGTAAATGTATTTATCTTCATAACCTTCTACAATTCCTTCTGCGCCTACACCTAGGTGATGGTCCATTAGGTTGTGACCTAATTCTCCACTGCTGCTTCCTAATCCCCCCGGCCATACATCCGTTGCAGAGTTCATTAATATCCAGGCAGTGTTTAAAGTACTCGCATTTAAAAATAAAATCTTACTAAAATATTCATAGGTTTTATTGGTTTCTGCATCCAGCACTTCTACACCCTTTGCTTTTTTGGTGTCCTTATCATAAATAACTTTTGTAACGATAGAGAATGGCCTTAGTGTAAGGTTGCCGGTTTTTACAGCAGCTGGTAAAGTAGCAGATTGTGTACTGAAGTAAGCACCAAACGGACAGCCCAGCCAGCATTTATTTCTATATTGACAGTTGGTTCGGTCGTTGTGCGGTTGGGTTAAATTAGCAGTACGGCCAATAATCATTGTACGGGCATTTTTATAATGCTCTTTTATTCTTGCAGCTACATCTTTTTCCACAACGTTTAATTCCATTGGGGGCATAAACTGGCCATCGGGTAACTGAGGCAGATTTTCGATGGACCCGCTGATGCCTGCAAATTTTTCTGCATAATCGTACCAGGGAGCAATGTCTTTGTATCTGATTGGCCAGTCAACTCCATGGCCATCCTGTGCATTGGCTTCAAAATCAAAATCGCTCCAGCGATAGCTTTGGCGGCCCCACATTAAAGAACGACCACCTACATGATATCCCCTGAACCAATCGAATCTTTTTACTTCTGTATATGGATTATCCTTATCACTTGCCCACCATTTTAAATTCATTTCGTTTAATGGATAATCTCTTTTTAATGCAGGATAATCCTTTATCATTTCCTGAGTGCGGCCCCCGGCATGTGGAAATTCCCAGGGGTCTTTGTTGGTATTTACATAGTCTTTGATATGCTCAATGTTTTCGCCACGTTCCAGCATCAAAACCTTTAAACCTTTTTCTGTTAGTTCTTTTGCAGCCCAGCCACCGCTAATACCGGATCCTACCACAATTGCATCGAATGTATTGTTTGCCATCTTACAGATATTGTATTTTTAAATTAGTTTGAAAAAAAATTGAGTAACCAATTAAATATCACAAAGCAAAATCGCTTCTTTCAGTGATTTTAATTTGTCTTCTTTTGCCGGTATAAATTCCTGTGCCACGTAATCATTAAATCCGGTTGCTTTAATCGCCCTCATAATAGCGGGATAATAAAGCTCCTGCGATTCGTCAATTTCATGTCTTCCTGGTACACCTCCAGTGTGATAATGGCCAAAGTATTGGTGGTTTTCTTTGATGGTACGTATTACATCTCCTTCATCAATCTGCATATGATAGATATCGTATAACAATTTAAAATTTGGAGAACCAACTCTTTTACAAAGTTCTACACCCCATGCACTTTTGTCGCACATGTAATCTTTGTGATCTATCTTGCTGTTGAGCAATTCCATCTGGATTATAACCCCGTTTTTTTCTGCAAGGCCAATAATTTGTTTAATACCTTCCGTAGCATTTTTTAATCCTGTTTCATCGTTCATTCCACGGCGGTTGCCGCTAAAGCAAATGAGGTTTTTATAACCTGCAGCTGCAACCTGCGGAATAACTGAATTATAATTACTGATTAGCTGTGCATGAAACTTTTTTTCAGCAAACCCATCCGTAAGATTTATTTCGGCGCCATTGCACATAGAGGAATAAATGCCGTGTTTTTTTAAGGTAGGCCAGTCTTTCGGACCAATAAGATCAATCGCACTGAAGCCAATTTTTTTTACGGCAATACAAAGATCATCTAATGGAATAGATCCATAGCACCATTGGCAAACTGAATGATTGATATTTCCCTTTAGCATGGTATTTTTTTCAGTAGATTTTTCTTTGCATGAAAATGAAAGTATAGATGCGCCTGAAGCAATAGTTGCACTACTTACCAAAAGACTTTTAAGGGCATTGCGCCTTGATTGTTGATCGCTCATTTAAAGTGGTACATTAGTGTGAAAGATTTGCTGTAGCAAGTGATGTGGTAGTTTTTATGGACTTCATATAGAAAAACAGCCCGGTAAAAACAACCGCCAAAATGATTGGAATTATTAAGGTGACATTTATAATTTCCGGCCCTGCGGCTTTTTTTGCATTGCTTAATGCAGTTAACATTTCTGGGGTGGCATTTGTTGCGCCATAAGCCTGCAAATTTGCTCCAGTGGGTAATTTGCCAGCCAATAGCCGGTCATAATAGCCTCCCATAAATATCATATAAACTGATACGGCAAACATGCCTGCGCCGCCCATCAGGTTCATTCCCACCGCTCCTGTTTTCGGCAGGTTTTCCGAAACAAAACCAAGCATGGTTGGCCAAAAATAACATACACCAATACCAAATACCAATGCACCCACAAACAGCATATTGCCTGTTGAATGACCCAGCATGTATAAACCCAGCGCTGCAAATACAGATGACATTAACAATACGCCTGCAGGAGAAAATTTATGTACTACGGGGCCTGCAAATGCTCTTCCTAAAACCATTACACCGGTTTCGATGGTGAGTAATAATATTGCATTATCGGTTACATTTTTTAGCAGAACATCAATCCACTGACCGGTAAATAATTCCGTGATGGCTGTACCAAACATCAGAATGATCATTATAAGAAATAGCGGATTTAATAAAGCCTTGTACATTTCTGATGAAGAAACGCCGCTGGAAACTCTTTCCGTAACCGGCAACTCCAGTTTGCTGAAAAGAAACCCATATAAAATGGTTGGTAAAATCATTAATCCAATTTCTAATTGCGATACCCAATATGCATCGCCCAATAAATTATTCAGTCCATACACCAACAAAGTTCCTATTACAATGCCGCCCGGGAACCATAGGTGAAAATGATTGAGTTTAGTGGTTTTATCTTCTGGGTATAGCGTTGCTACCAAAGGATTGCAGGCAGCCTCAACAGTTCCGTTGGCGATACCAATGCAAAGTGTAGAAATAAATAAACTCCAATAGCCCGTGGCTGTCACGGTGAGTATAATTCCAACAAGGTGAAAGATAAATGCTGCTACTAGTAATTTTTTCATTCCAATAATATCAACTACAATACCACCGATAATAACTGCTAAAGGAAATCCCCAAAAAGCTGTGGCGGCAATAGTGGCAAGCTGGCCGGCATCCAGGTTAAATTTGGTGCCCATTGTGCCCAGCACACCAGCACGGATTCCGAAAGAAAGTGAGGTTACAAGAAGTGCCATACAACTGGCAATAAATAATTGTTTTTTTTGAATATTGGCAGGCATAATTGTTTGTTGATGGTTAGCAATTAAAGCTGTAAACTAAGTAATTATTTAGATTTTATAAAATAATTGTAAATTTTACGTTTATAAAATTACAAATTACTCCCTGGTCTTTTTTCAGTTGGGCATTTTAGGTTTAAAAATCAAACTTACTGCTGAAAGCAATTTCCTAAAAAGCTGATGTTTTAAATTGAGCAGCAGCTTCGGCTGTTTTTATGCTGATTTTGGTAATTGAAGAAAAGTCATTTAATACAAAACTAGGTTTAAATAAAAGTTCTGGTGCCGGCAAAACTTTCCCTGAATTCCTTGGGCGTGCAATTTTTTTTCTTCTTAAACAGCCTGTTGAAATTAGAGATATTATTAAAGCCGCAACTGTACGATACTTCCGCAATTGAATTAGTGGTATCAATTAATATCCTCGATGCATGACCCAATCTTATTTCGTTTAAGCTATCAATAAAAGAAATACCGGTGCGTTTTTTTATAAACCTGCTAAAAGAAACCTCCGTCATATTTACCAGCTTGGCTAAATCTGCCAATGCAATTTGCTTGTCGTAATTTTTGTTCATGTATTGAAACGCTTTTTCAATACGCCTGCTGTTATAATTATATTGAACTTCGCTATTAAAGCTTGATTCGGAAAGTGTTCTTAAATTTCTGCTGATTGAAAGATCATGTAAAATATTTATTAAAGCCATTACAGAATCGAACCCGCTTTTTTGATTGAGTGTCTCAATACGTGGATAAATATTTTGTATGGCATCTTTGCTAAACTGAATTCCTTTAGAGGAAAGTTCAAACATCTTACGGATAAAACTTAGCTGGTTTCTCCGTAAAAACTTTTCATCAAAAAGATCTTTGTGCCATTGAATCGTCACCTCCTTTATTTCACCGCTTATGCAATGATGTGTAAACCAGGCATGCGATAAATTGGGCCCTATCAATACCAGTTCAAGTTCATCAATTTCTTCCACATGGTCACCCACTATTCGTTTGGCTCCTTTAGCATTGATAATTAAATTCAATTCATATTCTTCATGATAGTGCAGCGGGAAATTGAAATTATTTTTTACCCTGGAGAAAATGGTAAAGCAATCATTTTGTGTGAGAGGAGTTATTTCCCGTACGATATCTTTATTCATTTAAAAATACTGGTTAAAAAATTTTTCAGAGAAATATAGTTTCAAAGCAGAGAAATTGATTAAAATAGTATCATTGTGCTATAAGATTATAAATAGGTTTTATCTGCTTTCGACACGTAATTTAGAACTTCAATCTTAAAGATCAAAAAATATCTATTAAAATAAAGCTATCAAAGGATAATAAAGTATTAGTATTGGGCCAAACGATAGTATTATTTTTGTTGAACTATTTTTACAAATTCAGCAATGCAGATCAATCTCGATTTTAGAAACAGCACCTGCTTCATTCTCTTAATAACTTGCCTTATTTATTGCGTTGCAGTAGAAGCCCAACCTGTTGATAAATCGGCTACAAAAGAAACCAGCAAACTCTATAATAACTTACAATTACTGGCTCAAAGAGGGACCCTGTTTGGTCACCAGGATGATATGGCGTATGGCGTTAACTGGAAATACCAGCACGGCAGAAGCGATGTCAGAGACATTACAGGCCAGTACCCCGGCGTATTTGGGTGGGAACTGGGGGGACTGGAAAATGATGCTTTAGTAAATCTGGATGGCGTTCCCTTTGATTCAATGAAAACCTACATCCGCAAAGCGTATGAGGCGGGTGCTGTTATAACAATCAGTTGGCATTTAAATAATCCACTTACCGGCAAATCTGCATGGGATCCATCGCCAACCAATACAATCCCTTCCATTTTGCCGGGAGGTGAGAAAAATGAATTATTCAATACATGGCTCGATAAAGTAGGTTCGTTTCTGCAAGGCCTGCAATCTAAAAACGGCACGCCCATCCCTGTAATATTTCGTCCCTATCACGAGTTAAATGGCAGTTGGTTTTGGTGGGGAGGAAAAAATTGTACACCAATTGAATTGATTGATTTATGGAAGTACACGGTTGCTTATTTAAGAGACACGAAGCAAATTCATCAACTTTTATATGCCTTTAATACCGATAGGTTTTCGTCGGAAGCAGAATATGTAGAAAGATATCCGGGCAATGATTGGGTAGATGTTATCGGCTTTGATATTTATCAAAAAGGCGATATTCTGGCGAATGATAAGTTTATAGCTGAACTGGATAAAAGCCTCTCCCTGCTTACTAAAATTTCAACAGAAAAAAATAAAATTCCGGCACTTACAGAGTTTGGGTTTAATACAATACCGGATGCACATTGGTGGACTTCCGTTTTTTTAAAAGCAATTAAAAATCATTCCATTGTCTATGCACTGGCATGGCGTAATGCAGGACTAAAAGCTGATAATGAGATTGAGTATTTTGCTCCCTATAAAGGCCATTTATCGGCCGGGGATTTTTTATTGTTTAGTAAGCAGAAAAAAATATTTTTTGAGAAGCGAACCAAACGATTAAAATTGTATCAATAGTAATTTTCTGTTTTAAAACCCACCTATCAACCTAACTTATGCAACCTTTAAAAATCAAACATCACTTTACCTATTGTTTTAAACGAAAGCCTGCTTACCAATTATGAAATTACAATTAATAGACATACTCATTTTAGTCAGCTACCTGGTCACCATGATTTTTATTGGTTTTTGGATGCGAAAGAAGGCTAGTAAAAGCAGCGAGAGCTACCTGATGGGAGGCAAAAGCTTACCCTGGTATATGCTGGGCTTAAGTGATGCTTCGGATATGTTTGACATTAGTGGTACTATGTGGATGGTTGCCCTTTGTTTTGTGTATGGATTAAAAAGTATCTGGATTCCCTGGTTATGGCCTGTGTTTAACCAGGTTTTTATGATGATGTTTTTAAGCAAATGGCTACGTCGTAGCAACGCCAATACGGGTGCCGAATGGCTTAAAACAAGATTTGGACTCACAGGTAAAGGCGTGAAAGGATCTCATATAATTGTGATAGCTTTTGCATTGATTGGTTGCCTTGGTTTTTTAGCCTATGGGTTTGTAGGCCTGGGAAAATTTGTTGAAATTTTTATCCCCTGGGATATTATTAAGGGCTATGTGCCCTTTGATGTTTCACCAAAATATGTTCCTCATTTTTACGGCATCGTATTTACGCTGTTCGCTATGTTTTACTCCATATTGGGCGGCATGCACAGTATTGTGTTAGGCGATGTTATCAAGTACATTATTATGACGATTGGCTGCATTGCAATTGCGGTAATAGCCATGCAGCAATTACATGGGCAAACTCTGATTGTGCCTGAGGGCTGGGCCAATCCTTTTTTCGGGTGGAAGCTAAACCTGGACTGGTCCAAAATTGCGGTGGATGCCAATAAGAAAATAGCAGATGATGGATTTAGTTTGTTTGGAATATTTTTTATGATGATGTTGTTAAAGGGAGTGTTTGCCTCCTTAGCCGGCCCTGCACCTAATTACGATATGCAAAAGGTACTAAGCACCCGCAGTCCAAAAGATGCCAGTAAAATGACGGGGTTTGTGAGTATTATGTTGCTACCCATTCGTTATTCGATGATTACAGGCCTTACAGTTTTGGCGCTGCTGCACTACAACCAATTGTATTTAAAAGGGCCGGATGGTGTA
The DNA here is from genome assembly GCA_025360525.1 of Chitinophagaceae bacterium. GTDB lineage: Bacteria > Bacteroidota > Bacteroidia > Chitinophagales > Chitinophagaceae > Ferruginibacter. The sequence continues at coordinate 29,811 of JANYCA010000166.1, read as the reverse complement.
ACAGATTTTGAGCGAATATTACCAGGAGCAGTCAATAATTTTTTACCTGTTGGTGTGTTAGGTATTGTGGTCACTGGGTTATTGGGAGCATTTATGGGAACCTTTAGCGGAACCTTAAATGCAGCACAGGCTTACATTACCAATGATATTTACCTTAAATACATTAATCCCACTGCCAGCAATAAAAAAGTAATCTATATAAATTACATAGTAGGAATATTGGTAGTAACTGTAGGTGTATTCTTTGGTTTCTTAGCCAACAATGTAAATGAAATATTGCAATGGATAGTTGGCGGCCTGTATGGTGGATATGTTGCCGCCAACTGCCTTAAATGGTACTGGTGGCGTTTTAATGCCAATGGATTTTTCTGGGGTATGGCAGTGGGTATTATTGCCGCATTGGCAATGCCTTATGTAACTACCGGCTTGCCTTTGTATTGGTGGCCATTACTGTTTGTATTGTCTTTAACAGGTTGTATTGCCGGTACATACGCCGCACCTCCAACAGAAGAAGCCATTTTAATTTCATTTTATAAAACGGTAAGGCCATGGGGTTTCTGGAAACCAATTCATGAAAAAGTACTAGCTGTTGATCCCACTTTTATTGGCAATAAAAACTTTAAGCTGGATATGTTTAATGTAGTGATAGGCATTATTGGGCAGTTGTGTTTTACCCTGTTGCCCATGTATTTTATTTTGAACATGCAACAGCCTTTATGGATAACAATAGCAGCCATTATTGTAATTGTATTTATACTAAAAAGAACCTGGTGGAATAAGTTGGAAAATTAAAATTTATTGTATGAAAAGCGAATTTAAAAACAGATTGAATTTTTTACAGGAGCAACAATTTGAGTTGTTGCAAAAAAACAATGAAGCGGTACCTGGCGGTAATGGTATTCTTAGCAGGTATAAAAATCCTGTGTTAACGGCCGCACATGCACCACTAAATTGGAGATATGATTTAAACAAAGCTACCAACCCTTTTTTGATGGAACGATTTGGTATAAATGCTACATTAAACGCAGGCGCTATTAGGTGGAATGATAAATATGTTTTAGTGGTAAGGGTAGAGGGCCAAGATAGAAAAAGTTTTTTTGCTGTTGCAGAAAGCGAAAATGGGATTGATAGATTTTCATTTTGGCCTCATCCTGTTTGTATGCCGGAAACTGATGTGCCTGATACCAATATTTATGACATGCGCCTGGTACAGCATGTAGATGGATGGATATATGGACTTTTTTGCACCGAGCGAAGAGATAGCAAAGCACCGGCGGGAGATCAGTCTGCGGCCATTGCCCAATGTGGCATTGCCCGCACTAAAAACCTGGTTGATTGGGAGCGGCTACCTGATTTAAAAACAGGTTCTGCACAACAGCGAAATGTGGTTTTACACCCAGAGTTTGTAAATGACCAATATGCTTTTTATACAAGACCACAGGATAGTTTTATTGAAGCAGGCAAAGGGGGTGGAATTGGTTTTGGGCTTGCAAAGGATATAACCCATGCAATTATTGAAAAAGAAACTGTAATAGAGCCCCGTGTTTACCATACCATATCCGAAATGAAAAACGGGCAAGGTCCGGCACCGCTTAAAACTTTGCATGGCTGGTTACACCTGGCACATGGTGTGCGCAATACTGCTGCCGGGCTCCGCTATGTGCTGTATATGTTTATGACAGATTTAAAAGATGTCACCAAAGTAATACATAAGCCAGGGGGATATTTTTTAGCACCGGAAGGCGAGGAGCGTATTGGCGATGTATCTAATGTGGTATTCAGCAATGGTTGGATTTTAGATGAAGATGGCAAAGTGTTTATCTATTATGCATCATCAGATACCCGGATACATGTTGCCGTCTCGTCCATTGAGAGATTGCTCGATTATGTGATGAACACTCCTGAAGATGGGTTAAGTTCTGCCGCATCAGTTAAAACTGTTTATAGAATTATAGAAAATAATTTAAAGGTTACTAATGCTCTTCAGGAAGAAAATTTATCGGGAGTAGCGTATGGAAATAAACAGCAAACACTATTGAAGGAACATGGATAAGCCGCCCTTAGTAACAACAGAAATACTGGATGAATACAGCAGGGAAATGAAAGCCGAGTTGGAAGCCATTTTATCTTACTGGGAAAAAAATACCTGCGATAATATCAACGGAGGGTTTGTTGGTCGCATCGACGAAAATAATACAGCTTATCCCGATGCTCCCAAAGGATCTGTACTTAACAGCAGAATTTTATGGGCATTTTCTTCCGCCTATGCTTTAACAAAAAAGGAAGAACATCTTCATTTGGCAAGGATAGCATACAATTATATTGTTACCCGTTTTATTGATAAAGATTTTGGAGGTATCTATTGGTTATTGGATGCAAAAGGACAACCGCTCGATACAAAAAAACAAATTTATGCACTGGCATTTGCCATCTATGGATGCAGTGCATACTTTACCGCCAGTAAAAACGAAGCTGCAAAAAACACTGCGATTGATTTATATAAAACGATTGAACAATATAGTTTCGATAAAACGTATACAGGCTATATTGATGCTTTTACGAGAGACTGGAAAACATTGAACGACCTGCGGCTGAGTGAAAAGGATGCCAATGAAAAAAAAACAATGAATACCCACCTGCATGTGCTGGAAGCCTATACTGCCTTATATCGAATTTGGCCTGATGCAGTTTTAAAGAATAAAATCATCTTACTAATTAAAAATTTTTTCGACCATATCATTAATCCCAATACCCATCACCTGGTATTGTTTTTTGATGAGCAATGGAACCCAAAATCAACCACTATTTCTTACGGACACGATATTGAAGCTGCCTGGTTATTATTGGAAGCAGCAGAAGCAATAGAAGAACTGTCAATGATAACGATTGCTAAAGATTTCGCCGTTAAAATTGCCACTTCCACTTTGGAAGGGTTAGATAAAGATGGAGGCTTATGGTACGAATACGAACCTGATACTAATCATTTGATAAAAGAAAAACATTCCTGGGTACAGGCAGAAGCAATGATTGGATTTTTTAATGCCTGGCAGCTTACCGGAAACAAACTTTACCTTAATAAATCATTAAAATCCTGGAAATATGTAGAGCATTTTATAAAGGACCATTTGTATGGAGAATGGTATTGGGGGAGAAATGGAAATGGAACCATTATGCAGCAACAGGATAAAGCCGGCATCTGGAAATGCCCTTACCATAACAGCAGGGCATGTATAGAAATAATCAGTAGAATTGCTGTCATTAAAACATATCCGTTGTTTTTATAATAGTGCTTGTTAATGCCCGATAAAAATGTGATTATAGGTATACTTTCATAAATATTCATTCATAAATTGATAAAATAGTATTATTGATTGGCTATTCAATTTTGACTATTTCTTTTCAATTACACGTAACATTTAAAAAAACAATGTCATCTATTTTTGAACAACAGTCTTTTAATAATTAAGAATGGTTAAAATAGTATTATTTTCTTATGGGGCTTCAAAATAACTTTACTAAATCAATTTAAAACTAATTGCTATGCTAAAAATTATTAAAGATTATCTTCTTATTCCTTTGTTTCTGCTGGGGGTTTTTACCCTAAACGCCCAGGAAGCTTCCAGACTTATTTCAGGTACAATTCAAGACGAAAAAGGCAACCCGTTGCAGGGTGCATCCATTTCGATAAAGAGTATGCGAAATGCGACTGTAACTGCAGATGTTAATGGAAACTTTGCCATTAAGGTACCGTCTTCACAAAAAATAATCCAGGTTACTTATATAGGCATGAAACCTGTTGATGTATCAGTTGAAGGCAAAACAAATGTGTCGGTCATTTTAAAAGGAGCCGATTCCCGGCTTGGTGAAGTAGTTGTTATTGGTTATGGAACAAGGCGAAGGGCAGACGTAACAACTTCTATTTCTTCCATTTCTGAAAAAGACATTAAGAACCTTCCTGTTGCCGGGGTTGACCAGGCACTGCAGGGAAAGGTAGCAGGTGTAACGGTAACCAATAATACCGGACAGCCGGGTGGCGGCGTTAGTGTTCGTGTTCGTGGTATCACCTCCGTAAACGGTAACGAACCATTGTATGTAATTGATGGCGTGCCAATCGCTGCACAAAATTCAAGCCTGGAGCAAAATTTTTTGGGTGGTGGAAGCGGACAAACAACTCAAAGTGTTCTTGCTACGCTCAATCCAAACGACATCGCTTCCATTGATATTTTGAAGGATGCTTCTGCACAGGCCATTTACGGGTCAAGGGCGGCCAACGGTGTAGTATTGGTTAACACAAAACGTGGTAAAAGTGGTGAGGGTAAAATATCCTATGATGTTTCTTACAGCTTTCAAAAAATCCCTAAAAAATTGTCTGTAATGAATTTGCAGCAATTTGCAGGTTATCAAAATTCGCTGCTCAAAGACATAAACGCTGTAACAGGTGGAATGCAGGATACAGTGGGCGAATTTAGAAATCCTTCGCTGTTAGGTAAGGGTACAGACTGGCAGGATGAAATTTACCAGACAGGTCATATTCAAAACCATCAATTATCCTTCTCCGGCGGTAATGGAAAAACAACCTACTATTTTTCTGGCGGGTATTTTGATCAACTGGGTACTTTAATTGAAACAAAATTCAAGCGTTATACCATTCGCATGAATATCGATCACCAGGTAAAGAGTTGGTTTAAAGCAGGCGTGAGCGGCAACCTCTCCAGGAGCAACCAAAAAATTGGCTTGTCCGATGGTTTTGATGCTGTTACAAGTACCGTATTATATAACAGCCCTGCCGCACCGGTAAGAGATGTGTTTGGTAATTTTCTTACACAAACAATTGTAGGTGGCAGCCAGTTTGGAAACCCAAGCAACCCGGTAGCTATAGCCTCTCTTCGTGATGTAAAAGCAGTAAGCACCAAAGCATTTGGTGCATTATATGGCGAAATTGAATTTACTAAAGGGCTTACATTAAGAAACGAAGTAAACTACGATTTTAATCTTGGGGCAAATAAAGCGTATCAACCTTTTGTAGCTAATCCAAATCCGCAGCAAAATGCAGTGATCAACATCAGCAGAATAAGGGAGGAGCGCAACAACAGTATCTATTATGCTGTAAAAAATTACCTCAATTACAATACTACTTTTAATAAACATTCCGTTTTTGCAACTCTCGGGCACGAAATACAATATTCAGAGTATGACTATGTAAATGCAAGCCGGGAGAACCTGCAACTCAATCTTCCTTCACTTGCTGCAGGCGCCAGTGGCAATAACTCCAATGAAACAATTGGCGCAGGCAATGGCAAGTGGAGCATGGAATCTTTCTTTGCAAGGTTAAATTATACGTACAATAATAAATATGCCATTAGCGCATCGGTACGCCGTGATGGATCATCCAGCTTTGGACCCAGCAAAAGATGGGGAACTTTTCCCGCTGTATCTGCTTCTTGGACTATTACCAACGAAACCTTTGCACAAGATTTAAAAAACCTAAGCTATCTAAAACTAAGGGTTGGAGCTGGCTCTGTGGGTAACCAAAGTGTATCAGGCAATAATGTTTACGTGTCAAATATTGCTGCACCTACTACTGGCCCGTTTGGTCCTGGCAGCCTTCCTTACAATGTAGCTAATCCAAAGCTTGGCTGGGAATCTGTTAAGACTTATAATGCTGGTGTAGATGCAACCATTCTTAACAAAAGAGTTGAAATTTCAATTGATGTTTACAAGAAAATAACAACACAAATGTTGCTGTCAACACAGTTGGGTGCATTCTCTGGTTTGGGAACCAGCTACAATGATATTCAAACACCGATTGCTAATAATGGACAAATGACCAACAAGGGTATTGATATCAGTATTTCAACTTATAATATTCAAAACGCAAACCTTGTCTGGAAAACGAGTTTTGTATTTAGTCATTACAAAAACAGATTGGATTTTTTGAATGCTCCGGATGCAACACTAAAAGGTTCATTTGATGAGTACGGCGATAATCCGTTAGTAACATTATCTCAACAGGGTTTGCCTGTAGGTTCATTTTATGGATATGTTACAGATGGATTGTTTCGTGATATGAAAGATTTAAACAATGGGATTAATTGGGGGCTACCTGTACAAGCTGATAAACAATGGTTAGGTGATGTACGATTTAAAGACCTTAACGGTGATAAAAAAATTGATGACAAGGATGTAACGGTAATAGGTAACCCAAATCCAAAATTCACGTACGGGATGACGAATACTGTTACCTACAAAGGAATTGATCTTTCCGTATTTATTTATGGAAGCTATGGCGCAAAAATATTTAACTATTCCCGCCGCCAAACGGAAGGTTTGAGAAACCAATACAACAACCAGTTAACAACGGTGCTTGACAGGTATAGTTCTGATAATACCAATGGCCAGTTGCCAAGATACAACCAGTGGCATAATAATAATTTCAGAATATCCGACAGGTTTATTGAAAGTGGCTCTTTTTTAAGAATACAAAATGTTTCACTTGGATACAATTTGCCAAAGAAGATGATTACAAAAGCAAAGCTTAGCAATTTCAAATTATATGCTTCTGTACAAAACCTATACACGTTTACAAAATACACAGGATACGATCCGGAGCTGGGAGCTTACAACAGCAGGGTAACGCTGATGAATATTGATAACGGGCATTATCCAAATCCAAGATCATTTACCATTGGTGCTAACATTGAATTCTAAAATATTAAATCAACAGATCATGAAACTAAAATATATAATTCTTGCAGGTACATTAATCTTTAGCGGAGCATCTTGCAAAAAATCTTTTTTGGAACATCCTGCTACAGCAAATGCCACGCTGGATGTTTACTACAACAATGCTGAACAGGTAAATGGCGCAACTGGGTTACTCTACAACCAACCCTGGGGCGATTGGTTTGATAAAGCCTTCTCTTCGGTAGGTGATGTACTGGGTGGCACAGTAACAGGCGCTGCCGGAAACGACCAGTATAATTCTTTTTACAATTTTAATATTCAAAGTACCGACGGGTTAATTGGTCTTACCTGGAAAGCATGCTACAAAGCTGCTGGACAGGCTTCGGTATTAATACAATCTTTTGAAACAAAAAAAGGCCAGGTTGCTGATCCATCTTATCTCACACTAGGTATTGCAGAAGCAAGATTCATTCGTGGCTTTGCTTATTTTTATATAGGCCGCACTTTTGGTGATGCGCCCATTGTAAGCGACCCGGTAGCATTGACTGAACCCGGTAAATATTTGGTACCAAGATACCTGCAAAAAGATGTATTGCGTTTTGCTTTGGAAGATTTGCAGTTTGCAGAAGAAAACCTGCCAGCCGTTGCTTACCAGCCTGGTCGTGTAACCAAATATGCAGCCAAGGGAATGATGGCAAAAGTGTATCTCTATCTGAAAGATTATACCAATGCAAAATTAAAAGCAAAAGAAGTAATTACCTATGCCAACAGCAGCGGACTTGTTGGGTTATATGATAATTATGGAAAGATGTTTACTTCTTCTACCACTAATAATAATAAGGAATCGTTGTTCTCTCTTCAATGGCTTACTTCCCTTGGATGGAATGGCGGTAACAGATTTCAGTTGTATGTAGGGCCACAACCATTGCTGGCACCTGCACCTACTAGTGGTGCTGGCTACTCAGCCCTTGTTCCTTCACTGGATTTGTTAAACCCTGTTACCGGCTATGCCGTTGGCGATAATCGTCGTCAGTGGTCTGTAATGGAACAGGGGTTTCATAATCCGGAATGGAAGAACGCAAGTTTTCCCAACGGTTTTACTTATGATACCACAGGCAACGGCACTGATAATTTTCATATCCGTACTGGAACCCGTTCAAGCATTATGAAATATGTGGTTGGGCCTAACAGGGCAGGTGAGCCGGTTAACAGTAGTTCTCATAGCCAGATAGGAACTTACATTCTGCGCTATTCAGATGTTTTGCTGATATATGCAGAAGCAGTATTAGGTGGCCCGGGCACTACCAGCGATGCAGAGGCTGTTGCCGCATACAACGCAGTTCATACACGTGCTGGCCTCGATGCTGTTTCCGGTTTTTCTATGGATGATATTCTGCACGAACGCAAAGTGGAATTTGCTTTTGAAGGTGATTATTGGTTTGATATACAACGTCAGGGATTCGAAAAAGCAAAAGCAATGCTGCAGGCTCAGGAAAGAGGTACATTTGATTTTAATAAAAACCTGACCAGTTTTAGGGCAACGATCACATCGCCATCACAATTATACCTGCCAACACCACAGGCAGAAACGGTGATAAACCCATTATTGCTGGAGCCAGCTGTTCCTTATTATTAATTATCAAACTAATTTTAAAATCGTATAATTTTAAAACAATGAAAAAATTCAGCAAATTAAATAGCATAGCAGGCATCTTTCTAATGGGATTGTCCATCCTTTTGTCCTGCACAAAAAAAGAAATCGTTACACCGGTTTACCAGGTGTCTCCGGCACAGGGTGCAAGTAATTCAGTTGTTACAGTTACAGGCTCTGGGCTACAAGATCTTCGTTCCATCAGCTTTGATAACGGAAACGTAAAGAGTTCATTTAACCCGGTATTTAACACCGATGGCGCCATCATATTTCGGGTGCCGGACGATGCCAACCCTGGTGATCAGAATATTGTATTTACCAATGCCAATGGCTACCAGTATAGTGTACCCTTTAAAGTATTGGGTTTGCCCACAATTATTAGTGTAAACAATTATAATTTTAAAGAAGGCACAACCCTTACATTAACCGGAAAAAATCTGGATGATGTTTTAGCGGTAAAATTTGCCGGCTCAGCCGAGGTTTGCACTGTAGTTTCTAAAACTGCCACTACGCTGGTAATTACGATGCCTGCCACAACTAAGTACCGCACCTTTCTCGAAATTACCAACCAGGCAGGTACAATTACAACGCTCGACGAGTTTGTAAGCCTTACCAATAATTTTAAATTTTTTGATGATGCTTATCAAAATGGCGAGCAGGATGCATCCTGGGGCGAAGCAGGTTTTGTATCTACAACAGAATCCAAATCGGGCACAGCTTCTTTTGGTAAAAATTACCAAAAAGGAAACTGGCACCAAATGGGTTTTGGCTGGAACAATATTGCGAATGATAATTATAAATTCCTGTCGTTTTGGATGAAAGGCGGTTCAGTTAATATTGATATCTGGGTTTTCTCTCAGCAATCGCCAGGCGGGTATGATCCCTTTGGCAATGCAGGCCAAAAAATTACCGTTCCGGCTAAAGTTTGGAGCTATTATAAAATCCCCGTTTCGCAATTAAACCTTTGGGCAAATGGAGCGGCCTTTAACCAAATTGGGTGGAGGTTGCAAGGGCCTGATGGGCAGGATGAAAAAATGTACCTCGACGATGTGATGCTGGTGAAATAAAAACCGCTATCACGTTTTAGTAAAATAAAAGGATTGCTTGTAATTCAATTTGTATTGTCATAAAAAAAATATCATGAACAAAATAATAAAAAACTTATTGCTGATAAGCATTCCCTTAGCAGCCGCTGTTTTCTTTTTTGCCGGGTGTAAAAAAGAAATTACCAATCCGGCTCAAACCATTCCGGTGATAAAAGAAATTTTTCCCGGCAGTGCCATTGCTAAAGCGCCGATTGTAATTAAAGGAGTCAACCTCCAGAATGTAAGCAAAATTCAATTTGGTACAAAGCTGGTTACAGATTTTAACCCAGCCACCAACACGGATTCATCTATAAATGTTAAGGTACCAGACAGCTTACCACTGGGCGAAACTTTTGTGCAGGTGTACCAAAGTGACGGCAAAGGTTATTCTGCTTACAAGTTCACCGTATTGCTTACACCGCCGGTTCCAAAAATAGCTTCTGTAACACCAACTACAGCTTTGCCGGGAGATGTGTTAACCATCACCGGAATTAATTTTTCTTTGGTAAGAAGTGTAAAGTTTGCAGGCGTTAATGCCAGCTTTGCACCCACTGCAGATACCAATACCATAATGAAAGTAACGGTGCCGTGGGATGCAGTTGCAGGTGACCAATTTATAAAACTAACCAATACAAATGGTGCCGACAGTATAGCTTTTAATGTAAACCGTAAGCCTGTTATTACATCATTTACACCAGGCTCCGTTCGTGCCGGTGATGTTTCTACAGTAAAAGGCTTAAGGTTTAATGGTGCAAGCTCAGTAAAGTTGGGCACAACAGCTACTGCATTTACAGTACTCAACGATTCTATATTAACACTAACAGTTCCCGCTGGTGCATTGTCTGGTAATGTTAGTATTACCACTCCAAATGGAACAGGCGTAAGCAGCACAGCATTAACCGTACTGGTGGCTGGAATTGCTTTCCCAATTTGGGATGAAGCGCTGTCTTCTAACTGGAATGGATGGCTTGGCGGCGGCTGGGGTGGTACCTTTAATCAAACAAACACTACCCCTGTGAGAACCGGTGCTAAATCACTTAAAATCACTTACTCGCCACAGTGGGGTGTTCCTTACCAATTGGGCGGTGCAAACATTCCGCTTGCTGCATACACCACGTTTAAAATCTCCATTTTTGGAGGGCCCGGAACAAGTGGAAAACGGGTTAATATTGGCTTCAATGAATCGGACGGAAAAACCATTGACATAGTTGAAGGTGTGTGGACGGATTATACCATTCCGCTTTCTGATATTTCATCAGCTACCACCTTAACGCATCTTTACCTAAAAGAATACAGTGGCGTTGCAGGGCCCGATTATATTATCTATGTGGATGACATGGGATTGAATTGATAAAATTGATGGCACACAATTGATATTTTTTTCCTGTGAAAATAATAAAGCCATCTCTGTTAAAGAGGTGGCTTTATTATTAGATTCATCAAAAGAATGTGAGTGTGTAGTGGAGGAATTTTTTAAATGATTAGCCAATGGAAAAGTATATTAAAATAGTAATTATAAGCAGCTTGTTGTTACCTGTAAATTGTTGCTTCAGCCAGCAGCTAGTTAAGTTGACAGATGCAAAAGCAACCAGGGAGACAAAGGCTTTGTGTTATAATCTTCATCAGTTATCCAGGCAACATATTCTTTTTGGTCATCAGCATGCGATGGAATATGGGCATGGCTGGAGTGGGGAAAAAGACAAGTCGGATGTAAAGTCGGTAACTGGTTCTCATCCCGCTGTAATTGGAGTTGACTTTAGCGGCCTGTCTGGAAAAACCGATGAAGAGATTCAAGATACAAAAGAGCATTTAAAAAAATATATTGAAGCAACCTATAACAATGGTGGGGTTATCACTGCCTCGTGGCATTTTAACAACCCGGTATCCGCCACTGATTTTTACTGGAAAGATTCGGGTGTAATACCTGCGGTTAAATACATTATTCCTGGCGCAAGCCAGCATGAAAAGTATAAAAGCATTTTAAGAAATATTGCTGCCGTAGCAAAATCTGTAAAAGGAAAAGACGGAAAATTGGTGCCGGTTATTTTCAGGCCATTTCATGAGTTTGATGGCGATTGGTTTTGGTGGGGTAGAGGTCATTGTACGGTGCAGGAGTTTACCACACTCTGGAAGTTTACTGTGAGTTATTTGAGAGATAGCCTGGGCGTACACAATTTTATTTATGCATTTTCGCCGGATAATAAATTCACTACAATAGAAAAATACCTGGAACGGTATCCTGGAAATGAATGGGTAGATTTGGTGGGTATTGATAACTACGGCGATTGGGGCCGGGATGGTAAATATGATACGGCAGCCGGGATAAAAAAACTGAAAATTGTTTCTGATTACGCCATCAAAGCCAATAAGCTGGCTGCTTTCACAGAAACCGGGCTGGAATCTACTCCCAATACATCCTGGTGGACAGCAATATTATTGAATGCATTAAAATCTTCAAAAGTGCAACTTGCCTATGTGCTCGTATGGAGAAATGACGCCACCAGTGCCACGCATTATTATGCGCCATTCCCTGGCCATAGCAGTGTGCCGGATTTTTTAAATTTTTACAAAGATCCTTATACCTTGTTTGAAAATGATTTACCCAACATGTATAAAATCAACAAAAAAAAAACTAACTCAAAACAATAATCATGAAATTAATTTTTGTTTTTCTTTTAGCCAGCAGCGTTATCCTTACCATCAACGCACAACCTGTAAAAATGTATGGGCAGCTAAAAGTAGTCGGTACTCAACTTACAGGTGCTAATAATACATCGGTAGTATTAAATGGAATGAGTTTTGGCTGGAGTTGTTTTCATCCACGGTTTTATACTGCAGGAGCAGTAAGCACTCTGGCAAAAGACTGGAATTGTTCTGTAGTTAGGGCGGCGCTTGGTGTAGAACCGGCTAATGGATATTTACAGGATTCTGCAAAGTCAATGAAGTTAATTACAACAGTGGTTGATGCTGCTATAAAAGAAGGCATCTACGTTATCATCGACTGGCACAGTCACAACATTAATTTGAAAGAAGCCAGGGCTTTCTTTAAAACCATGGCCACCAAATATCATAGCTATCCCAATATTATTTATGAACTGTATAATGAGCCGGATTACGAAACATGGCCCGAGGTAAAAGTGTACTCTATTGATTTAATCAGCACCATCCGTAAAATTGATACAGCCAATATTATTTTAGTGGGTTCGCCAAGATGGGACCAGGATGTGCATTTGCAGGCTGATGATCCCATTAAAGGGTTTAACAACCTGATGTACACGATGCATTTTTATGCAGGCACACACAAGCAATGGCTTAGAGACAGAACAGATGCTGCCATTGCAAAAGGCCTACCAATTTTTATCTCAGAATCAGCAGGGATGGATGCAACCGGCGATGGAAAACTGGATGAGGAAGAATGGAATAAATACATCCAATGGATGGCGGAAAAAAAACTAAGCTGGATAACCTGGTCAGTATCGGATAAAGATGAAAGCTGTTCTGTACTCCGCCAGTCAGCATCAAGTGATGGTAGCTGGGCTGATAAAGATTTAAAAGAATCGGGTTTAAAAACGAGAGCATATTTAAGAAAGATTAAACAGTAGTTATTGCGGCAATTATACAACAAACGCCCAGCGGTGCATGGCAAAACAAATAGACATCATGAAAAAAATATTTTACCTACCCATTCTTTTTATTATTCCGCAATTGATACTGGCGCAGCAGCCATTGGCTATACCTGTAATAAACGCTGTGGTAGCAAATAGTACAAGTTTGCCTAAGCTGAATAAATTAGAGCTTACAGTTAACCTTACTGCCAGTTTTACCAATGCTTACGATTACGATGATATTGCTGTGCAATGTATTTTTAATGCGCCTTCCGGTAAAAAGGATACCGTGGATGGCTTCTTTATGCAGGATTATATGCTTGCTGCCAATGGAAGCCTTACGGCTACAGGTACCGGCGATTTTAAAGTTCGTTATGCACCCAATGAAGCAGGCAGTTGGTCGTACGACATTTCTTGTACCAGTACTGGCGGAACTGGTGGATATCCAACCCAAACGTTTGAATGCACGGCTTCATCCGAGGCAGGGTTTATAAGAAAAAATGCAACTAATTATTTGAATTTTGACAATGGCTCACAATATATTCCTATCGGAGAAAATATAGGCTGGCAGAATAATAATGTGGTAACAGATTATACCAACTGGGTCGGCAACCTTACTGCAAATGGTGGCAATTTTATCCGTGTATGGATGTCGAGTTGGGCATTCGGTCTGGAATGGAAAAATAATACGAACGGTTATTCAGGCTTAAAAAAATACAAACAACCCTCCGCATATTATTTCGACTGGCTGCTGGATTACTGCAGGCAAAAAAATGTGTATGTTATGCTCACGATCAACAATCATGGGCAGGTGTCAACAGGTGTAAATCCTGAATGGACGAACAATCCTTACAATACAGCTAACGGCGGTCCTGCTGCAAATACATGGGATTTCTTTACAGATGTCACAGCAAAAAATCTTCATAAAAACCGCCTGCGCTATATCATTGCACGGTATGGCTATTCTCAAAATATTCAAAGCTGGGAACTGTTTAACGAAGTGGACTGGACAGACCAGTTTGACACAAGAAAAGCTGCTGTAAAAAACTGGCACGAAGAAATGGCCAATTACATTAAAAGCAAGGATGTAAATAAACATCTTGTTACAACCAGTTATGCAAAGGATGCAAATGATCCGGCTGCCTGGAATATTGCAAACATTGATTTTTCACAAACTCATTATTATATTGATGCGCCCAATATTGAAAATACCATTGCTGCTGGTATAGATCATTATTTAACTACATTTCAAAAGCCCACCTTTAATGGTGAATTTGGATTGGGCCCGGACGGTAGCGTGCTTTCGGTAAATGATCCTTCGGGTATTCATGTTCACAATGCTTTGTGGGGCACATCTTTTAGTGGGGCGATGGGTACTGGTTTAACCTGGTGGTGGGACAATTACATTGCACCAAAAAATTTATATTATCATTTTAAACCATTATCAGCTTTGCTGAATAGTATACCATTTGTAAATGATGATTATAAAAAAACCACTGCAACAATAACCGGCGGCGGTGCAGCAGATGCCAGTATTGTACCCGGGGGCGATTGGGGCACGGCGCCTGCTAATAATTTTACGATAGATGCATCCGGAGTTATTTCACCAGCCGCTAATCAGCTAAGTAAATATTTATATGGCAACAGCTATAATACGCAATACAGAAATCCACCCACCTTTAATGTAAATTACCCGGTGGCAGGACAGTTTAAAGTAGTAACAGGAGGCAGTGCAGGCACTGCGCCCAAGTTAAATATATATGTGGATGGCGTGCAGGTATTAAACACAAACGGCAGCGTAAATACAACCTATAGTGTGAATGTTACCGCAGGGGCTCATGTAATTAAAGTCGATAATCTTGGTACGGATTGGCTGCTCATTTCTAATTATGTTTTTACCAATATCGGCTCGCCACTTACCGTGTATTCATTAAAATCATCAAAGAGTAATGCCAGTGCAGTTGGTTACATACTTAATAATAATTACAACTGGAAATACCTCAAAAACTCTGGTGGCGTTGCACCTGCACCCGTGAGTGGTGCAAGCATGAAGATGACCGGTTTGCTGGATGGATCCTATAAAGTTGATTTTTACAGTTGCTCCACTGGTTTGCTTTTAAGCAGTACCAATGTGGTAGTTACCGGAGCCGTATTAAATGCACCATTGCCTTCCATAGCCTGGGATGTTGCATTTAAGCTGTCGGTAAATGTGACTCTCTATCTATTTACAGCCAACGGACTGTGGAGCAATGCTGCAAACTGGCAAAATGGTTTAATTCCACCTGCTACTTTGCCGGCCGGTGCAGAAATTATAATAGATCCATCGGCTGCCGGTGAATGCATATTGGATAGGCCACAAAATATTGCCCCCGGAGGTAAATTAACCGTTCAATCAAATAAGAAACTTATCATTAATGGTAACCTGACAGTTCAATAAAATACGGTGTTCGGCTACCACGCTAAATACTGTAAAAAATAAAAGGCAATCATCCTTATAAAAAATCAAAAGCTATCTGCCGGGTATACTAAATTGGGTGTAGGAAGGTATTGCTTGTAGTAGGAAAATGTAAAACGTTGCTGCTGCTTTTTTTACAATAGTAATCTGTGGTTCATTCATTAAACCAGTCTGTATGATTAAAAAATATGTAGTACTATTTTGTTTTTCCTGTTGCTTAATAAATCAATTACTGCATGCACAATCGGCTTTCGTAAAAGTAAAAGGCCACCAGTTTACGATTAACAATAAACCATATTATTACATCGGCGCAAATTACTGGTATGGAGGTTTACTGGCGATGGTAAAAGATAGCGAAGCCGGAAAAAAAAGACTGGTAAACGAACTTGATTTTCTTCACCTGAAAGGAGTAAATAATTTACGTGTGCTGGCCGGTGTGGAAGGATTTGGAAAATTAAATGCTGTAAAAAGAGTATCTCCATCCCTGCAAACCAGTCAGGGAGTTTTTGATACTGCATTATTAAAAGGACTTGATTTTCTATTGGTAGAAATGGGTAAAAGGAACATGAAAGCAGTAATATATTTAAGTAATAATTGGGATTGGAGCGGTGGCTTTTTGCAGTATCTCAACTGGAATGGAAAACTGCCGGATAGCATACTACAACGAAAATTAAGCTGGGATGAAAACAGGGATATTGTAAGCCGTTTCTATTCCTGCAAACCATGCATGCAGGCTTATTACAAACAAGTGGAACTAATTGTAAACAGAACAAACTCCATTACAGGCCAACCTTATAAAAATGATGTAGCTATTATGGCCTGGCAATTGGCCAACGAACCAAGGCCCATGCGGCTGCAAGCCATTCCTGCTTACATAGAATGGGTGTCAGCCTCCGCAGCTTTAATTAAATCCCTCGATAAAAATCATTTAGTAACAACCGGTAGCGAAGGCGAACAAGGGAGCGAAAACATGGCAACCTACAAAGCCATTCATGCCGGTAAAAATGTAGATTATCTTACCATCCACATTTGGCCAAAAAACTGGGCTTGGTTTAATGATACGTCCATTTCAAAAAGTTTAAATAGCATCATTATAAATACAAAAAATTATATTGATAAACATGCAGCTGTGGCAAGTAGTTTACAAAAACCATTGGTGATAGAGGAGTTTGGTTTACCAAGAGATGGCCATCAATTTAACCCGCAATCAACTACCTTACTCAGGGATAATTACTACAGTGTTCTGTTTAATATTTTAGAAGAAAGCCGCATTAAAAATGGGTATATTGCCGGCTGTAATTTCTGGGGGGTTGGAGGATATGGAAGATCAGCAAAAGGCAGTAATTACTGGTGGAGCGAGGGCGATGATTATATGGCCGATCCGCCGCCGGAAGAACAAGGGCTTAATAATGTTTTCGACCAGGATACAAGTACATGGAATGTCATTCAATACTTTACCAACAGAATTTATCAATAATTTTTTATAAACGTTCTTAATAAATTAAAATGAAAAATCTTTTGTTACTGGTGATTGCAATTACCATAGTTATAGAGGGTCAGGCACAAAAGCCAAAGCCAAATGATCCTGATGAAAAAAAGGTAAATAGCTTAATTGCCCGTATGACGCTGGAGGAAAAAGTAGGGCAGATGACGCAAGTAACGCTGGCACTTATTGCAAAAGGAAGCTGGAGTAATCAGGATGGCGAATTGGACGATGCCTTGTTGAAAGATGCAGTGGTAAACCATCAGGTTGGTTCTATACTGAATACCACAGCGCATGCACTTAGTGTGGATACCTGGCATAAATTGCTAACCAAAATTCAAGATGAAACAAAAAATACCCGGTTAAAAATCCCCATCATTTATGGTTTGGATGCTATCCACGGACAAACCTACACTCTGGGTGCAACTTTATATCCGCACAATATTGGCATGGCCGCCACCAGAAATTTGGACTTGGCAAGATTGGTAACAAAAGCAGCTGCAAAAGAAGTAAGGGCATCGGGAGTTCGCTGGAACTTTGCACCGGTACTGGATTGTGGCCGACAGCCTTTGTGGAGCCGCTTTCCGGAAACGTATGGCGAAGATGTATTTATAGGCAAAACAATGGGTGCCGCTGTTGTAAAAGCTTACGAAGAAGATGGTTTAAAAAATCCAACTGCAGTAGCCAGTTGCATGAAGCATTATATTGGTTATTCTGCCTCCAGAAATGGCAAAGACAGAACCCCTATTTATTTACCCGAAATTGAATTAAGGGAATATTATTTGCCTCAATTTAGAGAAGCGGTAAAGGCAGGCGCCACCACCATCATGATTAATTCCAGCGAAATAAATGGCCAGCCCGTACATGCCAATAAGTATTTGCTAATAGATGTATTGCGCAGGGAGCTTGGTTTTGAAGGAGTGATTGTAACCGATTGGATGGATATTATTCGCCTGCATACATGGCATAGTGTAGCAGCAACACCAAGAGAAGCAGTAGCAATGGCCATCAATGCCGGTATAGATATGAGCATGGTGCCAAGCGACTTTTCTTTTTACGGATTGCTAATAGAAGCCGTGAACAAAGGCGAAGTAAAAATGACTAGGATTGATGATGCAGTAAAAAGAATTTTATTATTAAAAATGAAAACGGGACTATTTGATAATCCTTATCCTGAACCTGCTGCTACTGCTAATTTTGGCAAGCCTGAATACCAAACATTGGCATTGGATGCAGCACACGAAGCCATGACATTGTTGAAGAATGACAACAATAGTTTACCACTTGCTAAAAATAAAAAAGTACTGGTAGCAGGTCCATCAGCCCAAAGCCTTAGTGCCTTAAACGGTGCCTGGAGTTACACATGGCAGGGAAAAGAAGAGGATTGGTTTCCCCGGGACAGTAAAAATATTTTGCAGGCAATTACAGATAAAATTGGTGCCGCCAATGTAATCACCACCACAGGAAAAGGATTTGATAATTCCATGAATTATGATGTAGCTTCTTTAACCAAAGCGGCTGCCAATGCAGATGTCATTGTATTGTGCATTGGAGAAAATTCTTATGCAGAAAGCCCTGGCAATACCTCCGATCTTGCATTGGAGGAAAATCAGGTAGCACTTGCAAAAGCAGCATACATGACCGGCAAACCTGTGATACTTGTTTTAACGGAGGGCCGCCCCAAATTTATATCCAATATTGAGCCAGCCGCCAAAGGTATTTTAATGGCATACTGGTGTGGTAAAAAAGCTGCGGAAGCCATTGCAGATGTGCTTTTTGGAGATTACAACCCAAATGGTATTTTGCCATTTAGTTATCCACGCAGCATGGGCGAAATGGTGCTGTACGATAGAAAGCCAACGGAAGATGTACGGGAAGTTTTCAATGATGATATTCACACCGGTTACAATCCTTTATTTCCATTTGGTCATGGCTTAAGCTATACAACATTTGAATACGGTGAACTAAAATTAAACACCACCAATTTAAAGGGCAACGAAAAATTATCGGTAAGCATCACCGTAAAAAATACCGGCAAAATAGATGGCAAACATACGGTTGAATTGTACACCCATGATCTGTATGCAAGCATTACGCCCAATATGAAGCGGCTTCGTGCATTTCAAAAAATCAACTTAAAAGCAGGCGAAACACAGACAGTACATTTCGTCATCGACAGCAACGATTTGGCATTTGTAAATGCACAATTAAAAACTGTGACAGAGCCCGGCGATTTTGAAGTAATCGTTGGTAAACAAAAAGTGTTGTTCAATTATCAACAATAAAAAAGCAGAAAAATATGGGCGTTACCCCGCCTGCAAATTACCTTTAATCCAAAGTGTATGCAAGGCGGGGTCGGGCTTTTCGTTCCAATCTTTTTTTGCCAAAATACAGGGGCAAAAAAAGGATTTCCACTTTAATCCCTAACGCAAGCAGCTGGGAGATACTGAGTAAAAAACGGGTTTTTTACTCTTGAGCAACTAAATATTTAAGTCCACATTTAATGTATGAAAAAGCTATTACTGTATTCACTCTTGCTTTCCATATTTGTTGTTGGCTGTGCCAATGGATCCAAAGATGATTCATCTGCAAAACAAATGTTGTTTGAAGCAGATAATCCCCTGTTTCAATATATAGGAAGAATTGATTTTTCTGACACAAAAAAGCCCAGGTTTTGGAGCCCGGGTGTGTACATTAAGGCTAAATTTAAGGGAACATCCTGTACCTTATTGATAAATGATCAGGAGCTTTGGAGGCAAAATCATAACTACCTCGAAATTGTAATTGACGATAAGCCGGTAAGGATACAGACAAAAGGAAAAGCCAATGAAATAATCATTGCAGATAGCCTGGCAAATACAACACATACGCTGATCATTTCAAAAAATACCGAATCAAATATTGGTTACCTCGAGTTTATAGGTTTGCGCTGCGAAGCCCTGCTGCCACTGCCTGCCAAGCCCGGGCGTAAAATGGAATTCATTGGCAATTCCATCACCTGCGGTACCGGAAGCGATCAGTCGGATGTACCGTGTGGGGGCGGTGTTTGGCACGATCAGCACAATGCCTGGTTAAGCTACGGAGCCATTTCTGCCCGTGCACTAACTGCACAATACCATCTTTCCTCGGTATCCGGCGTTGGGTTGATGCACAGTTGCTGTAACATGGACATCACCATGCCACCCGTATTTGATAAGATTGAAATGAGAGGCGATTCCATAGCATGGGATTTTAAAAAATATCAACCCGATGTAGTAACAATTTGTCTTGGACAGAATGATGGTATCCAGGATTTCAATAGTTTTTGCAATAATTACAATAAGTTTATCAAACAGTTGAGAGGCTATTATCCCAACGCAATGTTTGTTTGCCTTACCAGCCCAATGGCAGATGCTGCATTAACTTCTTTCCTGAAAAAAACACTAACAGCGATCGTAAAAAAATCCAATGATGAAGGCGATAAAAAAGTAACCAGTTATTTCTTTTCCAAACAATATCACAATGGGTGCGATGGTCACCCTGATTTGGCCGAGCACAAAGAGATTGCAGCAGAACTAACAAACTTTGTAAAAGAAAAAATGAATTGGTAATAACGTTTTTAAGTAGAATTTTCTTCAAAAAAGTCATTCATTTTGAATCATTACGATGAAGCCTGAAGTACTTCAATAGGGTTAATTGCGGGTAACTCATAGTACACCATTTACATTTGCCACCGTTTTAATTTCATAGCATCTCATTGCACCAAATCGCTTAGGTTGCAACAGCTTTTTGTTTTTATAATATTGGCCACACTCTTTTTTAGATAACCTACTATAACGGCCTCCTCGCTATTACTGTTGTATATTTTGCTAAAAGGTATTTCTATTTCCTGCTCATTTTCAAAGGCGGCTTCATGGTGTTTTTGTTTTACCAGCACATTTTTAAGTGCTACACCAAGTCGCTCTTTTACACTCACGGTGGTAGATACCCCAAACAAAACTTCGGGGTTTGTTTCAAGCCCAATATTAAAAACATATTGCTCCATTTCTTCAAAATCAAGGTTCTGACAGTTGATGTAAAGGCAGCCGTCTCTTAGGCTCATTACTTTTCCAATATACCGGTGCCCTTCCGAAATGGACTGCACCAACAGCTCGCCATTGGGTTGTTCTTTTATTACAAAAGGGGTTTTAATGATATTGCTGCTGCCATCCGATTTTTGATAGTACAAATAATAATTGCCCGTGTAATATTTTTTTACAATCGCCAATGAAGCATGGTTAAGCTCCACTGTTTTAAAGGGAAAAGATGTCATTGATTGTTGAATACTGTCTGGTGCTTTCCTATCTTTTATCCAATAATCCCAATCGCTTAATGGTACTTGCAAAAAAACTAATAGCGCATTTACTTTTACATCTTTGGCGCTGCCATTGCTCCAATAGCTGTGGAGTGTTTTACCACTCACCCAATTATATAGCTGGTATTCACTGCAATTGCTTAAATGCTGTATAAAGCCGGCCACCGATACGCACCGGAGGTTCAATATATCTTTCTCAATTTTCAGTTTGCCAATTACAAAATTGTGTGCTACCAAATCAACATTATGGATGACAGCTTGGGTAACTTTTTTATTAATTACCTGGGCCACATTATTAAAATGAGTACGGGTTAAATTTGCCCATCCATTCATTTTATTTTCCGGATATAACAGCTTTATTATTTCCGGATGCAGCTCTACCGCTTTTTTTATTTTATTGCTTAACAGCATATTTTATGGACATTTTTTGCTTAAGTCAAATCCTGCATTTCTTTTGACTCTCAAATTTACTAAGTTTTGACTTAAAAAATATATTGATTATCAATAGTTTAATTTTTTACTGGATTATCTTTTGACGTAGTTTTTATTTCAATGCCAATGGCTACTTTTGAATTACCAAAATTAAACTGTAAAATATTTCCACATGATTCCACAAAAACAACTGCATTGTGCTGCATCAATTTTCTTTTTCCTGGTCCTTCCATTTTTGTCTTTAGCACAAAGTTTTAAGGTAAAGGGAATCGTAAAAGACCAGCTTGGTAATCCGCTTCAGGGAGTATCTGTTGGTATTAAAGGAGATAGTAAAAGCATTGGAACAACCACCACTGTTGATGGAGTCTTTTCACTTTTATTGCCTGATGCAAACAGCAGTATTGAGTTTTCAATTGTTGGGTACAAGCCCAAACATTTTGATGTAAAAGGGCAAAGCAATGTCATCATCGTATTGCAGGAATCTGCCAGTCAGTTGGCGGATGTCGTAGTGGTCGGCTATGGCACGCAGAAAAAATCAAATCTTACCGGTGCGGTAGCTTCGATTGGTAATAAAGATTTTAAAAACCAACCAGTAACAAACCTTGCCAGCAGTATTCAGGGCAAACTCTCCGGTATCAATGTTACTTCGCCATCCGGTACGCCGGGTGCAGGTTTGCTGGTAAGTATCCGTGGAGCACAAAATCCATTGTATGTAGTGGATGGTATTCCAATGATCAGCGAAAGCAATTCGTCTTTATCCACCTCCTTTAATACTACCGGCGAAGAAGTTGGACAAGGGCAAAACATAAGTTCCATTTCAGATATTAATCCGGATGACATTGAATCCATCGAAATATTGAAAGATGCATCTTCTGCAGCCATTTATGGTGCAAGGGCATCTAATGGCGTTGTGCTGGTAACCACAAAAAAAGGTAAAGCAGGCAAATCGCAGATTGGATTTAATATGTACAGCGGTTTGCAAAAAGTAGCCAAAACAATTAAGTTTTTAAATGGCAATCAGTTTGTAGATTTTATCAACGAGGCACGCAGCAACGATCTTAAATTGTACAATGCAGACTCCAGTGTTTTTGGTGCTGGCTTTGATGCAACAGTTTTAACCGACCCATTGAACTATGCAGCAGGCAATACCAATACTGTTTGGCTCGATCAAATTTTTCGTACTGCACCCATCAACAACTACGAAGTAAATGTAAAAGGTGGTAATGATAAAACCCGTTTTTACATGAGTGGTGGATATTTTGATCAGCAGGGAATTGTAATAGAAAATTATTTCAAACGCATGAATGCCCGTATTAATATTGATCATTCTGTAAACGATCGTTTATTGATTGGTACAAGTGTTTCATTATCTAAAACACTTAACAGGCGCAGCTTTAATGATGACACCTATAGCGGTATTGTTACCAATGCATTGGGTGCTTCGCCATTAATGCCAGTATACGATGCGGCTGGCAATTATGCAAAATTTGAAGATTACCAGGCCAGTTGGTTATCTGATAATCCTGTAAAATCTGCACATGAAATTGTTGGTACTACCGATGGTTACCGAGCCCTTGGTTCTGCCTTTGCAGAATACAAAATTACCAGTGCATTAAAGTTTAAAACTTCCTGGAGTGTAGATTATTCGGCTTTGCAGGATAAACTTTTTATCTCACCACTTACTACAGATGGTGCTCCAATTGGCGGCAGGGCAACCAAGGCTAATTTTACCAGCACCGTTTGGTTAAATGAAAATATATTGAGCTATCAAAAATCCTTCAGCAAACATACTATTGGTGCATTGGCAGGCTTTACGCAACAAAGCTCCACTTCTGATAGAAATGCTGTTTCGGGCCAAGGCTTTCCGTTAGGCAGTGGTTTATCAGATGTATCTGTTGCAGCCATCATTACCCGTACGCCGGTACCTCCAGGCGGCAACAACAGGTTACATTCTTACCTGGCAAGACTAACCTACGACTACAACAATAAATACCTCGCCAGCTTTGTAATTCGTTCTGATGGTTCTTCCCGTTTTCCTGCCGGCAAACAATACGGTTATTTCCCATCATTCAGTGTTGGCTGGAATATGAACAAAGAAAATTTTATGCAATCCAGCAATACCATCACCGCTCTCAAGCTAAGGGCCAGTTATGGGTTTACCGGCGATCAGGAAATTGGTGATTATCAAAATAAACCACTTTGGCAACCTGCTATTTACAATGGTCAATCCGGTTTAAAACCAAAGCTGATTACCGATCCCAATCTTACCTGGCAAAAAAACAGGGGAGTCAATGTAGGTATCGATTTTGAATTATGGACTGGCGTAATCAGCGGTTCTGCCGATTACTTTGTAAACACCCGCACAGACTTGCTCAACTATGTGCCAATTGCCGGTACAACTGGCTTTGCCACCCTGCTTACCAATGGGGGAGAAGTAGAAGACAAAGGCTTTGAATTTAATGTAACTACCAGAAATATTAATACGGCAAATTTTAGATGGTCCACCAATTTTAATATTACTTATCAAAAAAATACGCTTTTAAAAACTCCTATCGATAATCAATTGCTCAGTGCATTCAACGATTTAAATCCAACTCATATTTTAAAAGTTGGCCAGCCGGTTGGTAGTTTTTGGGGTGTAAAATTTACAGGTGTAAATCCTCAAACCGGCGATGCCACTTTTGAAGACCTTGATAAAAATGGTGTAATAGACGCAGATGATGCACAGATACTCGGTAAAGCAAGACCGGATTTTTATGGCGGTTTAACCAATAACCTACGCTACAAAAATATTGACCTGATGATTGCAACGCAATTTAGTGTAGGTAATAAAGTGTACAATCTTATAAGGCCGGTATGGGAAAATTTAGGGTATAGTAATGGTGGCGGACTTGGCCAGGTATATGCCAATAACTCTGTAAACTCATTGAACAGGTGGCAAAAAGCGGGTGATATTACAGATGTGCCTCGCCCGTCTTTTATTACCAAAAATTATATTGAAAACTCTTCCATGTTTGTGGAAGATGCGTCTTTCTTCAGGATCAGAACCGTAAATATTGGCTATACTTTCAGTAAAAAAACGCTTAAGTTTTTAACAGGTTTAAGAGTGTATGCACAAGTGCAAAACCTGTTGGTGTTTACAAAATATAAAGGCTTTGATCCCGAAGTAAGTTCCAATGGAGGAAACATAGACCGGACGGCAGGTGTAGACTATGCAGCCTATCCGCCGGCCAGAACTTTCACCTTTGGTTTCAACCTTAATCTTTAATCTTTTTTAAAAGAACAATCATGAAAAAAGTACTCAACAATATATTGGCGATTTGTTTAGCAAGCATACTCTTATTTTCTTGTCAAAAATTAGATGTTAGCTCGCCCAATGATGTACCAACCGATCAGGTATTTAAGAATGCAGACGGCCTGCGTTCTGCATTAACTGGCTTGTACAATAATTTGCAGCAACGGGATTATTATGGTGCCTATTATCCATTAATGGCCGATCTCAATAGTGATGTTTGTACTGCAGGCGGTTATGATATTCCAGCATTGAATGAAGTGGGCGCACATGCCATTACCAGTTCAAATTTATATGCTGAAAAAATGTACCTGGCCATGTATAAATGCATTGCTAATGCCAATGAAATTGTAGGAGTGGTAGATGGAATTACTGATGCCAATCTTTCTGCCGATGAAAAGAAAAGCATCAAGGGGCAGGTACTAGCCATTAGGGCAATGGTTCATTTTGATGTACTCCGGATGTTTGGCTATCATTGGGACAATGCTTCTCCCTATGGTATTCCTTTGGTAACTACTGTACAAAAAGCAACGGACATTGTACTAAGGAGCACAGTTGCTGCATCTTATGCCGTCATCATTAAAGATTTAACGGATGCAAATACCTTATTGGCGGGTGGCGGTATTGAAGCAAAATATGCCAACCAGCAATTGGTAAAAGCCCTGCTGGCAAGGGTTTACCTGTACCAGAAAGATTATGTGAAAGCGGCTTTGTTTGCAACCGAAGTTATTAATGATGGTACTTATTCTTTACTGGGAGCAAATGCTTTTACAACTATTTATTCCGGCAGACTTTCATCTGAATCTATTTTTGAATTAAGCTTTGATGCACAAAACCAAAGCAGTTTTAATGGTACCACTTATGTACGTCCTGATGCATTAAGAACAGAAGTTTTCTTTTTAGCCAGCCAGCAACTGAATACTTTTTTTGAATTAAGACCCACCGATAAAAGGGCCGAGTTGGTAGATTTTGTAAATAACGATGCAGGTATTCAGCCCGACGGAAGAACACAGAAATACCGGGGCGAAGTAACCAAGGATAATCCTGCCTATATCATGCGCATTGCAGAGATGTACCTGATAGCTGCGGAAGCAAAAAAGCTTTCAGGAGGTGGTTTGGAGTATATCAATATGCTTAGGGAAAACCGAGGCATGGATGCACTAACTGATGCTGATGTTGCGGATGAGGATACCTTTTTGCAAGTTGTTTTAGATGAGCGTCTATCAGAATTAAATTTTGAAGGGCATCGCTTTTTCGATCTGGCTCGCTTTCAAAAAATAAAGGATGTTTTAGGTGTGGACAATACCAATTCAGTATTCCCAATTCCGCAAAGAGAAATATTGGCTACCAATAAAAAGCTTAGTCAAAATCCAGGTTTTTAATTTAAAAAAAGATGCATCACAATTACTTTACCAAGGCTTTTACAACTGCTTTTAAAAAAGCCATGCAAAGCGATGCAGCAAGTGCAAAGCTTTTACAGCAAAGGCAGGAGGGTAGAAGACGTTTTTTAAAAAATGCAGCAATATTGGGGGCTGGAGCAGTTATGCTACCTTCTTTTTTACAAGCCAATGATGTGGCAAGTAAAAAAAATATAGTAATTGTAGGTGCAGGTATGGCAGGGTTAAATGCAGCGTATCAGTTAAAAAAGTTAGGACTTTCGACCACTGTTTATGAGGCATCCAATAGAGTAGGTGGCCGAATGTTTACAGTACAAAATTACTTTGGCAATAATCTCAGCACCGATTTAGGCGGGGAGTTTGTAGATGCCAATCAGGAAGATTTGTTGCAATTGGCTAAAGACCTTGATGTGCCATTGTATGATCTGCGTACAGATTCTTTTCAAAAAGAAGTACTGTATTTTGAAAACCAGACTTATTGTGAAAAAGACCTGGTGAATGCATTGCAGCCTTTTGTTGCACAATTGGTAAAAGATGTTGTTTCGTTGCCGGAAGAATTGAATTATAAAAATGCCCCGCAATTGGAGCGGCTCGATCATCAATCCATTAAAGAATACTTAACCGGCATTGGCATAAGCGGCTGGCTGTATAATTTTCTCGATGTGATGCTTTCCCGTGAGTATGGAATGGAAATAGCCGAACAATCATCATTGAACTTTTTAATCATGCTGGATAAATCCGGCGGATTTTATGGTGAGCATGAAATTTTTAAAATTAAGGGAGGTAGTCAGCAATTGACTGATGCTATCTATGCAAAAGTAAAGGATAGGGTGAAGCTGAAGCATGAGTTGATTGCGATAAAAGAAAAAAATGGTGTGTATGATTTGAGTTTTAGTAATAACAAATTACCGGTAAGCATTGCAGCCGATTATGTTTTACTGGCCCTGCCTTTCAGCATTCTCCGCCACATAAAAATGGACCTGCCTATGCCTGCAGAAAAAAGGAAATGCATTGATGAATTTGGTGTTGGCAACAGTAGCAAATTCATCCTGGGCATAAATAGTAAACCCTGGCGTATAGCCAATACGCAGGGTTATTGTTTTACAGATGAAAGCTTTGGTTGCGGCTGGGATAGCACACACATGCAATCGGATACGGAAGGTAGTTTTACGGTATTTGGCGGGGGCAAATCTTCTGATAAAATTTTTACTGATAAACCACAACAGTTGCTGCAGGAATACACACCTGCAGTAACTAAAATTTATGCTGGAACTGATGAAATGTTTACCGGAAAGCACATTAAATTTTGCTGGGAAAAACAACCTTTTGCAAAGGGTGGTTATACCTCCTTTAAAAAAGGACAATACAGCAGTATTGTAGGCTGGGAAGCTGTGCCGGTGGGCAATATTTATTTTGCCGGAGAGCATGTGAGTGGACAATTTCAGGGATTTATGAATGGTGCAGCAGAAACCGGCCGTGTGGCTGCACAACAAATTGCAGCAAAGATTTTATTGATAAAAAATTGATTCAACATGATATTTCAGTCTATCTATCCATACACCCAAGAAGTAATTGCAGCGTATCCTTTAATGGATGATGCAGCCATTAATAAATGTCTGTCTGCTGCCGAATCTGCCTTTGTAGTTTGGAAAAAAATGAGCTTTGAGCAACGGGCAGCCGTATTTATCAAAGCTGCTGAAATCTTAAAAAATGATAGCAGCAAACTGGCCGAACTCATTACCAATGAAATGGGGAAAGTGATTGGCGAAGCAAAAGCCGAAGTGGAAAAATGTGCAACAGTTTGTGAGTACTACGCCACTCATGCGCACAATTTTTTGCAGGATGAAATGTTGGATGCCGGTTACGAAAAAAGTTTTGTAAGCTACGAACCCATTGGGGCGGTATTGGCCATCATGCCCTGGAATTTTCCTTTCTGGCAGGTATTTCGCTATGCGGCACCTACGCTGATGGCAGGCAATGTTACATTGCTGAAACATGCGCCCAATGTATGTGGCTGTGCCAAAATGATTGAGCAGATAATGATTGAAGCTGGCGCACCTGTGGGTGTTTTTCAAACCCTGATTATTGACACGCCGGCGGTAGAAAAGCTGTTGGAGACAAATATTGTGCAGGCAGTAACATTAACTGGTAGCGAAAGAGCAGGCAGTGCTGTTGCCATGCTTGCTGGAAAAAATATTAAAAAATCATTGTTGGAATTGGGCGGTAGCGATGCCCTGATTGTATTGCCGGATGCAGACATGAAAAAGGCCGCCACCGTGGCTTTGCAATCAAGAATGCTGAATGCCGGCCAATCTTGTATTGGCTCTAAAAGATTCATTGTATTGAAAGATGCAGTAGATGATTTTTTGCAGGAAGTTTATTCTATTTTACCGAGTTTTAAACAAGGTGATCCTTACAATCCTGCTACTACGATGGGGCCATTGGCAAGACTCGACTTGGCTGCCAATCTCCAAAAACAATTACAGCAATCTGTGAGCAAAGGAGCATCGCTCAATTTTGGTGGTGCTGTAGATGGTTGTAATTTTTCACCATCGCTGCTGGTAAATGTTGCTAAGGGAATGGCTGCTTTTGACGAAGAAACATTTGGGCCATTGGCTGCCGTTATTATCGCCAATGATGAAGCGGATGCAATACGCATTGCCAATGATTCGCCTTACGGTTTGGCTGGCAGTGTATGGACGGCAGATATGGATCGTGGCATTGCCATTGCCCGGCAAATCAATACGGGTGCGGTTTTCATCAACTCGCTGGTAAAAAGTGATCCAAGGCTTCCATTTGGCGGCATTAAAAAATCTGGCTATGGCAGGGAGCTTGGCCGACAGGGAATTTTGGAATTTGTAAACGCAAAAACAATTGCAGCTTCGAGATAAGGTGGTGAATGGTAAATGATAAATACTTAGTTATAAATAATTTCATCATTCTAATCGACAATTGACCAAAACTATTAAAAATAAAATATTTACTATTAATACATTCACCATTGCCAATCGCCCATGTCCAATTCACAAAAAATACTCGACCGCAGAAAACAATTTGTACCCAATGCCATTGGCATTTTTAATCCATCTACAGCCGCAAGTGCAAGTGGCAGTATCATCACCGATGCGGATGGAAAAGACATGATAGATTTTGCAGGTGGTATTGGTGTGGTAAATGCAGGTCATTGTCCGCCACCGGTGGTAAAAGCCATTGCAGAGCAGGCGGCCAAATTAATCCATTGCAGTTTTAATGTGGCTTCGTATGAACTGTACATGCAGCTGGCGGAAAAACTGGCAACTCTTTTTCCGCATGGAGAGCATACCAAAGTAATGCTTACCAACTCAGGTGCAGAGAGTGTGGAGAATGCCATAAAAATAGCCCGGCAGGCAACCGG
>JANYCA010000161.1 GCA_025360525.1 Chitinophagaceae bacterium | reverse complement strand
ATATCGGGCCACCAAAAAAGAAGTAGTTGCCTGTGTAATAGATTCTTCGAAACCTGCTACTACAATTTTTCCGTCTGGCTGAATTGCCTGGGACATTCCGAAATAATCCTCCGTACCAAATACACTGGTTTGTTTTCCATCTGATGAAAAAGTATTATCCAAACTTCCATCTGTATTGTAACGAGCCAGGGAGAAAGTATTATGTCCGTTTATATAGGATCTGCCGGCTGCAACAATTCTTCCATCAGATTGAATTGAAACAGCATTGGCAAAACTGGGAGAATTTTCAAAATCGGTAAGAACCTTTCCGTCGTTGCTAAAGCTGTTATCCAGTGTTCCATTGCTGTTGATACGTGAAATTGCAAAATAAGCAGAATCGTAATTGGCATCCTTATAACTATGGCCCGCAAATATTATTTTACCATCATCCTGCAACGCAACAGATTTTGCCAAATCAGCATAACCCATCGTTATTATTAATTTTCCATCGTCGCTAAAAGTCGGATCGAGGCTGCCATCTGTATTGTAGCGTGCTATGGCAAATTTAGTATCGCTGCTGCCGCCAACTATTATTTTGCCATCCGGTTGTACCACTAGCGAAATTCCTTCGTCATTTAAACCAAAGTCTGTAACCTGCATTCCATCATCACTGAACGTATTATCGAGGCTTCCGTTAGTATTATACCGGGCTATGGCAAAATCAAAATTAGTGCCATTCCATGCTGTGCCTGCTGTTAGTATTTTTCCATCAGCCTGAATAACCGTAGCATTAAAACTGGTATTACCCTGCTTGTAATTCCCCACTAATTTCCCATCTAAATCAAACGTATTATCAAGGCTGCCATCTAAATTATATCTTGCCAAAACAAATGAGGAGATACTATTAATGTATGAGTATCCTGCCAAAATAATTTTATCATCAGTTTGTAACGCAACAGAACCTGCATAGTCATCAGAAGCATTTTGAATGTCGGTTGTTAACATACCGTCTGTATCAAAACTATTATCGAGGCTTCCATTTGTATTAAAACGAACTATTGCAAAGTCGTTTTTGCTGCCATTTAAGGTATAACCAGCGACTACGATTTTTTCGTTTTTTTGAATAGCGACTGAATTACCTATCTGCATATCGGAACCAAGATTGACGATTTGAATTCCGTTGCCGTTAAAGGAATTATCGAGGCTGCCGTTTGTGTTATATCGTGTAACAGCAAACCGGTTGGCGCCGGCAAAACTTGTATAACCCGCCATTACAATTTTACTATCACCTTGCAAGGCGATGGAATACACTGCATTATTGGCATCACCAACAAGAGTAGTTTGCCTCCCATCTGCATCAAAACTGTTATCTAAATTTCCATTTGTATTAAAGCGGGCTACTGCAAATTCATTTCCGGATAAATTCGTCATTGCAACGCCGCCTACTACTATTTTTCCATCTTTTTGAATGATAATGGAGCTGGCTGTACCGGTTTTAACTTCAGTTGAATCAGTTGCTCCTCTGTCGGGGGGAATTTTATACACAAACTCTACGAAGGTTTGCCCGTTGCCATTAAAAGAATTATCCGGACTTCCATTGATATTATACCTCGCTAGCACAAAACCCGGAGTAGTTGAACTGCCTGCTATTACAATTTTTCCATCTAATTGGATCGCTACTGAAGCAGGTCGAAATGAGGTAGCCAGAAAGGCGTTGTCACCAAAAGTAGAATCGGGTTGACCATCGGCATCCAGTCGTGCTATTCCGGATAAACCTGTACCGGTATTGTTTACACCTGCAATGATGATCTTACCATCAGGCTGAAAAGCAAAAATTGCTTCCGCCAAAGAGGCAATTGCTTTGGAGTACCCATTGATGCCAAAGCTGGAATCAATTGCTCCATTCGAAAATCTTTTTGAAATGGTTGTACCGGTATAAGATCCATTTAAGTTGATATAAATTGATCCGTCGGGATGTACTAAAACCTGTCTTGCACTACTGCTATATTTAAATCGGGCCCCCATATCAGTAGCTACAATTCCATTGTTACCAAATGAGGGATCGGGTAAACCGGATTGTGTGTGGCCATAATTAAAACAAAAGAAAAGGGTCACACAGAGTAAAAATTTTTTCATTAATTGATTTTTTGCAAACAGATTAATTGTTGAATTGACTGAAAACCTGACCATCACAAACAACAATAATTTATTGCAATGATCAAAATAAAAAAGGTAAAATGTCTTAGTAGGAGTTTGTAATAGGAATTCAAAAGCATGCACCAAGAATGCAGCTGTTGTAAAAGTAATGGTTAAATCTTTATAAATCAAAACAGATTAGCTAGCTATTTCCCTAAATAAAAGGGCGCTTTTTATTACTGAAATCTGTATTCAATTTATCGATAGGATAAATCTCAGTTCATCCATTCATTAAACCAGATGAGATACGGTTGCATTTTTTTTGGTGCAAATCAAATTGGTGTTGGCTGCCGAAAACAAGAGCGAGCGCAAACGGCCGTGGATGCTATTTTCACCAACGACAGACATACGAGTACTGCCACAATTTAAATGCGCCACTTTTTTTAAAAAACAATTCCGCCGGTTGACGTAACCGGCGGAATTTGGCCACTTAGCCGGGAATAATTCTTTCAGGAAGTTGAATAAATTATCCAATAATTAAAATAATTTTCAGCATAAATTTTATTTAGAGTCTACTCCTGTAATGTTTTTATTACAGCGATTGTAAACTTTTATCAATAATACCAACGCATTCCAATACCTGGTTTTTGGTGATGGATAGTGGCGGTGCAAAACGAATTTTATCACCATGTGTTGGCTTTGCCAGTAATCCATTTTCTTTTAAGGTTAAGCATAAATCCCATGCTGCTTCTGGATTGCTGTGTTTAATTACGATGGCATTCAGTAATCCTTTACCCCTTACCAATGAAACGAAAGGTGAATTTAACTTTACAATTTCGCTCCGAAGCAATTCGCCCATTGCTTCAGCATTTGCTGCCATATTTTCGTCTTTTAAAACTTCCAGTGCAGCCATGGCTACAGCGCATGCCAGCGGATTTCCGCCATAGGTACTGCCATGTTCCCCAGGTTTAATTGTCATCATTATTTCATCATCGCATAATACGGCACTTACCGGCAACACGCCACCACTCAATGCCTTGCCCAATATCAACACATCAGGACGAACATTTTCATGATCGCAGGCCAGCATCTTACCGGTACGGGCAAGGCCTGTTTGAATTTCATCTGCAATCATCAAAACATTGTATTGGTTACAAAGATTTCTTACACCCGTTAAATATCCTTCATCCGGCACCAATACTCCAGCCTCACCTTGAATAGGCTCAAACATAAATGCTGCAACATTTTTGTCCTGAAAAGCCTTTTCCAGTTCAACGAGGTCATTATAATCCACCATTTCAAAGCCGGGCATAAATGGTCCAAAGTTGGAGTAACTGCTTGGATCGGTACTGGAAGATATAGCGGCCATGGTGCGGCCCCAGAAATTGCCTTTGGCAAACACAATTTTTGCCTGGTTGTGTTCAATCCCTTTTACAACGTAGCCCCAGCGCCTGGCCAGTTTAATGGCAGTTTCGCCGCCCTCCACACCAGTATTCATTGGCAACACTTTATCATACCCAAAATAGGCGGTTATATACTTTTCATATTCGCCCAGCAAGTTACTGTGAAACGCCCTGCTGGTAAGTGTTAACTTAGCTGCCTGATCCACCAGTGCAGCAATAATTTTTGGATGGCAATGGCCCTGGTTAACGGCGGAATAGCCACTCAAAAAGTCATAATAACGGTTGCCCTCAACATCCCAAACAAAAACACCTTCACCACGATTGAGCACTACAGGCAAGGGATGGTAATTGTGAGCCCCGTATTTTTCTTCCAGGTCAATATATTGCTGGGAGTTGTTGCTGATGCTAATAGTATTGTGCGTCATTATTGATCAAATTAAAGATTAAGAAAAGTAAACAACAATAAAACTGTTGATTAAAAAATTAAAATAAATGGGGAGGTATAGGCTATACAAATGCCAATAAAAAATGAATACCAACTTAGTGGTTCAACAAATCGAGATTGTTGCTGAGGAAAATTTTTTTGAGTGAATTTGAGTTCATAATGATGATGCAATATTAGCTAAAATAAACAGAATGGACAAGTCAGGTTAAAATCTTACCTACCGAAAACGAGTTATTTACCTTGAAATATTGAGCCATTATGGTCCCTGTTATTAGTTTTATTGTCGTTGGTACTTATTCGTACCACAGTTAAGTCGTATAGGAGGTGGGATATTTTTATGCTTGGCAGGTATTACAAGTAGCCTGTTAAAAAATCTATCTTTAAGTCCGAGATACTCCAGCATCGCTAATATTAGGTATGTGCAGCGTTTTATTTCTATTAACTTGTGC
>JANYCA010000145.1 GCA_025360525.1 Chitinophagaceae bacterium | reverse complement strand
TCCCATCGGTATTCAATGTTTTACCGGCGCCAACAGTTCTCATGCAGAATTCAGTCTTACATTAATTCCCTATGTTGATCATTCAGCAAAATCAAGGAACAGGTTCGACAATACTGATAAATTTCTTTATGTTGAACCAGGTATTGGCTATCGTTACCAGCCGCCAGGTGGCGGTATTTTCTTTAAAGCAATTTTTACCCCCATTATCCTTTTAGACCCACCATCCAACGATTTCTGGAACATGGATACCAAAATATTTGCCGGTGGAAATATTAGTATCGGATATACCTTTCCTCAAAAGTAACCTTTTGTAAATGCTGGTAGATGATGACAGCTTTTCTATAAATGAAAGTTGATGTTTGCTTTTGTCGTATGGTTTTCTATTAGGATCTACTTGCCTCAATTAGCTCAATTTATATTGCAGGCAAGTCCTCATATTCAAAAGCAACTGTAGGATCGGCCTGCTGCCGAAAATCTTTATGTATCGGATACGCATTCATTTGTTCCGATGGCAATTGGTAAGCTGCTAATTCCTGGATACGTGTCTCACAGGGATTGCCGAACAACCATTCATAAGCAAGTGCCTCCGGCAAAATAGTAGGCATTCTTTTTTTATTGTTGTGTACCTGTTGCATCAGGCTGTTGGCTGCCGTGGTAACAATTGCAAATGTGTTAAGGGTTTCGCCGGTTTCTTTATCGGTCCATGGCTGCCAGATGCCCGCCATATAAAAATACGCCTGTCCGGGCAGGCTAACCAAATATGGATAGGCGATATCTTTTTTTGCATGTGCCGGTTTAAAATGCCGCCACTCATAAAAACAGGAAGCTATCACCAGGCATCTTCGTTTTAATGCTGCCCCCCTGAACATTTTACTGCTCAACAATTTTTCCGCTGTGGCATTGAGCCATGGAATGCCTTGCTTGCGAGCCTGTTTTACCTCCTCCAATGTTTTTATCCAGGGTGGCAAAAACTCCCAATGCATGGACTCAATTGCTACCTCATTACCTGCCTCATTTGCTCTTACCACTTCCCAGTTTCCATACTCAAACCCACTGCGTAATAGCCCCAGGGCCGCCTCAGCGCCTAACTCCTTTTCTATATGGTTAAGCTGTATAAATTGAACATGGGTAACTTTATAACCAAGATAATTGCACATGCTTTGTTGAATTTGCGTTGATGAAAATAAGTGCTGATGAAAGCTTTTGTGCTGCAAATATATACCGTGAAAAAAAGCTTTCT
This sequence comes from Chitinophagaceae bacterium, assembly GCA_025360525.1. GTDB lineage: Bacteria > Bacteroidota > Bacteroidia > Chitinophagales > Chitinophagaceae > Ferruginibacter. Next base: position 1,707 of record JANYCA010000145.1, on the reverse strand, counting down.
CTCAAACCAGTTTTTGTATTTAATTTTAAAGATCAACCGCTATGATAGTGCCACAAATTGATCTTATAATGATGTCATGTGCCCCAGGCTCAATTTTAACTTTACTGGTGCATCCATGAATCTAAATCTTCATTAACCTCAAAACCTGCTTGAGGCCCACATACAATAAAAATTTTCATATTTTTTCTACTTTAAAAAAAGAATGCATTGCAAAAATGAAATAGAATTATTCTTGTGTAAGTTAGAACAATGTCCTACTTTCATATCTCATCAAAAAAAAGGAGGTATTCATGCAATCTACAGGTAATTCATGGACGTCTTCGGTTATTATCGAATAACCAGACCTCTAAATAAAAAATAACAAAGGCTTGTAAATAAGCCGGGGCCACCAGTTATTCTGGTGGCTTTTTTTATTTTGAATGGGAGGATTTTATGGGGTAATTAGCTTTCAATTTTTATTACCTGTTGCTTTGGATTAAAAATCTGCAATAGCAATAAGTATAACTCAGGATGTTTCTGATGCAGTAAATCGGGGGGTTCAAAAAAGTATTCAGCTACTACAGCAAAAAATTCAGCCTCATTGCTGGCACCGTAAGCGTTGATATCACTTTCGCCATTTTTTATCAACGCTATTTCCTGCTGCATGCGTTGCAACCATGGAAGCAGGTACTGTTTGTCGAGTATAAAATTAGGAATGCCATCAATACTTCCATCTGTTTTATCTACCAGGTGTACAAATTCGTGAATGGCAGTATTATTTTTGCCCGTTTTATTACTAAAAGCCTGCCTTAGTTCATATTGGCTCAGGATCATCATATTATTCATAGAGCCATTTCCTACCATTCCAAGTATATCCCGGCCTGCTCCCTGTTGTTCAAAATCATGACTAAAAGAATCAGGATACAATAAAATTTCATGCAGGTTAATATAACGCCATCCCTCAAAATTAAAAATTGGGATGATGGCACTCGCTGCAATTAGCACTTTGTCTAAATCGGCTACGGTAGTTTTTACGCCGGTAATTTTTACGCCTGATAAAAACTGTTGCAACCGCTCCTGAAAAGAGATTTGCTGTTGTGCGGTTAACTGCTGGTAAAAGGGGATTTCTTCCTGGAGTATTTTTAAATAAACAGGCGGAATAGGCCCGGCACTTATTTGCGGCGTTTGCTGCTTATGCAACAACCGGTACAATAAAAAAATGGCAAGGAGCACAATCAAAATCAATAAAAGAAAATTCATAATAAACTTAAAATTTAGAAAACATTGCTGAGAAAATCCCCTTAGCCACAGCACGTGTGCAGGTAAAACCGGCGCAGTGTATTACAGGGTTACCATCATTCATAAAAGAGTTTTAATCATTAAGATGATCGGCAACCCGTACGAAAATTTTAAATTCGCCTTACTGCATTGAACGAAAAAAGAGTTCGTCCACTATCATTGTAGTTAACTTTTGTGATAAACAGATTATTCATTTTTGTTCCATAAAAAATGAGGCTTACGTTTTATAAGCCTCAATTTATGCTGGTGAAGTATCCCTGTAACAAATGCTTAAAGAAGCCTGGCTAGGTTGCCTTGTCATTTGTGTTTTGAATAAGACCGATACCAGCAATAAAAAAAATAAGCCCGAGAACACCATACATAATAATCGTTTTAATACTACGGGTTCCCTGACCTGTATTCATAAAATAGTAACCTGCAACAATAAGA
>JANYCA010000135.1 GCA_025360525.1 Chitinophagaceae bacterium | reverse complement strand
TGCCAATGTGATGGGACTTACATGGGTATTAGGTGCACCCCCAAAATGGGCGCTGTCGCCACAAAACAGTTTACTGGCAGTCAATAGCTGGGCATGTACTTCCAGGCCTACTACTACTTCATATTTTTCATTTTCCATTGGCCGTAAAGGTACAAACGAAAAGCGATGTATAAATGTGGAGGTGGAATGGGGTGCATTTCAAATGGTGGCATTAAATTTCACCGCAGAGAAAGGAGTTAAAGGAGGTTACGCAGAGGTTCCCTCCGTAACCTCCCCCGTTCTTAATTTCTCAGCATTGAATATATTCTATTTGTAATTTCTGATTAAAGCCACACTTTTAAATGCACCCTTTGAATGGGGGATAAAGGGGAAATGATACCAGGTTACTAAACCAATAATAAGCTCTCATCAATCTCTCCAAACACTCGCCCCTTCGCTGCAATTGGCACAGATATCAATGTTCTTTCGGCTTTTAGTCAGCTCGGTTCTAAACTGCCGGTAGTTTTGATTTTGCCAGATTTCTTTAAAAGATTGGTTCTTTAAATTGCCGAGTTGATGTTGCGCATCTTTGTCAAAGCAACAAGGCACTACCAATCCATCCCATGTAATTACATTGGCGTGTTGCATTTTCCAGCAACGGTTGGCCAGTTTGTTTTTGGCGGTATAGGTGCCATCTTCATGTTTTTTGTACCTGCTAAATTTATCGATAGTTGGTATAAGTTTGTTAGGGTCGGTTTCATAATCGTACACCTGTGCCGTTTTAAAACGAACCTCATCTACACCCACTTCTTTTGCCAGGCGCTTGATGTCCTCAATCTGGTGTTCGTTGGGCTTTACAACCAAAAACTGAAAGAAAATAAAGGGCGTTTTACTGTTCAGTTCCTTCTTCCATTTTACAATATTTTTGGCACCTTCAATTACTTTTTGGAGGTTACCGCCAACCCTGTATTGCTGATAAACATCCTGTGTGGTTCCGTCAATAGAAATAATTAATCGGTCCAGGCCACTCTCTACTGTGCGCCTTGCATTTTCATCATTTAGGTAATGTGCGTTGGTACTGGTAGCGGTATAAATTTTTTTAGCTGAGGCGTATTTTACCATATCCAAAAAAGCAGGATTCAAATAAGGCTCACCCTGAAAATAAAAGATGAGGTACAACAACTCTTTATGTATTTCATCTATTGTTTTGCGGAAAAAATCATTTTCAAGCATACCGGTTGGTCGTGTAAAAGCCCTTAAACCACTAGGGCATTCGGGACAGCGCAAATTGCAACTGGTAGTAGGTTCAAACGAAATAGAAACGGGGTAACCCCATTGCACCGGCTTGTTTAACAACCTGCTGGCATAAAAGCTTCCAAGCACTTTTAAACCATTCCATATTCTTGCAGGCGTGAGCTTACCTGCCAGGTTAAAACTATCGTTCCAGTTTATTTGGGGCATGCCTCAAAGATAACCGATAAGGCAAATAAAATTTACTTCCGCACTGTGGCCGCTTTTATATTCCTCTTTTCGATAAATACAATGCAATTTTGCACCGCATTATAACAACTGTGGCTAAAAAAACGACAACCTCTTCCCTTTCAATACTGCTATTTGTATTGGCGATGATTATTGTAGCAACCGCTATCTTTTATTATATCAGCAAACCCAAATTTGTGCGCTATCCCGCCTTTGGAATAGACATTCCTGTAAACTACAGCATTCATGGCATTGATGTAAGTCATCACCAGATGAACATTGATTGGGAAGATGTAAAGGCAATGCAAATAAAAAATATTGCCATCAGTTTTTGTTTTATAAAAGCAACCGAAGGAGTAGAGGATGAAGATGATAAATTCAGTTATAACTGGCGGGCTGCCCGAAAATTTACTGTTACAAGAGGTGCATATCATTTTTTTAACGCAAGTAAAAGTGGTAAGGCGCAGGCGGTCAATTTTATACAAACTGTTCGGCTAAAACCGGGAGACTTACCACCGGTTTTAGATGTAGAATCAATTGGCGTTGTTACAAAAGCAGACTTGCAAAAACGGGTAGCAGAATGGCTCAATTTAGTGCAAGGCTATTATGGCGTAAAACCGATTATTTATACAAATGCAGATTTTTATAAGCAATATTTAGAGGGTAAATTTGATGATTACCCTCTGTGGGTAGCTCATTATTTTGTAAAAGATAAGCCCCGGATTAAAAGAGAATGGACGTTTTGGCAACATAATGAGGCTGGCCGTGTTAATGGTATTAATGCATATGTGGATTTCAACGTTTTTAACGGAGATAGTACAGACTTTAAAAATTTACTTATCAAATAATTCCACAATGGATGTAATTCAAAGTAAAAATTCCGATCTTTAAACCACACTCATTATGGAGCCAGACGTAAGATTATTTTTATTAACGATTTTAAACACCATCTCCGTGGGCATGGTATGGCTGTTGGTAAACATGACCATTGGCATTTATTATGGCTTTGCTTTTTTTGATGATAAGCCAACGTTGGGCAACTACATTTATGGAGTGTTCTTTATAACGAGTCTGGTACTATTTATAAGATACCTGAAAAAAAAATGGAGAGGGTGGAAAGAAATCGGGGAATAATACTTTTAACTGCTATGGTCTGCAATAATTACCCAACGATAATTTATTTTTTTTAAGAGCAATGTAAAAACCCCGTTTATATTGCCAATGCTCCGGGTTAAAAACCATTTGCCCACAACAAAAAAAGTGGTCTCCGAAAGTTTTTTAAACTCAATTAAATCAAAGTGCAACTTGCCCATTGCTGTCGTATCGGGGTAACCCTTTTTATAATTGTCCAATGTTTTTTGCCAGCCATAAGTGATGCCGCTTTTGCCAATAAACATCAGTGAATCACTTTTCCAATAGGTTTGCATAAACCCTTCAATATCTCCCTTGTTCCAGGCAATATCCTGGGTTGATAATACTTTACGGATTTCTTTTTCTGCAGTTGACTGTGCAGGTAGTACGCTAGCTAAATTAAAAGAAGCAATAAGCAGCAGTAGTAGTTTTTTCACGTTTGATAATTTTGCAGATACAATATAACAAAACTTAAATAGGCCCCATCAAATACACAGGCGCATTTAATATTGTCGCTTTAATTAGCAAACGACAAATAGAATTTATTCAACGCTGAAAAATTAAGAACGGAGAGATTCTCTGCGTAAACTCTTTTAAATCCTTTCTCTGCGGTGAAATTTGGTGCAACAATTAAATGCACCCTTACAGAATAACCAGAGACCACTTACCTGTATCTCTAAAAACATACCTGTAGGAAAAAAAGCATTAATGCTTATGATGTGCAGAGCTGCATTTGCTCTTGTGGCAAAGCCGGTAGTTGTAATAATGTGCAACGATAATTAAAGTTACTGCCGGAACCAGCAACCAGCTTTGATATTGATGATACACCTGCTTCAGTAATAAAAAAGCAAAGCCTGCGCTAAATACTAAAATTGGGATAATAGACCGATGGTGTTTTATTAAGCCGTGAAACAAAGAGTAAGCGCCAACCAAAAAAGCCAACGCAATCATACCCCATTCAAAAAAAAGATTGTGAATAATATTAATACCAAACAGTGGAAGACTGCTCAATACCAACGGCAGTAGTGCACAGTGAATAGCACAAGCCACCGAAGTTGCAATACCCATTAAATCCCAGTTTACTTTTGTTGTCATAAATGTGGATTGCAAATATAGCCACTTTTGCAATGTAGTTGCAAGTATTGTGATTGTATATTAAAATACAAAATGGTATTGTACAGTCTTTTGCAAGTAGCTTTGCAAAAATATTGAGTATGAAAAAGAAGTTATTTTGGTATGTGGGGTTTTTTGTGTTGCTTTTTATAGCCTATTATATTTATGTTTTTTCTCAAACGGATATTTCCCAGTCTAGCTTACCAGTTGTGAATGCAAATGTGCAACCCTTTGCTTTTACCGATCAAAACGGCCGGCCGGTTACAGAAAGGGATGTGGAAGGAAAGGTGTACGTAACTGAATATTTTTTTACCACCTGCAAGGGCATTTGCCCAAAAATGAATGCCAACATGCGCAGGGTATACGATGAATTTAAAAACGACAGCAACTTTGTAATTCTGTCCCACACCTGTATGCCGGAAACAGATTCGGTTCCGGTATTAAAAAAATACGAGGAAAAAATGCTGACAGGCAAATTAAAAAAGATTGGGGATGGATCTTATAAAATTGAGAACGACAGTACCGTACAGGCTACTGTGCCTGCCAACCGGAACTGGTATTTTGTAACTGGGCCAAAGGCAGAATTGTATGGCATGGCAAGGCATAGCTACCTGATAGATAATAACAAAACAGATACACTTACAAAAATGGCTGATCAGTTTATTCATACCCAATTTTTTGCTTTGGTAGATAAGCAAACAAGGGTTAGAGGAATATACGATGGCCTGAAAGAAGATGAAATACAAAAATTATTAAAGGATATCAAGGGACTCTTAAAAGAAAACTATCAAAACAGAAGTTTGAAATAACACAATTTTTGGGTATCAACCTGATCAGATTTAACCTGGTTTTCTTTTTTTATATTTACAACGCTATCTAATATTAATTAGAGCAGCCATTGAAATAGACTAAGGTATCAACACAAATTCAATAGATTTAACATTAGGTAATTGGCGGCAAAAATTTAATTTATGGTGCTGGATATTTTAAAGAAAAACCATTTGAGCGTAACCGATGGTCGCAAAAAAATACTGGAGCTTTTTATTAACAGCGAAGGTGCTTTGGCGCATGCAGATATTGAAAAAAGCACCGGTGAAAACTTTGACAGGGTTACTGTTTACCGCACCCTTCAAACCTTTGTAGAGAAAGGCATTATTCACCTTATACCGACTACAGACAATTCCATATTATATGCCCTTTGTAAAGACAACTGCGAAGCAGGGCATCATCACGACAATCACGTACACTTTGTTTGTACCGTCTGTAACAAAACAATTTGTTTGGAAGAAGTAACAGTACCACACGTAAAGCTTCCGGAAGGTTTTGCACCTGAGCATGCACAAATGCTGGTAAGTGGTGTGTGTGGAGATTGTAAGTAAGATCGTACCAAGTGTACTGTTAACAATCCTAGTATTTTATGTGGATTTTATTTTGACTGGAAAGCCTTGATAGCCTTTTTTATACTCTTGTGTTTTTGAACCAATGCCTGCGCAGCTTGCTGGCTAATCTGAAGTTCGTGTGATAAAATATCTGCAGCTCTTTTCCAAAGCTTATTATTGGACAGTTGCATTTCAATCATCATATTACCCTTTACTTTCCCCAGCTGAATCATCAACGAAGTTGAAATCATGTTAAGGGCCATTTTTTGTGCAGTGCCAGCTTTCATCCTGGTGCTGCCTGTAACAAACTCGGGCCCTGTAAGTAACTCAATGGGATAGTCGGCAATTAGGGCAATACCACTGTTAGCATTGCATACAATACAGCCGGTAGCAATACCCTTTTCTTTTGCAGCTTGCAATCCTCCTAACACATAGGGGGTTTCGCCAGACGCGGCAATACCAATTAAAAAATCTGATGACGAGATTGAATATTCGGTAACATCTTTCCAAGCCTGTTGGGTATCATCTTCAGCAAATTCCACCGCTTTTCTAATGGCAATATCTCCACCTGCAATTAATCCAATTACAACATCATATCCTACTCCATAAGTGGGTGGTATTTCCGATGCATCTAAAATGCCGAGCCTGCCACTGGTGCCTGCGCCAATGTAAAACAACCTGCCGCCTTCTTTCATTTTGGGCAAAGCGGCCAATATCAGCTTTTCAATTTGGCCCAATGATTCTTTTATCGTTTGTGCAACACTATAATCCTCTGCATTGATAGCTGTAATGAGCTCCATTACCGATTTGGTATCTAAATTATCGTAGTTAGAGGGGGATTCGGTAGTCTTTTTTTTATTCATAAAAAACAAATTCAGATAAATAACTCAGGGCGAAATTATAAGGCGACTTATACAAACAAACTAATAGCGGTTCTAAAATTACTGAGGTAAATCTAATATTACCTAGTTTATTAAACTAAACTTATGCTGACGGATTTTAAAAAATGAATTGAAAGGTCGAAGCAATAAATATTGTAGCTTTCATCTTATTACATCACATCAATTATTACCAATGAAAAAACCAGCGCTGTTATTATTTGTCCTTTTATCTGCTAATATTTTTGCACAAAAAACCTATATTTATTGCGGAAAATTAATAGACGCCATTGGCAATGTTCCCCTATCTGCTAAAACTATTATTATTGACGGCAATAAAATAATAGATGTGCAAGATGGTTATGCAACACCAGGTAGCGGAGATAATTTAATTGATCTGAAAAATAAAACTGTACTACCTGGCCTCATGGACATGCATGTACATTTAGAATCAGAAACAAAAAGAAATGCAGTAGCAGATAAGCTAACAACCGAACCTCAGGACATTGCATTTAAGGCTGCAAATTATGCCAACACAACATTAATGGCGGGCTTTACCACAGTAAGAGATTTGGGAGGAAGTCGTGTAAATATCTCTTTGCGTAATGCCATCAATAATGGAACAACCATTGGCCCCAGAGTATATACTGCAGGCAAAACAATTGCAACAACCGGTGGTCATGGTGACCCCAGTAACGGATTAAAAAGAGAATTTGGTGGTGACCCTGGCCCACTTGACGGCGTGGTAAATGGAGTTGATGAATGCCGAAAGGCTGTAAGACAGCGATACAAAGACGGATCGGACCTGATAAAAATTACAGCTACCGGTGGCGTACTTAGCCAGGCAAAAGACGGCAGTGGTGCTCAGTTTACAGAGGAAGAAATTAGGGCAATTGTTGAAACAGCTAAAGATTATGGATTTAAAGTAGCTGCCCATGCGCATGGTGCCGAAGGCATGAAAAGAGCAATCCGTGGTGGTGTAACCTCCATAGAACACGGTACTTTTATGGATGATGAATGTATAGAGTTATTCAAGAAATACGGAACATGGCTGGTGCCAACCATCATTGCTGGTAAATCAACTGCCGACTCTGCAAAAATACCGGGTTACTTTACAGCTATTGTAACACCAAAGGCATTGGCAACCGGACCAAAAATACAGGCCACTTTTACGAAAGCCTACAAGGCCGGCGTAAAGATTGCATTTGGAACAGATGCAGGTGTATTTATGCATGGAAAAAATTACCTGGAGTTTAAATATATGACGGAAGGTGGCATGCCGCCAATGGAAGCCATAAAATCTGCAACCATCAGTGCAGCCACCTTGTTGGGAATAGAAAACATATTAGGTACCATTCAAAAGGATAAACTGGCAGATATTATTGCAGTTGATGGAGATCCTTTACAGGATATTTTAGCAATGGGCAAAGTAGTATTTGTGATGAAGGACGGGAAAATTTACAAGCAATAGGATTTAACGAACTGTTCGTTGATTGCTTAATTTATGGTACCGGATCGTACCCATGCCCACCCCATGGATGGCACCTCGAAAGTCTTTTAACAGTAAGCCACAGTCCCTTAAATGGTCCATACTTTTTAAAAGCCTGTAAACTGTAGTTAGAGCAAGTGGGTGTATAGCGACAACTTTTCCCTAACCAGGGAGAAATAATCCATTGATACAGTTTTATTAAAAAGATAAAGGGGAGACTAAGTATTTGCATCAACTGTTTCATTGGATATTTTTTGCAGCTTTAATAAAATACCTTTTACTTTTTCAAACACCAATGGGTAATCCGGTAAATCTTTGCCGGTATAAATTATAAAAAATACGAGGCGCACGGGATTAACCTTTATCATTAATTCCAATTCATTTTTTTGTAACCTGTATGCCTCTCTCATCAGGCGTTTTATACGGTTTCTATCAACGGCTTTTTTAAAATGCCGTTTACTTACACTAAAACCAGCCTGCAATTGCATGGCAGCAGTGATAACAGGCATTTTTGTACACTGAAATATTACTCTGAAAGGCTGCACAGTAAACGATCTGCCGCCCTTAAACAACTGGTCAATTACCTTTCTGCTTTTAAGACGAGCTTGTTTACCTAGCTTATATCGTTGTTGCTGCTCCAATTAGTCAAAATTAAAAAAGCTCTCCCAAAGGAGAGCTTATATTTTTAAATCTGATCTTCCCCATTAAAGGAGTAGAATTATTTTTTACCGAAACGTTCGTCAGACACAGTCAATTTTACACGTCCTTTTTTACGACGGCTTGCTAATACCTTACGGCCATTAGCTGTTTGCATACGCTGGCGAAAACCATGAACATGTTTTCTGCGGCGAACATGTGGCTGATAAGTTCTTTTTTTACCTGGCATTGTATTATTTTTTTCCTTTTACAAAATATTATTTCTAAAACTGTTTATCAACATTACACCAGGGCACCATCCCCGCTGTTTGTGAAAGGACGGCGAAGGTAAGGGAAAATATTATGATGAAAGGAATAGAATTAAGATAATTTTTCATCTACAATATAACATACTCCGATTGGACAGGCTGACCATAAAAAAATGCAGCTTTTTCATTAAAATCAACCGTATTATCTGTTGTATTAAATTGTAGCCGGCCTGTTTTTGAACAGCTGTTTTCAATAGCCGGATGGCGGAGCAGATAATCTTCAAGACTTTCGGCTACAATATCTCCTTGAGCAATGATAGCGGTGGATGGAGGAACAAACTTTTTTATGGAATTTATTAATAATGGATAATGGGTGCAGGCCAGTAGCAAGGTGTCAATCTGATTTGATTGATCTAGCAATTGTTGGATATCTTTCTTAATAAAAAAATCTGCTCCGGGGTTATCGAATTCCTTATTTTCAACCAAAGGAACCCACATGGGGCATGCCTGCTGGTAAACATTGCAATCGGGAAAAAACTTTTTAATCTCTATCGGGTACGATTGTGATTGTATAGTGCCTGTGGTTCCAACAATACCCACATGCCCTGTTTTAGTAAATCGGCCAATAATTTCAGATGTTGGTCTTATAACACCCAATACTCTTTTTTGCGGATCTATATGGGGTAAATCGTTTTGCTGAATGGTACGCAATGCCTTTGCTGAAGCCGTATTGCAGGCCAATATTACGAGCGGGCAGCCTTGTTTAAAAAACCATTTTACACATTGCAGTGTATATTGGTAGACAGTATCAAAGCTACGGTTACCATAAGGAGCCCTTGCATTGTCTCCTAAATAAACATAGTCGTATTCTGGCAGTTTTGTGGTTATTGCCTTTAATACGGTCAACCCGCCATAACCGCTGTCGAAAACTCCTATTGGTCCTTTTAGCATACTTCAAAAATACAAAAGCCATCCGTTTAGTGGATGGCGTTTTATTGGTATAAAATTTATTTATTGTTTTGGTTTAACGCCTGCAGGTGCTTGCTTAGGTGCAGGTGTTACAATACCCATTTTCTTTTTTACCAAAGGTAAAATATCATCACCCGGAGGGCCTACCAATACAGAGCCTGCTTCTAACACATAACTGTAACCGGCTTCTTTAGCAACTGTTTTAATTACATCAAAAGCTTTAGCCCTTATTGGGACAATTAATTCCTGAGATTTTTCCTGCACTTTCTGTTGCATCGTTTGGTTCCAACCTTGTACTTTTTGGTACAAAGCAATTAAATCATTTCTTCTTAATTCTTTAGCTGCTGGCGAAAGTTTGGAAGAATCCTGTTGAAAAATACTGTCTTTTTCATTTAATTCTCTGTAATACTCCTGTCCTTGTTGTTGTAAAGAACTTTGATAGTCTTGCAACTGAGCATTTGCTTTCTCAGCTTCAGGCATAGTACCAATTAACTCTTCGGTACTAATGTACCCAATCTTGTTTTGTGAAAATGCAGTGTTGGTTGCCCCAAACATTGAAACTACAAATACTACTGCTGCAATTAAATTTTTCATTGTTGTTTTTAAATGTTTAAACCTTGCCAAAAAAGCTATTCCAAAATTTTAACCAGTTTGTAAAATTGGAAAGTGGTGAGGTTGTTGTTAATAAATGAACTTTAGTTATTGTTACAAAATTATTTTATACTTAACGATAAGACTGAATAAACATCATTAAGATGCATTAAATCTGTATTTTTTATTTTATTTAACACCCAAAAACTTCAACACATCATCACTCTTGTCAAGTTTTGGGTCGGCAAATATAACAGTAATTCCCTCACTTTTATCTAAAATGAAATCAAAAGTTTTGTCTACCGCTAATTTTTGAATAGCGGTATAAACCTTGTCCTGTATAGGTTTTATAAGCTCCTGTCTTTTTTTAAACAAGTCGCCTTCAAATCCAAACCGCTTTTTTTGTAAATCTCTTACCTCTTTTTCTTTGTTGTACAACTCATCTTCCCGTTTCTTTTTTAAATCATCACTTAGCATTACCTGTTCAGCATCAAAGTCTTTGTACATTTTATCCAGTTCGGTTTGTTTTCTTTCAATCTCCTGTTGCCATTGTGCACTAAACTGGTTAAGCTTGGTTTGAGATTCTTTGTATTCCGGCAGTTTTTCCAAAATATATTTAGAATCTATCACTGCATATCGTTGGGCAGTAGCAACAGCCCCCATTAAAAAAACACTGAAAGCAACCAATAATAACTTTTTCATTGCCATAATTTTTTATAATTAACAATTTTCAACAGTTTAAAACTTAATTTTTGCCCATTTTAAAAATACCGCTGATTTTTAAATTTTAACTGCCAATTACTAAGAAAGCATTGCTCAATACCCGAAAATGGTTTTTTAATACTAGTAATGTATCTGTTACTGAGGCTCCTGCCCTAGCATAAAGGTAAATTTGTAAGCACTTTTAATTGGCTCTCCTGGTTTAATTCTATCAAATCCTAAACCATAATCAAATCCCAGCAAACCAAACATGGGGAGGAAGAAACGCATACCAACACCGGCAGAGCGGCGTAATTTAAATGGATTGTAATCCTTAAAACTGTACCATCCATTAGCGGCTTCAAAAAATGCCAGTCCATATATTGTACTACTTGCGTTGGTGCTAAATGGATATCTTAACTCTAATACATATTTATTATAGATAGTAAAGAATTGCGAAGGGGTGGTATTTTCTGGGTTCACCTTTGGATCTGAACTAGAGTAAATAGGATATCCTCTGTGTGCAATAATATCATAACCCAGTAAAGCAAAGTTGTTACTAAGGCCTGCATCACCTAACTGAAACCTTTCAAAAGGGGATACCTCTTTGTCTTTATTGTACTTACCGATAAAGCCATATTTTGCTGCAGCTTTTAAAATAAACTGGCGGTTCTTGTCTGCTCCTTTTGCTGTGCCGATTGGAATATAATATTCGCCGTTAAATAACCATTTATGAAATTCAGGATACCTGAATTCATTATCCGTTTTTTTTACAAGACCCATTAAAGAGTAGGGTAAGGTAAACTGAACACTCGATACAAAATTAGACCCACCAGTAGGGAAAATAGGGCTTCCGGTGGTTGAACTTCGGGCAAGCGCAACTCTGAAACTGATGTTGGAAGATACGCCATTGCTTAGTCCACCAAATCCGCTAACAGCATAGTTCTTTAAAGTGTATTGCTGAAAATTGATTGAAGTAACCAAAGAAAAATAATCATCCGGCCATTTTAATTGTTTACCCAACGAAATGCTGGCACCTGTAATTTTTAAAAAAGAAGTGTCTCCGCAAGATCTGCAATATTGCCCTGTAAATTGGTTGTACGAATTGGTTTGTTTGGTATTGTAAACGCTTACAGAAAAAGAGTTACGTTTTTTGCCACCCAGCCATGGTTCTGTAAAGGAAAAATTGTAGGTGCGGAAAGCCCTTCCGTTAGATTGTATCCTTGCACTTAATTTTTGACCACTGCCTGAGGGTAATGGATCCCAGGTTTTTTTATTGAAAATATTATTTATAGAAAAGTTATTAAACGTAATACCCAACGTGCCAGTTAAGCCTATTCCTCCTCCAAAACCTGCCGATAACTCCAGCTGGTCGTTGGATTTTTCTTCAACACCCCAACTAATATCTACCGTACCATTATCGGAGTTGGGGACTACATTTGGAACAATTTTTTCCGGGTTAAAAAAGCCCAACTGTCCTAACTCCCGTTGGGTACGGATAATATCTGCACGACTAAATTTTTCACCTGGCACAGTTCTTAATTCCCGGCGAATTACATAATCTTTTGTTTTATCGTTGCCACTAATTTCTATTTTACCAATGGTTGCCTGCGGGCCTTCCTGCATGCGAATTTCAAAATTGATGGTATCGTTATATACAGAAGTCTCGATTGGCTCCACCCTAAAAAACAGGTAGCCATCGTCCATGTATAAACTTTGAATATCGCCACCATCAGCACTTAATTGTTTTCCCAACCGCTTGTTAAGTACTTCCAGGTTGTATATATCGCCTTTACGGATACCTAAAAAAACATTCAGGATAGAATCGGAATATTTTGTATTACCTCTCCAAATGATGTTCCCGAAATAATACTTATTTCCTTCATTCATTTTAATATGAATATCCAGGTTACCCTTACTATTGGTAACAGCAGTGTCCTTAACAATGCTGGCATCCCTAAAGCCCTGGCTGTTGTAATAATCCAACAACTTCCCTTTATCTTCTTCGTATTTTTTGGGATTGTATTTGGCGGAACTAAATAATTTAAACCTAAAATAAGGGTCTATTACCTCTTTGGTTTTTGAATAAGACAAATACCCATAATCTTGTAAGTATTCTTTAAATGTAATAATGTGATTGGTATCACCAAAAGGACTGGTTATTACTGGCGGATACAGCGTAAACCTTGACAATTCTTTGGTTCCTTTCATCTGTTTCTTAAGCTTACTATCCGGCAAATACTCGTTATTGGCAAAATTGAGGGAGTTAACTTTTACTTTATTTCCCTTGTCTATATTAAATGTAAGTACAACGGCATTGGCCAAACCGTTTGCCGGCTCTTCTTTTAGCTTTACGGTTAAATTACGATAACCTTTATCTGCAAAAAATTTACGAATGGCATCAATCGCACTTACCTTCATGTTTTCAGTAACTACCCTATCTTTAAACAGGCCCGATTTGGTATCCAGATCATCTTTTTCACCTTTCGATATTCCTATAAATTTAAAATCTGCTAGTCTTGGCCTTTCTACAATTGCTAATTCAACATATAGATTTTTACCAATAAGGTTGGTAAAATATACCTCTACATCAGCGATAAGATTTTGTTTCCAAAGTTTGGTAATGGCTTTACTGAATACATCGGAACCAGGTATCACCACTTTGTCGCCAACTGCTATACCAGATATGGAAATAATAAGGTTTTGATCAAAGGATTTATTACCAGTTACGGTAATACCGGCAATGATATATTCCTTGGGAGGCTTTGCATTAAATATTTCTAATAACTGCGGATTAATGGAAACGGGAGGAATGGTATCAACCTGGGCTAAAAGAGAATTACTGAAAAATGTTGCTAATACAAACAATAAAACGTTTTGGTAAATCCTGTGCATCAATATTTTTTTACGAACGGCAATTTAATTGCAATTATGAAAACTATTTGTTAAACCATTGGCCAGCCCGGCCTTTACTAGATGGCGCTTATGAAAAAAACTTCTTTTAAAAAAGGGATAATTATTACTGTGCAACATCGTCTTTTTTATATAATTGCTCACCTGTTTTACCAAAACGCCGCTCCCTGTTTTGAAAATCAATGATGGCTTCGTACAGATTGTCTTTTCTAAAATCGGGCCATCGGGTGTTGGTAAAATATAATTCGGCATAGGCAAGCTGGTACAATAAAAAATTGCTGATTCTGTATTCCCCACTTGTCCTGATCATTAGTTCCGGGTCGGGAAATTCGCTGGTAGACAAATACTTTTGGAGGGTTTCCTGTGTAATGCCATCTGGCGAAAGGGTGCCTTCTTTTACATCAACTGCTATATTTTTTACAGCATTCACCAGCTCCCACCTGCTGCTGTAACTTAAAGCCATTACCAGGTTTAAACCGGTGTTTATACTGGTTTCCTGTAATGCTTCTTTAAGTGCAAGCCTGGCATTGGCTGGTAACATATTTAAATCGCCAATTACATGCAGCTTAATATTATTTTTATTAAGTGTAGGCACCTCTTTGCGAATAGTATCAACCAAAATTTCCATTAATCCGCTTACTTCATTGGCCGGCCTGTCCCAGTTTTCGGTACTAAAAGCATATAAGGTAAGAAATCCGATACCCAGTTCCGCACAGCCCTCTACAATATTGCGGACACTTTCCACGCCATGCAAATGACCAAAAAGACGGTCTTCGCCTTTCTCCTGTGCCCAACGCCCATTGCCATCCATAATGATGGCAATATGGCTTGGAAGCCGTTGCATGTCTATACTGTCTTTTAAACTCATACCACTGATAAAAATTCAGACAAGCAAAGCGCTTAACTGAGGGCTGCAAAAGTAGTAAAATTTAGTTGCAATAAGCGATGGGTGCAAATGTTAGGCTTTTATCAATTTGCCTCTGTAAGGTTGCCCGCCAATAACCACCTGGTAATAATAGATACCTGCAGGTAAATGAGTAATATTAAATTGTTGGGTATTGCTAAAAGCGGCTACCTTATTACCAACGTTATTATAAATCAAAATTTCATTGGTTAAAAGTGCCTGTCCGTTCTGCAGGCAATTAAATAATCCTGTACCCGGGTTAGGATATACAGATACGCCCGTAGCTATTGTTGGTATAGCGCTGCCTGTTGCGCAGGCGGTAAGGTTTTTTATATACTCAGGCTCATCACCTAGTTTTTTTGTTGTGTAGCATTCACTGCCGTTAAATAAAGTAATAATTGCATTGGGGCTAATGATATTGGGTAAATCAATTGTAGCAATGTTTGCATATTCATACAATACGCTGGCATCGTACACCTGCCATTTTAAATTGCCGTTGTTGGCTATTGCGCTTAGTTTAGTTATGCAATTCTCCGATTTTTTTTCTACGGAAACTTTGAAATCTGCGATAGCACAGGCTTTTTTAGCAGCATACCATTGTACATTACTGATGTTGGAAAAGCATAAACGGTACTGTTCCATTTTAAATGCCTTCCAAAAATACCCGTCATTTCCGTTAGGCACATCCAGGTAAAAAAGTGAAGAATCGTTATTGTTTACCAGCTTTGCCGTTACAGGATTGTTGTTGTTGTCTTTAAATAAGAAAGCTGCGTTAATGGCTGCTGCTGTTGCATAACCCATGCCACCTGGATTACTGTTATTTATACTGAAGTACACTTTTTGAAGTCCTGTTGGCACATGAAAGTAGCCAGGCAGGCTTAGTAAATTATTTCGGTAGTTTTCGATGGTGTTACCCAAAAAAGGACCATTGCGATAAAAGTAGTTTCCGTTGGTAGTGATAGTAAGCGCTACTGCAGATTTATATTTAGTGGTAACTGTAAGCTTATAAGTTCCGGCTGAAGGTAAAGCAACATACAGGATGCCGGCTGTTCCCTTTTGGTCTAAAGTAAAATCTTTAATGATGCCTGTTGTTTTATCTGCAGCCTCTACTGTAAAATTTATATAACCCGTTTGCGGTATACCAAATTGCGGACTGTATTTAATTTGAAAACTACCGGCTTTATCTGCCCTGATGTCTATTTCACTTTTGCTGGCGTAGTCTTTTCCGTAGGTGAAGTTGATAAAAACATCAATTTTCTCTAAAGGAGCCAGGTTGCTTTTATTAAAATCTGCCTTCATTGCTGCAACATCTTTAAAAGAAAACTGGTTGATTAATACCTGTTCTTTTTGTAGGTCTTTTACAAAATATGTATTGATTTCTTCGTTTGTAATGAGGGGCAATTGTCCGTTTTGATAAGCTGTACCATTGCTGGTATTATATCTTACGTAAATACTATCTGTTGGCAGGTACTTGTTTACGATGTCGTTTATAAGATAATAACTGTTTACAACCTGTAGCCGGTTAACTTTTGCAAGATATAAAGCCAGTGTTGCTGCTTTGCTGGCTTTAAGGGTATACGAACGCTGATCAAACGCCCAGTCGTAAAACAACACCATGTAGTGGAGATAAGCTTTTAACTCATTCAAACGCTGTTTAACAATAACGGGGTCGTTTTTTGTAAGATTATCAGCCTCATTCACCAATTGTAAGTATAAAGACATTTTGTATTTATTATCCTGTATGCCGTTTGATACTGTTATTGTTTTATCATCACTCCACATTTGCAGCAGTTTATAGATGGAAGCCGCACCATTTCCAAAAAGATTGAAACAAAATTCGTGCAAGGTGCTGTCTATCAAAATGCCATCTTTTAATTGGGTGTTGGCGGCCAGTAAAAAGGGTAAGCTGGCAAATTTGGCTGGCGACGCTTCCCACACAATGCCCTGGCTCTTTTTTTCTTTAAGCCTCTGCAGCGTTGTTTTTAACTCCTGCAGGTAAAAAGAAGGGGTTTCGCCACTCCACTGGGGCAGGTTGAGGTAATGGTATTCTGAAATATTAGTTGATTTGCCGTACCATCGGTTTAGCAGCCCTTTTGCACTGCTTTCATTTTGAAATGCGGTAGCTACTACCTGCACATCAATGGCGCTGTTGATGCTGATATTTGCTGAAGGAATATCTGCGTGACTATCGTATGCGTATAACTGAAACTTTTTATCAGGATATTTATTATTGATGGAAGTAGATATAAAATTGGCCAACGTAAAATGTTGGTCGCTGGCTTTTAACAGCAATTTTGTTCCGCAACCATTGTTATCTTTTGAATTGGCCCAATGTGCACCATCCGGAACCTCTATCCCAACGTATTCGTTGTTGTAGTTAAAATTTCTAAAATAATCAGCATATATATCTTTGTTGTTGAAGATGGTGTTTTTATAAGTCGAGAATTTTTGTTCAATACCATTTCCCCAAAGTTGCATGGCAGCGATATTGTTTACATCCGGCACCGATTGTAGTGTTGCCACTCTTGAATTATTGTAAGGCCCAACATAACAGGGATTGTTTTTTAATTGAGTTAAGTAGTCCGTCGTCATTATATCATCCCGGTGACCGCTAAATCTGTAAGCACCCGTCATATTATTTCTTCGCTGATACAAAGACCACTGGTGACCGTTTTCACCAAAATATGTTTCCCAATAATAACTATTGTCATTATCCATTGCCCATGCATTGTGCCCGCCGCTAATGAACCAGTTTTTGTATTTGTATTGGCAGGTATAGGTTGTATCGATGTTCTTATAAGGAGAAGAAAGTACAGGAATTATTTCCCAGATGCTACCAGGCTGGTAAAAACGAAATCCTACCTGCTGAAGATATTGGTAAATACCAAAGTTGAGGCCATTATCCTGCGGAGCAGAAAAGGAAATGAAACCTTTGCCATTTCCTTTTACTTTACAAAACTGGTTGCCCGTGCCAGTTGAATCATAGATTAAAACAATACCCGTAGCAGGTACAATTGTATAAGGCATTGCTGTAAAACTGCTGCCGTTTATAGCTTTTTGCAAAAGCATAGCCACGTCATTTGCAGAACTCTGCAGTAGTTTTGAAGCATTTGCAGGATAATAAACAGTTTGACAATTTGCACTAAAGGAAAATAATAAACAGATTGATATAAAAATGTTGCGTACTGGTGCCATAGCCAATACTTTATTTGCAACAACTCTATTACTATGGTGCAACAGGTATTTTACCTGTACACTTAGTGCAACCCCACAGGTGACTAAAACGAATGTGAGTAAGAGTAGGTGGTTTATTATCATGAGAACAGATGGGGGTTTTTAATCTGTTGCCATAATTACATAAGCTATACCAAACACTAAAACCTTTGCCTGGTAAAGATTCTGTAAAAATTACCCAAATCTGTTTCTCCATATTCTGGAAGAAATTCATTTTTTTTCCAAAAAGATCAGTCCTATTTAAAAGTGAAAGCCTGGATATATTATGTAAAGCATTGGGCTTAAGTGAAACCATGTACACTATTGCGAAAAATTCAGGCTGGCGAAATGCCCTTAAAGGTGCATTCCAGTGTAACTGAAGGATATAAAAAAGGAGAGCAGGTAATTTTGTATAGATAAACTTTTAATACTTATTCGTAAGCAATTAAAAACTTGAAGGGCATTTGTATGTACTGATGTTAAACGAGAAACACATTTCAGCAATTATATATTGATCTTTTTGTTTGCTCCAGCCACGCTGCCTGCCTTCGATGCCAATAGGCACACCTTTCTCATAACTTCTGTCTTGTAATAAACCAGCAGTTGTTAATTGACCGTTGGGCAATTGATCAAACTTATCTACTCCAATAAAAGTAGTACTTACATCATCGAGGTAATCTGTGCTGGTAAGCCGGTGGGTTATCTGGAAGGAAAGGTTTATTTTCTGATTTATATTGTATTTAATACCCATTCCAATGGGCACACAAACAGCCATGCTTCCATAGGGCTTGCGTTTTTTCCCATCAGCTCCGGCGTAGCCGATATTTTGTCCTTCGGTACCCAATGGGCGTAAAAAAACCTTTTTGCCTTCCAGGTAAGCATAAGGGTTATAACTAAATACACCTAAGCCGAGCGTTACAAATGGAGTAAAAGAGTAGGCCGGATCGTTGGGCATGAATTTAAAGAAATTGAATTCACCTTGTAAGGCAAATTCCCAGATATCTGTATTAAAGCTTAGGTTCCTTTTTTTTTGATAATCGTTTTTACTGTAGATATCACTAAAACCCAACTGTGCATAATGAGAACTAATTCTTAAGCCGAGGTAATTGTTAAACTGCTTTCTAAAAAAAACACCCACTGCTGGTTTGAGCCGGTTAAGAGAGGTGTTGGTATTAAGATCGCCAAAATAATGCGCTGTGCCAATTGTAACGCCAAACTCTCCCTGCAGTTCATTGCCATCAAAGCCAGGTTGTGCAACTACCGCACAAAAAACTGTACCAGACAATAATATAGAAAGGATTATTTTTTTCATATGCACAAAGTAAAGGATTGTTTTTTAATAATCTTGCAGGCAAAATTGTTAAAAAATTATATACAAAGGCATTTAAAAATTATAAATATCCATACACCAATAATAAGCTGGTAAACAGCCGTAGAAGATATTTAGCAGGCACAAAAAACTATTTCCAAAATTAACTGTGTTCAAATCTTCTTACTTTGCGGATAACAAATTCAATATGAAAAAATATCTTCTATTCGTGTTGCTGGTAATTAGTATTTCTGCCAGGTCGCAGACTAAAGGCAGCAATGCCATTGCGAATACCTGGGCAGATAGCGTACTTAAATCCCTTACAAAAGAGCAACGCATAGCCCAGTTAATGGTGCTTCGATTAACCAGCATAGATCCCCAAACTAAAAAGCCCATTTACTATGATTCGTTGGTAGGAGCAATGGTAAAAAAATACAATATTGGAGGTATGTGTCTTTTTCAGGGAGGCCCCCAACTGCTGGGTACAATTATAAATAATTTACAACGTATGGCACAAACGCCCCTGTTGGTTAGTATTGATGCAGAATGGGGCGTTGGCATGCGGCTAACTGATAGTGTTCAGGCATTACCTCATCAAATGATGCTGGGTGCGGTGCAGGATAGTAATATTATATACCAGTATGGCAAATTGGTGGGCGAGCAATGTAAAAGATTAGGCATACACGTAAACTTTGCTCCGGTAGTAGATGTAAACAACAATCCTGATAATCCTGTAATAAACGATCGCAGTTTTGGTGAGGACAAATATAAAGTTGCCCGCTATGGTATTCAATACATGAAAGGTATGCAGGATATAGGCGTACTGGCCTGTGCCAAGCACTTTCCCGGCCATGGCGATGTAGCAGTTGATTCTCACAAAGATTTGCCCGTTATCAATAAAAGTATGGCCCAGCTTGATTCGTTGGAATTATATCCTTTTAGAAAAATTTTTGAAGCTGGTATTGGCAGTGTAATGATAGCCCATCTTTATATTCCAGCTATTGATACGGCAGCTAACAGGGCAACTTCTATTTCTAAAAAAAATGTAACAGGATTGTTGAGGGACAAACTTGGTTACCAGGGCCTCACTTTTACAGATGCGTTGGAAATGCAGGGAGTAAAAAAGTTTTATCCTGATGGAGAAGCATCTGTACAATCATTAATTGCCGGCAACGATATGCTTTGCTTACCGGGTGATGTAGAACAGGTAATTGAAAAAATTAAGGCAGCTGTAGACAGTGGCATGATTAGCTGGGATGAGATTGATGAACATTGTAAAAAAGTGTTGCTGACAAAATATAAATACATAGGTACAAATGCGAAACCAGTTGTATTACCCAACATAGCATCCGACCTCAATAACGGAATACCAGCTATGAAAAAATTAGTTGCTGAAAACGCCATTACTGTTCTTAATAAAACTGGCAATGATTTTTTCCCATTAATGCCAACCAACGACATTGCTTATGTTGGCATTGGCTTAGACAGCAGCAATGCATTTGCAAGAAACATAATGCAAACCTATAAAGCAGCCGCTTTTTATTTTAATTATAAAACGGATACAATAAGTGTTGCCGCCATTATTGATTCAATAAAAAAAAGGTTTAAAAAAGTGGTGATTGGCATTCATGCTTACAACCGTACACCGCTTAATAACTTTGGAATAAGTGTTGCCGCAGTGCAGTTGGTACAACAATTACAGCACCAAACCAACAGCATTTGTTTTGTTTTTGGCAATCCATACGCCATAAAAAACATTTGTAAAAGCAAAAATTTAGTTGCCTGTTACGAGGACGACACTATTACTCATCAAGCTGCCTTCGATTTACTGCAGGGTAAAATTGCAGCAAAAGGAAATCTACCTGTTACGGTTTGTGAGGCTTATAAATATGGCAGCGGTATAAATACAACTGCTTTATTGTTGCCCGGTAAAAACAACATCGCCTTCGGCACATTTAATGCAATTGATTCTATTGCAAACAATGCTATTATCAGTGGTGCCACACCGGGTTGTGTAGTGTTGGCAGCTAAAGATGGGAAGATAGTTTACCATAAAGCCTTTGGCAATTTTAACTACGATGGTCTTGAAAGAACTTCTTATACATCTGTGTACGACATGGCATCGGTTACCAAAATTTGTGCAACTACTTTAACCATAATGAAATTGTATGAGGAAGGAAAACTAGAATTGCAGAAAACGCTGGGTCACTATCTGCCAGTTTCAAAAGGTACCGATAAAGAAAATCTTACTATTGAAAATATTTTATTACACCAGGCCGGGCTTGTACCCTATATCCCTTTTTATAAAGAAATTGTCGACACGGCAGGTAATCCATTGCCCCATTACTTTTCTTCAATTAAAAATGATTCATTTAGCATTAGAGTTGCAGAGAATTTATTTCTGCGAAATAGCTGGAACGATAGCATGATGGCCCGGATATTACAAAGCCCCTTAACAGATGCCAACAAGTATGTGTACAGCGATAATGATTTTATTTTTTTAGGTAAGGTATCAGAAGCAATAGATGGAATACCACTCAATGAATATGTACAAAAAGAATTTTACAAACCACTCGGTTTAACCAGCACCGGATTTAAACCCCGGGAATATATGCCGTTGTCCAGAATATCGCCTACCGAGCAAGAGCCTATATTTAGAAAGCAACTGATAAGGGGTGATGTACACGACCCGGGTGCAGCAATGTTTGCGGGTGTGGCAGGCCACGCCGGGTTATTTAGCAACGCCTACGATATGGCTGTAATTATGCAGATGCTGTTAAATGGCGGCACATTTAATGGTAAACGCTATTTTAAAAAAGAAACAATTGATTTATTTACCGGGTACCAGAGTAAAATCAGCCGCCGCGGTTATGGCTTTGATAAACCAGAGAAGGATAATCGCAGTAAGCCGGAACCTTACCCAAGTTACTCCTCCTCACCACGTACATTTGGTCATACAGGTTTTACCGGCACCTGCGTTTGGGCTGACCCTGCTAGTAACCTGGTGTTTGTATTTCTCAGTAACAGGGTAACACCCAATGGCACCAATCCTACACTTTCAAAACTAAATGTAAGACCTGCAATATTGGAGGCTATATATATTGCATTGGGAATTGCTGCAAAAAAACTGATTTAAAAGGGTATCTTAAATCTCATCAGGGGAGGCCGGGAGTTTATTATATTTTCCTTTAAAAGCGTAGTATCCCAAAATAAAAAGTCTTAGGGCGATGGGTGTAAAAATGCCGATAATAATCCAAGGTACTGGCATGTTAATATCTTTAATGCCGTTACTATTAATATTGTGTATAGCACCCATCACTAAAAAATATATAGAATAAATCGTTTAAGTCGTGAATGCCTTGTGATAAATAGGATCACTCTTTACCATTCTTGTTACTAGGTTGTGAAATATAGTTTTATCAAATCCCCGCCTGTTAAAGCGATAAAAGAATTCATTCAGATACGCCTGCATATGTTTTTCGCTGCATTTATGATGGATGCCTCTTAACCATGATTTCAAATTCATTATCAATATATGCAGTTCCGGAAACTTTTTTCCTTTCTCTGATTTAACCCTTTCTATATTCCACTTTGTTTGCAATGGCG
>JANYCA010000131.1 GCA_025360525.1 Chitinophagaceae bacterium | reverse complement strand
AGGTATTTGCCAACGTTGATATCCGAATTTACTTTAAATGAAAACCTTTTAAAACTCTGCCCCAGTTCAACGCCTGTATTGTTAAGGTATCCGGCACCCACACTAAAATTGGCTTTTTGTGACCCGCCACTCATGGTAAGATTATGGCTGTTAACAGGGCCGTTTTGAAAGATCAAATCCTGCCAATCAACAAAGGGTTTTCCGTTAAAGGCCGACAGATCTCTTCCCAATTCCGCCTGGAGGGCAATATACTGAGCCACATTCAGTAAGTCAAACTGCCTGTTTTTGGGAACAGTTTGAATACCATAAAAACCATCATAGTTCAGTGATGTCCTTCCTTCTTTTCCCCTTCGGGTTGTTATAATTATTACCCCATTGGCTGCCCTCGCCCCATAAATTGCAGCAGCGGAAGCATCTTTTAAAACATCAATAGATTCAATATCACTTGTATTAATTCCTGCTAACGGATTTGACTCTGTAGAGGAGCCCGTATTCACTGATATGTTGGAGGTTTGAACTGTAGGTACCCCGTCTATCACCCATAATGGCTGATTAACACCAGTAGTACCCACACCCCTGATACGAACATCAATGGGTGCGCCGGGATCACCGCTTCTGTTGGCAATATTTACACCAGATACCCGACCACCTAATATCTGGTCGGGACTGGTGAAAGGTTTGTTCACAAAATCTTTACGACTTACAGATGCAACTGAACCGGTTAAATCAACCTTACGTTGCGTACCGTAACCCACTACTACTACTTCATCGAGCTTTTGGGTTTTTGCATCCTTTAATAACTGTACATTTAATGAAGATTCATTTCCTGGTTTGATTTCTTTTGTAGCATAATTGATGTAACTTAAAACCAATGTTACGTCACTACCATTTACCTCGATTGAAAAAACACCTGCTGCATCTGTTGCGGTTCCTTTGGCAGTGCCCTTAACCGTTATACTTACTCCCGACAGCGGAACTCCATTTTCATCAGTGACTTTGCCACTGATTTTTTTGTCCGAACTGGCAACTTTCTGTGCCTGGGCTTTCTTTGATTGCATAGCTACGGATCCAAACAGGGTTAGCAAAAGCAATACTTTAAAAATAAATTTCGGATGCATGCAGATTGGTTTTTGGTTGTGATATATAAAGATTCAAATAAGAATTCTAAGGTTCATATTATAAACATCTTGTAACAATTCATAAACATACTAATGAGTGCCTGAAACGCAATTCAAATAAATAATTTGCCACCCCATAAACAGTAACTGCATATTATTTTTGATCTACTTTTTTTCAAAAAACAAGTCCGTTTTCAGCAAGTTTAAATTATTGAATAGTTGGTGGCAATACATTCTTACCATGCTTAATCTTTCGTAAAATTTCTAAACTTTTATTATTAATTAAAAATATGGCAGTCCAATATCCATTAACTAAAGTATAACTAAATGTATACCATAATAAGAACAAAAATCTAATCAAACGATTGCATAAATTTTTTAAAATAAAATAAACGCTTGCATAGTTAGATGTAAATTCCTGCTAAGCTAACCCCCTCCACCATTTCAAATTGCCTCCTAAAAGCGATTTCAAAAAAGTCCTAAAAACCCTGCTAATAAAGACTAAAACGAGACAATAGCAGGTTCTTTAAAGATCTATAGTCGTGATTAACTTTTGTCCGTTGGTGCTATAAAAATGATTCGGTTATTTCTGCGTTGCCCTCTTGCTTTTTTCTTAATGATTATCCATAGGTTTTGTTCTAATGATTTGTGAACGATTGTGTCCGGAATAGCATCAGCAAGCGTTTTCTCTCCGATCACTTCATACCATTTTTTTACTGTTACCTGTGCGGAAATGATGCTGGTGCTTTTATCATGAAGGTCTTCAATGATATCCAGTAATGATGACCTGCCACCTGCATTGAAGGGCTGAACACCAAAGTCATCCAATATTAAAGCGTCCTGATTTTGAATTTTGACAACTCTCCTAATTGAGGTCCATCGGCTATGGCCAATTTTTAATGAGACATCAGTTTGGTAGTGGTGGCGTAGAGGATTTTGTAGCCAGTAAATAAACCTGCTGTCCAAGTGCGGAGTCGAAAAACTTTTACATGTGCCGGTGCTGCCGGTAATAAAAAAATCTTCCCTTTTTTTTGTAATGGCGCAGGTAGATGATCACCGGAGTAATATATTGGCACGATACCGGAAATTGGCATTCTAAAGCCCTCTTAGTACTGTACTGTAAGTCCTCTCGTCACTCGCTTTGTACCAGGTGATGCATCAGTTCGTCATTGGTAAATTGCGGAGGTACGTCAGTTTCAATACTGGTTTTAAAGGCAGGATGCATACCTAAAAGCCGCAGCCTACGTAGCCATCTTCATAAAGGCTTAATAGCTGTCTTATTTAAAAAAATCAATCGGTAAGTTGTACAAAATGCCTTCCGGTAAGTTTTATTTCAACAACCAGCTATAATCCTAAAAAACTGTTTTTTATCAGCTTATAGAGTGGGGAAGTTTTTGTGGATTTTCCACTGTAGCATAGATTTTTCCAGTTTTCTGAAATTGTATCATTTCCCTGTCTTCTTGTAATGTAAATGACACATAATCTTTTCCGCCTTTACTTTGGCGAAGATGATAATTAGTTACCGTTACCATAATGTTTAATTTAATTGGGGCTTGCTCAACAACTGCAAAGTCTTATTATATTTGAGTTATAGCGAATAAATTGAGAATTACATGCAAACAAAAACATTTAAAGTCTCTAAAAAGTGTGCATCCACTCCAAAATATATCAGTCCGAATCAATTAACA
>JANYCA010000129.1 GCA_025360525.1 Chitinophagaceae bacterium | reverse complement strand
GCTCACAACAGAGTAGATATTTCAATCCTTAAAAAATATCCTGAATCTTCAGGGCATTGCCTGAGTTAAACAGATAGTAGTTAGGTCCTACTTGCTGATAAAACTCAATGCCGATACATTGCAACACACTTGCATCCGCAGTAAGTGTTGGTGTTCCTGGCAGAGTAGCTGTTACAACAGTTGGAGCTGCTACCGGAGTGAACAAATCGATGTAACCGGAATACTGCACATCTGAAAGTTCATTGTTTGCCGTATCAATTGGCTCATAGATGCCGGTCTGATCATTGTAAGCAAAATCAGAAACACAAGCCAAAGCCAGAATCAAACGAAAGTGAGTTGAGCCAGCAGGCGCATTCACAAGGTTTGCCGGATTGAATGCAGGTACTGTGAATGTACCACTGTCACGGGCAGGAGTACTGGTCAAAGTGTAAGGTGCAGTAAACACACCTTCCAGGCTAACATTCTTATCGAATGCAAAGCCAGTCAAATACTGCTTTTCCTGTGAAATCAAAATTGCCCGGTAACCCCTGGCTTCTGTTTGGTCTTCCAAATTAATTTTCTTGATTACACCGGTCAATCTTCCGGTCATTTGCGGATCACTCATTTGTTTCATCAATTGACTGAGTCCAACACGAATGGATTTTCCGGTAGTTGCACATCCGCCGAACTCGTTCATATTTTCACGAGTACGTTCAAACTCAGGAGCCGTTTTAATTTGATCTCCTGAAGGACCGCCGTTTAACCCGGCGAAGTCGCCAGCTAAACCTTTGATTTTAAAATGTCTTACTCCACCCATTGAACCCGAGTAACGTAATAAACCTGTTTGTTTTGCCATGATATTAAATTTAAATTTTGAAAATATATTTTTTCAATACAAATTTACAATGTAATACATTGAATTTCAATTAGTTAAATAAAGCAATATGGTGCAATTCAAAGCATACGGACAAGCAATTATAAAAACTCACCTTAAAATCATTAAAGTGGTTGATGGAGATGGCATTTTTGTAATAAATATTTTTAATAAGCTAGAAGAGGAAATAAGGTTTTTAGGTATTGATGCACCTGAAATTAGGAGGTCGAAAAAGCTGCAACAGGATGAAAGAGAAACACACTTGCCTGGTCAATTGCTTTTATCGTTAGGTCATAAATCAAAAACATTTTTAAATACTATTGCTCCGGTTGGAACTTCTGTAACCATACAAATGGAAAAATCAAATAGCATCGATTCTTATGGCAGAACACTAGCTTATGTTTTTCTTACCGATGGTACTTGCTTAAATGAAATAATGATCAGTGAAGGTTTTGCAAAACCATTTAGTAAATACTATTGTAGGGCTCTGGCAGAGTACCAGCAACTTTCCTTTTCAGCAAAAAGTCATTAAAAGGGTTTATTTGGTTTGGTATCCAATTTTTAGCTTTCCGTGGTCACAATTTTTTATGGTCACATTTGAGGTCACAAAACAAAAAAGCAGCTATGAGATTATTCATAACTGCTTGATTTTTAAGCTCCCCCTTCCCGACTTGAACGGGAGACCCTCTGATTAACAGTCAGATGCTCTAACCAACTGAGCTAAGGAGGAGTGTTTTTTTATTGGAGGGCAAAAATAGGGCTTTCTGTATTTTAAACCAACCCGATTTACAAAAAACTTTTATTTTCTTCAAAACTTATAAAAATGCCGTCGCTGTTTATCTGCAGCGGAAACCGTTTTAAAAAGTACCCTTCACCACTGGTATTTCTGCCATTGTAAATACTAAATTTATATCTATGCAGCGGGCACACTACATTTCCAAGCGCATCAACATGGCCATTAACAAGGCTGCCGCCTGCATGCGGGCATTTTGCAGCGAAGGCAAGGATTCGTTCTCCGTATTTTGACAGGCAAACCTGCTTACCCGCTATCTCCATCTGTAACAGGTTCCCGGCATTAAATGTTAACTCATTTTCATGCTCCGCTATTTTATGCCAGGTTAATTTTTTTTCTGTCATCTACCTTATAATCCAGCTTTTTTAAAAATATTTTTTTGTGATTTAAATAAACGGGTTCACCGGAATTGTCAGCTTGATTCCGCAAACGTCTAATAAAAATATTCGGCTTTGTATGGATAACGGATGCGGTACATTTCCCTCACCTTATTTAATATGGTTTGGCGCAGTACATCAATATTTGTCTTTTCTGTGGCGGATATAAATACACAGTTACCTATTGTTTCTTCCTGCCATCTTTGCTTTAAGTCGCCGAGTAATTCAACTTTTACTTCGTCATCCAGCCATTGATCGAAGGTTTCTTTTTCGTATTTATCCATTTTATTAAAAATGGTAATGGTGGGTCTGTCCTGCGCCCCAAGCTCCGCAAGTGTTTTGTTTACTACATCAACCTGCTCTTCGTACTGCGGGTGAGATATATCAACTACATGCAATAAAATATCTGCTTCTCTTACTTCGTCCAGCGTGCTTTTAAAACTCTCAACAAGGTGATGCGGCAATTTGCGGATAAAGCCCACCGTATCGCTCAGCAAAAAAGGTGTTTGTTCAAATACGATCTTACGAGTGGTAGTATCCAGCGTAGCAAATAATTTATTTTCAGCAAACACATCACTTTTACTCAACAGGTTCATAATGGTTGACTTACCTACGTTGGTATAACCAACCAATGATACCCTGATAAATTCGCCCCGCTCTTTTCTTTGGGTAAACGATTGCTTGTCTATCTCTGTCAGCCTTTTTCGTAACAAACTAATTTTATCCTTTACAATACGCCTGTCTGTTTCAATTTCTGTTTCTCCAGGCCCTCTTGTACCTACGCCACCACCCTGCCTTTCAAGATGCTTCCACATCCCTTTTAAACGGGGGAGAATATATTGGTATTGCGCCAGCTCTACCTGCGTTTTGGCCTGGGCAGTTTGTGCACGACTTGCAAAAATATCGAGGATTAAATCGCTTCTGTCGATGGTTTTTACACCCAGTTCTTTTTCGATGTTCTGAATTTGAGATCCGGTGAGCTCATCATCAAATACTACCAGTTCTACTGCGCTATGACTTATAAGATATTGCCGTATTTCCTCCAGTTTCCCTTTACCAACAAAGGTTCTGCTATCGGGATGGGGTAGCTTTTGAATAAATCGTTTTACTGGAATCACGCCAGCGGTTTCTGATAAAAATGCCAGTTCGTCCAGGTATTCATTGAGTTGTTCCGACGACTGCCCGGGGGTTACTAGACCAACCAATACGGTTTGCTGCTCCTGCTTTAATTGTTTTTTGTCTATCAATTTATTTATAATTTTGTTTGAACGGTAATTTGTAGATTGAGTCGTCTGGCCCAATTTTAATCCATCCTCAAAATTACAGTTTTGAACCTTCTCTGCTGATAGATATTTATTAATTCCCCAGCCCGGATTCTAACGGTTGTTAATTCCTCAAATGAATATGGAAGTGGGGTTACATTTTTCGATCGGGAGCTTCACATCAAGCCATCAATAAACTAAAAATGTTCCGTGGATAAACCGTCGGAACATTTTTAAAGAAGTTATATTCAACTAATTTTTTTTAACCGTTACATCCGGTGATGTTACCCACTTTTTCATTTCTTCACAGGTTTTAAATTCGTCATCCACTTTAATATAATAGGTAGGTATTTTTTCGTTAAACCACCTTTCAAGGGCATTGTTCTTTTTTTCTTCTAAAGCCCTTTGCGCTATTTTACTGTAATCGTCTTTTATATTTTCCCGGTGTGGTTCTGTTTTACTTAACAGGTAAATAATTCGTACCCCTTTCTTGCCTCTTTCATCTGTAAACTCGGTTGGCTGTGAGTATTGGCCTACTCGTAAGTCCTTCATCATTAATACAAGGTCTTTATCTAACTGGTCGATGGTAATGTAAGTACTTCCTTCATTATTTGATTTACGGCCACCTGTAAACTTGCTGGATTCATCATCGCTGTACTTTGAAACTGCTTCACCAAACTGGATGGTTCCGGCAATTAACTTTGACCTAACGGTGTCTAATTTGGACAAAGAAGCATTTACTTCAGTCTTTGTAATCTGCGGTATTTTTAAAATATGCCTAACTACTGCGTCATCTCCAGCACGGTTTAACATTTGTATAATGTGATATCCAAATTTACTTTTAAATGGTACAGAAATCTGATTTTCTTTTAACGAAAACGCCTTGCTTAAAAAAGCCGGATCCCATTGTTTCTCGTTCCTGTTTAATTCGTACCGGCCACACTTATCCTTGCTTCCCGGATCATCTGAATAAACAGCCGCCAGCGTACAAAAATCTTTTTTACCACCTTCCAGCTGTAGTTTAAATTCTTTTAACTGATCAAGGGAGTATTCTTCCGCATCTCTTCCTGCTTTGGGATAAACTACAATTTGCCCAATTTCCAACTCACTTTCATAATACGGCAAACTGTCTTTGGGGAATTTGTCAAAATAAACTTTTACTTCATTGGGTGTTATCCGGCTTTCTTCTACAATCTTGTTTCGCATATCACCTGCCAGCTTTCTTTCCCGGAAACCATCTTTAAAATCTTCTTTTAACTGGTACAAAGTTCTGCCCGAAATTTCTTCCAGTTTTTCTTTTGATCCGTATTGGTTGATAAAACCTCTTATCTGGTTATCAATTTGAGATGATATTTCTTCATCAGTAATGGGGAGTGAATCCTTTTCGGCTTGCAACACAAGTGCCTTTATGCCCATTGCCTGCTCCAGCGATAAGCACCTAGCATTGGATGGCACTTCTATTCCCTGCCGTTGCATATCGAGGATGGTATTGTCTATATCGCTTTTTAAAACCACCTTATCGCCTACAATGGCAATAATTCTATCTGCAATTATCTTTTTGGGTTGAGCAAAGGATATTAAGATCAGAAAATTTAAAATAACTACTGCGCCAATTTTTTTCATTCCAACAAATTATTTTCAAAAATAAGGCAGATGAAATACTATGAAATCATCTGCCGCCCGTATTTAACAAATGTTTGTACCGTTGTTGAGTTGTAAATTGTGAATTGAGAGTAGTGAATAAAAACTATTCGCCACTGCAGCTCCATTGACCATTGACCATTGACAATTCACATCCTTCTTACAACGTCCTCTTCACTTCCACTTCCTCAAAAGCTTCAACAATATCCCCTACCTCGAGGTTAGCATAATTCTTAATGGTTAAACCACACTCCATATTATTGGTTACTTCTTTCACGTCATCTTTATAACGTTTTAAGCTACCCAACTCGCCAGTGTAAATTACAATACCGTCCCTTACAAGCCTTACCCTGTTGTTCCTGGATATTTTACCTTCAATTACAATACATCCTGCAACTGTTGCCTTATCAAATTTATACGTTTCTTTCACCTCCACATTGGCCAGTATTTTCTCTTCAATACCTGGTTCCATCATACCTTCCATTGCGCTCCTGATTTCTTCAATTGCATTGTAAATGATGGAGTATAATTTTATCTGGATAGATTCATTTTCCGCAAGTCTTGCTGCCTGTATAGATGGACGCACATTAAATCCTATAATAATTGCATCCGATGCATTGGCCAATGTGACATCACTTTCTGTGATAGCACCTACCGCCTTGTGAATTACTTTTACTACAATTTCTTCTGTACTTAATTTTTGTAGTGAATCACTCAACGCTTCTACCGATCCATCCACATCACCTTTAATAATTACATTCAATTCTTTAAAGTTACCCAATGCCAACCTGCGACCAATTTCATCCAGCGTAATGTGTTTCCTGGCTCTCATACCTTGCTCTCTCAAAATCTGCCCACGTTGGTACGCTTTTTCTCTTGCCTCACTTTCATCAGCATACACTTTAAAAGTTTCGCCGGCTTGCGGTGCACCATTTAGTCCAAGTATTAATACCGGGGCGGAAGGCGGTGCTTTTTCTGAACGAATGTTTCTTTCGTTATACATAGCTTTTACCTTTCCAAAGTACTGGCCCGATACAATCATATCGCCTAGTTTTAATGTGCCATTCTGTACCAATATGGTGGCTACATATCCACGACCTTTATCCAGAGATGCTTCAATTACGGTACCGCTTGCTGGTTTTTCAGGATTTGCTTTCAGCTCAAGAATTTCTGCTTCCAACAATATTTTTTCCATCAACAAATCAATATTTAAACCTTGCTTGGCACTTATTTCCTGGCTCTGGAATTTACCACCCCAACTCTCCACCAAT
The DNA here is from genome assembly GCA_025360525.1 of Chitinophagaceae bacterium. GTDB lineage: Bacteria > Bacteroidota > Bacteroidia > Chitinophagales > Chitinophagaceae > Ferruginibacter. The sequence goes on along the minus strand of JANYCA010000129.1, from coordinate 21,071 downwards.
ATATTCATGGAGGCTAACTGCTCCTTAATTTTTTCGGGGTTAGATCCATCCCTGTCAATTTTATTGATAGCAAATATCATCGGAACGTTCGCTGCCTGTGCATGAGAGATAGCCTCTTTTGTTTGAGGCATTACTGCATCATCTGCAGCTATTACAATTACAGCAACGTCGGTAACTTTTGCACCCCTTGCACGCATGGCCGTAAAGGCTTCGTGACCTGGTGTATCAAGAAAGGTAATTGATTTACCGTCTTTCAATTTTACCTCGTATGCACCAATGTGCTGGGTGATACCACCTGCTTCACCTGCAATTACGTTGGTATTTCGTATGTGATCGAGTAAAGATGTTTTACCATGATCTACGTGACCCATGATGGTTACGATAGGTGCTCTTGGTTTCTTTTCTTCTTCCGTATCCTCATCATCATCTTCCTCCAGTTCTGCTGCATCTTCTACCCCAATGAATTCCACTTCAAAATTAAATTCGCTGGCAACCAGTTCTATCACATCTGCCTCAAGGCGTTGATTGATGGATACCATGATACCAAGGTTCATACATTTGCTGATAACGTCAGCAAAACTTACTTCCATTAAACCGGCGAGTTCACTCACCGATATAAATTCTGTAACCTGTAGTTTGTTGCTTTCTTCTCCAGACCCTGCTCTTTGTTCGGATTGTTCGTCTCTTTTTGCCTTACGGTATTTTGCTTTCAGGCTTTTGCCCCTTCCGCCGCCGCCAGATAATTTGGCCTGTGTTTCTTTTATTTTATCCTGAATTTCTTTTGCATCAATTTCCCTGCCTTCCTTGCGTACCGGTGGTGCTGGCTGACGACTAAATCTTCCAGCGCCCGGAGCGCCGCCTGGCCTGTTGGAGGATGCGCCACCCTGACCACCTGGAGCTGGTCTGTTCATATTTGACCCACCAGTACCTCCCGAACCCCGGTTCATATTGGATGAGCCTGGTGCACCCGGTCTGCTGCGATTGGGATCAAACCCTCCACCCGGCCTGTTGGGCTGTGTACCTGTAGATGGCTGGCCACCTGGTGCGTTGCCTTTACGCTCAATTGGAATGCGTTTGCGTTTGCGTTTATCTTCTGCTTCTCTTTTAGGCCTGGTGTCACTATCAACCGGCAATTCAATTTTACCTAATATTTTAGGACCTTCCAGTCTGTCTGCCTTAATATTTTCAATTGCAGGGGGCTGATCTGTTTTAGTATCTTCTGCTACCGGGGTTACAGTTATTGTTGGTATTTCTTCCTGTTCCTTTGGCTTGATGGGTTCGACAGTTTCTTCTGCTTTAACATCAATTACAGCAGGTGTTTCGGGTGCTTTAGTTTCTAAAGCTGCTGTTGAAGGAGTTTCAGCTTCAGTGCTTTTTGGCTCGGCTTTTTTAACTGCTTTTTTGGGACGTGTAGAAGAGTCTATAGCGTCAAGATCAATCTTATTAATCACTTTCGGACTTTCTAATTCCGGAGCCTCAATTTTTGTAATACCATTGGTAGTATTTACTGTAACGGGTTCCTGCTTTTCAGATACAACAACTGCCTGAGGTTCTGGTTCTACGGGTGCTGATGGAACCTGAATGATTTCGGGTGCTGGTACAACAATTTGTTCTGGCTTTTCTACAACAATTGGCGCTGCAGGTGGCGGTGTAACAATTTCCTTTTTCTTAAAAGAAAGGTCTTCTTCGTCTCTTTTTCTTTTAGATTCTGCAGGCGGAGCTGTTTTTGTTAACTCAATTTTTTCCGCTTTTTGTTTGGCTACTTTATCCTGCTGAAACTCTGACTGAAGCACACGGTACATTTGTTCCGTAAGCTTTGCAGTAGGACTTAAATGATCTTTACTAAAACCTTTTGACTCAAGGAATTCTACCAAGGTGTCTTTACCAATGTTGAATTCTTTGGCGGCTGCCATTAATCTGGGTGTATTTGTTGCTACTTCTGACATTCGTACTAAATCCCTTGCAGGATTTTTGGGGTCTGTTATAATTTGTTAAAAATGCTATTCTTTATGTTTGTAATTGAAAGACTTTTCAACTACTCTTTTTCAAATTCTTCTTTCAAAATTCTCAGTAAATCTTCGATTGTTTCTTTTTCCAGATCTGTTCTGCGTTCCAGTTCGGCTGCATTCAATGCCAGAACTGATCTTGCTGTATCACAACCAACTTTTTTCAACGCTTCAATCACCCATGGTTCAATTTCATCACTAAATTCTTCCAGGTCAATATCAAATTCGTTGTCTTCATCTTCTATATCACGGAACACATCAATTTCATATCCTGTTAGTTCGCACGCAAGTTTAATATTTACACCCCTTCTGCCAATTGCCAATGAAACCTGGTCTGGCTTTAAGTATACGGTTGCATGCTTTTTCTCGTCGTCCAATTCTATACTGGTAATTTTTGCTGGCGTAAGTGACCGCTGAATTAACAGCTGCAAATTATTCGTCCAGTTGATAACGTCGATATTTTCATTTTTCAATTCCCTTACAATGCCATGAATTCGGCTGCCCTTCATACCTACACAAGCTCCCACCGGATCAATTCTATCATCAAAACTTTCTACTGCAATCTTTGCTCTCTCGCCCGGATCTCTTACTATTTTTTTAACAACAATCAGGCCGTCGAATATCTCCGGTACTTCAATTTCGAGTAATTTTTCAAGGAAAACAGGGCTTGTTCTTGAAATCACAATAACAGCCTGGCTATTTTTAAGTTCAACTTTTTTTACAACGCCTCTTACTGTTTCACCTTTTTTAAAGTAGTCTGATGGAATTTGTTCCGATTTAGGTAAAATCATTTCGTTTCCTTCCTCGTCCAACAAAAGCACTTCTTTTTTCCACACCTGGTAAACTTCACCGCTTACAATATCGCCAACCCTGTCTTCATATTTTTTAATCAACAAATTTTTCTTAAGGTCGTTGATACGACTGGCCAGCGTTTGCTTACCTGCCAAAATTGCCCTGCGACCAAATTCCTTTTGTATATCCACTTCTTCATACAACTCCTCACCCACCTGGTAATCTGGTTCTATTTTGATTGCATCTTTATATTCAATTTCTGTAAGTGTATTGTACAAATCATCATTGTCCACAATTGTTCTGCGACGGAAAATTTCCAAATCACCCTTCTGATCATTAACAATAACATCAAACTGTTCGTCACTGCCATATTTTTTCCTGATCAGGGTTTTAAAAACATCTTCCATCACTTTCATCAACGTTGGTCGATCAATGTTCTCTGCATCTTTAAATTCCTGGAAGGAATCGATTAAGTTAATACGTGCCATAAGCCTTACCAGCCTCACTTTTTTTGCCCCTGCCGGAAGGGGAATTTGTTATTTGAATATTAAAATGATACCTGCACAATTGTTTGTTTCATGTTGCTGTAAGCTACTTCCTTAGTATGAACAACTGCTTTTTTATTTTTGCCTTCTGTGTATTCCACTACAATGCCGTCTTCATTTGCATCAATCATTTTACCTTCCAATGTGGTGTCATCGAGGAAGGTGACTGCTACATTTCTTGCAATGTTTTTTTTGTATTGACGTGGCAAACGCAAAGGTTCATCTACACCAGGACTGGAAACCTCCAATGAAAAATTCCCATCGGGATACCAGGCCTCTTCTTCTATAATCTTGTACATTGCCCTGTTTAATCTTGCACACTTATCAATATTAACTCCAATATCCGAATCTAAAAACACCTTTATATTATTAGTGGGCTTAATCCGCACCGATACAAGGAACATGTCATCAACATCTTCAATTAATTTTTGAACCATCGCCTCTATTGGCTGTGTTGCTGTAGTCTGGGTCATATTAAATAAAGAAGGGAACGTTTCCCGTTCCCTTCATCTGTTTCTTTTTCTGAGGCAAATGTATGTAGTTATTAACTAACCGCCAAAAACAGCCAATTATTTCATCTTAATGAACACATTAAATAATTGCTAATCATTAACAGGATTATTTTTAATTGAGTTATACATTTGTGGTATGAATCTATTTAGAGTAGCTTTTGAACTTTTTGTACTGTACCTATTGTACAAATTAATTTTTGACTTTATTATTCCGGTTGCAAAAACCACGAGTAAGGTTAAAAAACAATTTTCGGAAATGAATGCACAAATGCAGGAGAAAATGAACCAGCAGGCAGCGGCAAATCAAAGTGCACCTAATGCGCCTGTATCAAATACCACCAATGCCAGCAAGGGAAAAAATGATGATTATATTGAATTCGAAGAAATCAAATAGCTACTTCAACTTGTTGTTTCATCATTTTTAAAAATATCTCGTTCTAATAATTTTACTAAAAAGCCTCTGTATAAATACAGAGGCCATTCAAGTGAGGGGTTACAGTAAAACTATTTTACAGCATGCAAATGCTCGCTTCTACGTATTTTGTTGTATTTGGTGTAAAATTTTATCGGATAAAATCCGGCAGGCTGTGTAAATCTTTGAAGAAAATTTTTAAAAACCCTGGAAATTAAAAGTTCGCTTTTATTGGTATTCATTATAAAAAGATTTTATTGAAATACCAACGAAAGTTAAAATAGTTTATTGTGCAAACAATGTTAAGTATTTAAATACGCAACCATAATTAACTTCTTTTTAATTATTCCCGAGCCGAAAAAGCCCCGGCCTAAGCCAGGGCGCCTCTATCGTCTATCGTGCCTAACGTGTAAAACTTTAAACGGTAACTTAAACTATCCCAATGAGTGATTGATAAAAGCTGAGCGTTGAACATATTTTGTATTGGGATTATAAATAAAAAGGCAACTCCCATTTTTTATCAGGTCTATTATTTGTTGATGAAGTTCAAATGGTACAGCCGGGCAACCATAGCTTCTGCCCAGAAAACCGTTTTGATGAATAAATGATTCATTTACATAAGCCGCTCCATGCAGTACAATATTTCTTTGCAAGGCGTTATCATTGAACCCCTTTTCGCAACCCTGCAGTTTTAACGAATAGCCATTGTTGCCTGTATACGTGTTAAGGGTAACATAAAAACCCAGGCTACTTTCGTAAGAGGAGGACTTGTTGGAAAAATTGGTAGGATATAACAGCCCAGTATTGCGGCCGTGTGCTACCAGTGTGTTAAATAATATCTCACCAGTTGCAAGATCTAAAATATATAAACGTTTTTGGTTAGAAGGCTTGCTAAAATCAATGATTGTTATAATATCGGTGTTATTAATTTTATTTGTTTGTAACAGGCAATTGAACCCTTTAAATGCATAGGTAAAAACTTCATTGGATATTCCAGATGCGGCAATATTCCAAGCTTTATATTTATCTGCAATATCTTCCTGTGTAAATATTGTTTTTTTCGAATAATTTATCAGGGGAAATTTTGCAGCTAATAAATTAATACCGGAATTTTTAATCGCAACGGTTGGTTTGCTGGAACTCAATAAAAAAAAGCCAGGTATAATAAACAGGTTACGGATTAAAGTTAACATCTAGAGGTTTTTCAGGGCAATTAATTGATTATTTGTATCGCTATATAAATCGTATAAAAAGCAACTTTATTGTTAACACAATAAAAAAGATGCAGCAAAAGATATAACGTTTTTCCCTTTCTTTGCTTCATTATTATTTTCCTGCTTAGGCTTTAAAAAGAAATTCAATTCACCCCAGGTTTCTCATTAATTATCTTAACTGGCTGTCATTGGAAATGTATAGCACTTTAATGTATCTGGCATCATTTTTTGCCGTAGTAAAAATATCCTCTCCCGTAATTTGCTGGTATGTTCTCACTTTTGTTTGCTGCGGGACTGGTTTTCTACTCTGTCAATTTTTTCCAACTATAAACTTTTTTAATGATACTGGGGCCGACACCCGAAGTATTGGAATTAAGTACACTGGAATTGACGACATTGAGGGTAGAAAGATAGTTGTCACATCTGCCGGAATGATAATGAGCAAGATTTTTTTTCTTTAAAAAATAAATAATGATATACATGAAAAAACGGATTGCTATTTTTTGCGCTCTTTGCATTCAGTTCATAACTGTTTCCGCACAACAGATCAATTTAAAGACTGAGGGGTTGAGTCTTATTGTATCAGCTGGTGGACAGTTAACCGCATTGTTTAATCCAGCTTCGGGTAGAAATTATTTGGCAACAGGCGAGAAAGCCCCTTTGTTACAAATTCGTGTAGGTAATGATTGGTTTGAACCAACAGAGGCAACTTTCAAATCGGGTATCATTGCGCTGTTTTATCTGCCTGTAAAAATTACAGTCAAAATAAAAGTGATTCAAAAGAAAACGCATATAAGTTTTGAGTTGATAAAAATTGATGCGAAAGACAAGGTGAATGCGGTTATCTGGGGACCATATCCAACGATCATTAACAAAACAATTGGTGAAGTGGTGGGTGTAGTACGTGATGGTGAATACGCTATCGGAATACAGGCTTTAAATCCAAAAACCATTGGTGGCGTTTTAAGTAACCAGGAAGGTTCCAATGAAGCCCGTGGTTCCACCGCCATTGCACAAAGGTATGGCAGTAGCTTGCAGGCTTTTAGTTTAGACCGTTCAAAAGATAGAAAAATTACCGTGTGGGGACGCCAGGAAATGCCTGTGAAAGCAATTCCAAACGAAACTACACTGGGTTCTAAAATTGCCCTGTTTGGTGCTGCGGAGCCAGCAGTATTAGCTCGTATTGGGGAAATAGAAATAGCAGAAAATCTTCCTCATGCATTTATTAATGGTGTTTGGTTTAAACAATCGCCGGAAACCGGAAGGGCTTATCTGATTGCCGATTTTGATGAAACCACCGTGGATGCAATGCTTGATTACACCCAACAAGCGGGTCTTGCTTCGCTTTATCATGAAGGACCTTTTAAGTCTTGGGGACATTTTATACTGGACCCAATTGCTTTTCCAAATGGAACTGCTGGCATGAAAGCTTGTGTGGATAAAGCGAATAAAAAAGGAATCCGAATTGGGGCGCACACATTGAGTACGTTTATCAATACCAACGATCCATACGTAACGCCCATTCCCGACAAACGGCTTTCGATGACGGGTTCATCGGTTTTGACAGAAAATGTAAGCGCAACCGTAACCGAAATTCTGATAGCTTCCGATCAATATTTTAGAAACATTCAATCTAGTACATTGCACGCTGTAAAAATTGGAGACGAAATTATTCGATTTAGAGAACTGTCATCAACAGCTCCCTATAAATTACTAGATTGTCAACGTGGCGCATTTGGAACAAAAGCGGCCGATCATCCCAAAGGTGAAATGGCAGGAATGCTGTTCGATTATCCCTACAATACATTGTTTCCAACTATTGAATTGCAGCAGGAAATAGCCGGAAATTTGGGGCGTTTCTTTACGGAGACAGGCATTTCTCATATGGATTTCGACGGACATGAAGGTTGTTTATCGACAGGTGAAGGCGATTACGGTATGCAAATTTTTGCAGACAAAATAATTAAAGAAACCAATCACACGTTGGTAAACGGAACCAGTCGCTCCTATCATTATTACTGGCACCTTTGTCACTATTGGAACTGGGGAGAGCCCTGGTATGGCGGCTTTCGTGAATCTCAAGGGGATTACCGGCTGGAAAACCAGCCTTTTCTGGAACGCAATTATATGCCCAATATGTTGGGATGGTTTCTGCTTTCACCAACAACAGGTACCGAAGATATTGAATGGATGATGGCAAGGGCTGCCGGATATAATGCTGGTTTTGCCCTGGTAGCCCGATACAAAAGTTTGCAGTCCAACCCAAACACAGCTCAATTGTTGGCACTTGTAAAGCTTTGGCAGGAAGCCTATCACATTAAAATTTTCTCAGCGGATCAAACTGCCCGTTTAAAAAATCCGGAAAACGATTTTCATCTTGAAAAAGACAACCAGGGATGGCAACTATATCCATTTAAAAAATACAAATTTGAACACGAAAGAAAAAATCTTCAACCCGGTGAACCAACTTTTTCGCAATGGGAATTTACCAATAAAGATGCCGAACAACCCTTGAATTTTAATTTGACATTTGTCGGTAAGGAAGGAAGTATCAGCAACCCGTGGATTGAAATGGATGGATATTTAAAACTGGAGTTGCCGGGAGAATATGAAGCCGGCAATTCAATTGTCTGCGACGGCGTAAGTATTAAATTATACAATAAAAAAGGGGGGTATGTAAAGGATATTATTTTAAAACAATCAATTCCAATGATTAAACCCGGTAATCATATTCTAAAATTCGATTGCCGTTTTCAGGAAGAAAATAAAATAATTAACCGATTCATTGTTAAAACAAAAAGCAGTGCCGAAATTATTTCGAAATAAATAAATATCTAAAGGATTAATCATTTAGTTCGCATGTTTAGGACCGGCCTCATAAAAAAGGCGTTAAGAAAATTTAAATGATTGTCGTTAAGAAATGAAATTGGTGTTACCAATGACGAAATTTGATTTTAGCCGGTAAGTTGCACACATGCTCGGGAATATTTTAAAGCTCGAGCTAATTTCATTTTAGACAAACATTTAAATTTTTAGCCTTTTTTATGCAGCCTTGATTTTTTTTGTTTTTTTTTATCAAGAAAAAAAAGAAAATAGAGACTGACTATTTATTATTCTGTCGCCACCGACCACTTTTGGAATCATGATAAATCATAAGAAATATTTTTAAACAGCTTCAAATGAAAAAATATTCTGCAACATTGATTGGATTGGTATTTCCTTTTACAATCACCGCACAAGTAGAAAATAGCCAGGATCAAATACAGATCGAAAAAGCAAAAAATGAAGTCTTTTTCCCATTTTGTAAAAGCAAAAGCATTGGAAGTAATAAAAGCCGGGTTTAATGCCAGCGATGGCTACCGGGAAGTATGGATCAGGGATTACAATACTTTTATTGAACTGGCAGCATGCCTTTACACCGGTTGAAAAAATTGAAAAAGGAGAGACTGGTTTTTCTTATTCAAAACTGGTACCCCGATATGCCCAGGCATAAAAACACAGAAGAAACTAACCGGGAAAGTTCGCTGGTGCAAGCCGGGTACAAATACATGCAATTAACCGGCGATAAAACTATTTTAACAGAAAAAGTAGGCGACAAAACCGTTGCAAAACGGTTGGAATGGTCCATGGATTTTTTAATAAAAAACCGGATTAATAGACAATACGGATCAATTATTGGTGCAACTACCGCCGATTGGAGCGATGTACAACCGGAACAGGGTTGGGGGGTGGATTTGGATAAAAATACGCACCAGGCAATTGATGTTTATGACAATGCGAAATGTTCGAGCAGTTGAAAAAATAGGTTACGAAATTTTGATTAGAAATGTAAATGGAATAGATGACAGGTCTTCTTATGGATTAGCTGCTGCACAGGGCATAATTATAGTTTCCCTTAAAGAAGGTACTGGCTTAATGAAATCCGGCATACAAACAAAGGAAGTAATTGTGGAGGCGGATGGGGGAAAAATAAAGGATATTTATGAATTAATAAACCAATACCAGTTGGTGAACCGGACCGGAAAGATGAGTGTAATGCTGATGCGCAACCAGTAATTAAAAGCGATTGTTATTCTATTAAAATAAATGTTATGAACCTTAATTTAAACAACAAAGTAATTATTGTTACCGGCGGCGCCAAAGGCATTGGTTTGGGTATTTGTAAAGTGCTGGCAGCCGAGGGGGCCCTGCCGGTGATCATCGGTAGAAAAGAAGCGGATAACGCTATTGCTGTTAAAGAAATTGAAGCCGAAGGAGGACAGGCAGCATCTGTTACAGCAGAATTGACGAATCCCACAGATTGTGAACGTGCAGTTGCAGAAGTGGTTTCACGATTTGGCCGCATTGATGGCGTAATCAATAATGCCGGCGTAAATGATGGCGTAGGTTTGGAGAGCGGTAATTATGAATCATTTATTGCGTCCCTTCATAAAAATCTCGTTCATTATTATTTGATGGTGCATCATGCATTGCCCGAATTAAAGAAATCAAAAGGTGCTATTGTAAACATTGGTTCTAAAACAGCTGAAACCGGCCAGGGCAATACCTCTGCCTACGCCGCATCCAATGGCGGGCGCAATGCATTAACCAGGGAGTGGGCAGTAGAGTTATTGAAATACGGCATTCGGGTAAACGCTGTGATTGTAGCGGAATGTTTTACGCCACTTTATGAAACATGGATCAAAACCTTTAAGCATCCGGAAGAAAAATTAAAGGCAATTACTGCTAAAATTCCATTGGAAAACAGAATGACCACCGCAGAAGAGATTGCCAATATGGTTGTATTTCTTTTATCCGAAAAATCCAGTCATACTACAGGACAGCTGATTTATGTGGATGGAGGTTATACCCATCTTGACCGGGCATTGTAGTTCTTCCGAAGAAGCCTTGCCTTTATCATCAACAACCAGCTCTACGCATTTGCAGCATTTTTATCTAACCTGTTTTATTACTCAAAAAAAAATGATTGAAATGAAATCAAAAGTGTTCGTTTTAAAAAGAGGAATAACTATTTGGTTATTTACTTTGATCGCAACCAATCTTTCTGCACAGCACCAGGAGTATTACCCCGATCCCGATACGGCCATTCAAAACAGGTTGGAAGAATGGAAGGATTTGAAATTTGGTTTGCTCATGCATTGGGGGCCTTATAGCCAATGGGGCGTAGTAGAGAGCTGGAGCATTTGTCCGGAAGATTTAAGCTGGGCAACCGGTGGGAGAAAGCCGGGCGTGTCTGATAATTACAACGATTATGTAAAGGCCTATGAAAATTTGCAAACTACTTTTAACCCGGTAAAATTTAATCCTGAGAAATGGGCAGCAGCAGCCAAAGATGCCGGCATGAAATACATGGTGTTCACTACCAAACACCATGATGGTTTTTGTATGTTCGATACAAAATTCACCGATTATAAAATCACTGATTCAAAAACGCCCTTCGCAACAAATCCAAGAAGCAATGTTACCAAAGAAATATTTTCAGCATTTAGGAAAGAAAATTTTTGGATTGGCGCTTACTTCTCCAAGCCCGACTGGCACAGCGATTATTACTGGTGGAAAAAATTCCCGCCTGCCGATCGCAACCCAAACTACTCCATCAATAAATATCCGGAGCAATGGAAAAAGTTTACTGACTTCACCCACAACCAAATCAACGAACTGGTAAGTGATTATGGCAAGATAGATATCCTTTGGCTGGATGGCGGGCAGGTAAGACAAACAACGGATGAGGAAATAAAACGATATCTTTCTGATACATCTGAAGGTTCAAGATGGGCACGCAATCCACAGAGCCAGGACATTGATATGGCACGCCTGGTAAAGGAAGCAAGGATAAAACAGCCCAAACTAATTGTAGTAGACAGGGCCGTACCGGGAGAACAACAAAATTACCTGACACCCGAACAACATATTCCCGAAAATGGATTGCCTTATCCATGGGAAACCTGCATGACGATGGGAAACAGCTGGAGCTATGTACCCAATGATGTGTACAAACCTGCCAATGAGATTATTGAAAAACTGGTTGATATTGTAAGTAAAGGGGGCAATTATTTATTGAATATCGGCCCGGGTTTTGATGGCGAATTGGATCCAAATGCATACCAGCGTTTAAAGGAAATAGGTGAATGGATGAAAATTAACGGAGAAGCTATTTATGGCAGCCGGATTTATTCCAGTTTTAATGAAGGAACGTCCATTCGTTATACACAATCCAAAGATGGCAAAACCCAATATGTTTTTCTATTTGATTTTCCGAAGGATAAACTGACGCTGACTAAAATTACTTTTTCGAAGAACAGCAAATTGAAAATGTTGGGAAGCAATGTAAAGCTGTCATTCAAACAAAAAGAAGGAGCAGTTGAAATAAATATTCCTGCAACACTTAAATCGGCTACTGATTATGTTTGGGTGATAAAAGTTACTAATTGACATCAGCTACTCCAATAAACAGGAATGACCTTCTGGAAGAACAGAATCCTTTTAACACCCTAAAAAAGATGCGGCAAAAGATGCAATGTTTTTTCCTATCTTTCCATCATCATTTTTTACTGCAATTGCCTGCCAGCCTATTGTAAGCGTAAAATAAAAAGCAGCATGCACCTATCACCAAGAGAATCAGAAAAGCTATTGCTTTTTTTAGCAGGCGAACTGGCAGCTAAAAGAAAAGCCAGGGGTCTGCAATTAAATTATCCGGAAGCCATCGCCTATATCAGCAGCCATTTGCAGGAAGCCGCCCGTGACGGAAAAACGGTGGCAGAACTGATGCAATATGGCACCAGCATTCTATCGAGAAAAGATGTAATGGAGGGAATACCTGAAATGATACATGATGTGCAGATAGAAGCCACCTTTCCCGACGGAACCAAACTGGTAACGGTGCACTCCCCCATCCCCTAAAGGGGTGTATGGCAAGATTTTTATTTTTAAAAGTGGTTTTAAAAATTCTGTAAGTGGAGCCTGATTTAAAAGCCCCCATCCCCTAAAGGGGTGTAAGGCAAGATTTTTATTTTTTAAAAGGGGCTTTCAAAATCCTGAAAGTGGAGCCCTGATTAAAAATAAATGAACCAATAATATTATAAACTGCCCTACCCCCTTTTAGGGGATGGGGGTAAACTTTTTTCATGATTCCCGGAGAATACATTACCGCAAAAGGCATGATTAAAATTAATGCCGGAAGAAAAACAGCTACTGTTACCGTAGTTAATACGGGCGACAGGCCAGTACAGGTGGGCAGCCATTTTCATTTTTTTGAGATCAATAAAAAAATGAATTTCGATAGAGGGAAGGCATTTGGTATGCGGCTGGATATTGCAGCAGGCACTGCCGTAAGGTTTGAACCCGGCGAAGAAACAGACGTGCAGTTAGTGGAGTTTGGAGGAAAGAAAATAATAAACGGGTTTAATAATTTGGTGAATGGGAAAGTAAAATCGGCCCAGACAAAAACAAAGGCTGTTCAAAAAGCTTATCTTAATCATTTTAAAAACAGCGGCGAATGAGTAAGAATATAAGAAGAGCTAACTATGCTAAAATGTATGGTCCCACCACCGGGGATAAAGTGCGACTGGGCGATACAGAACTGTTTATAGAAATAGAAAAAGATTACACCGTTTATGGCGATGAAGCAAAGTTTGGCGGCGGCAAAACTATTCGGGATGGTATGGCACAATCCGCAACCGCTACCCGAAGTGAAGGTGTGCTTGACTTTGTTATCACAAGTGTAATGCTGATTGATCATTGGGGAATTGTGAAGGCTGATATTGGCATAAAAGATGGAAAAATTGTGGGCATTGGCAAAGCCGGTAACCCGGACACCATGGATGGCATTACACGGAACATGGTGATTGGTGCCAGTACAGAAGTGCATGGTGGTGCTGGCTTGATTGCCACTGCCGGTGGTATTGATACGCACATACATTTTATTTGCCCACAGCAAATTGACCATGCTTTGTTCAGTGGCATCACCACCATGCTGGGCGGTGGCACCGGCCCGGCAGATGGAACCAGCGCCACTACAGTAACTCCCGGCGCATGGAACATTCAAAAAATACTGCAGGCTGCAGATGCTTACCCGATGAATCTTGGTTTTATGGGCAAAGGAAATTGTGCAACCACTGCTCCGCTGGAAGAACAGATTGAAGCAGGTGCACTGGGATTAAAAATTCATGAAGACTGGGGCAGCACAGCAGCAGTAATTGATGCAGCCTTAACAGTAGCAGATAAGTTAGATATTCAGGTTGCCATACATACCGACACATTAAATGAAGCCGGCTTTTTAGAGGATACTGTTGCGGCCATTGCCGGCCGTGTAATACATACGTTTCATACAGAAGGTGCAGGCGGTGGCCATGCGCCCGATATCATCAAGATTGCAATGTATCCAAATATATTGCCCTCATCTACCAACCCGACAAGGCCTTATACGGTTAATACAATTGACGAACATTTGGATATGCTGATGGTATGCCATCACCTGAACAGCAGTGTGGCAGAAGATGTGGCCTTTGCTGACAGCCGCATCCGCCCCGAGACCATTGCAGCAGAAGATATTTTACATGACATGGGGGTCATCAGCATGATGAGCAGCGACAGCCAGGCAATGGGACGAGTGGCAGAGGTAATAACACGTACCTGGCAAACAGCACATAAAATGAAAGTGCAGCGTGGGCCTTTGCCAGAAGATGAAGGCAATGAAAATGATAACACAAGAATAAAAAGGTATATCAGCAAATACACCATCAACCCTGCAGTGGCACATGGCATCAGCAGTTATGTGGGTTCAATCGAAAAAGGTAAGATGGCTGATATTGTTTTATGGAAGCCATCCATGTTTGGCGCCAAGCCGGAAATGATTATAAAAGGCGGGATGATTATCGCCAGCAAAATGGGCGATCCGAATGCTTCGATACCAACTCCCCAGCCGGTTATGTACCGCCACATGTTTGGTGCTGCCGGCAAAGCTTTGTTTGGGACCTGTGCAACCTTTGTTTCAAAAATATCGCTGGATAAAAAGATTGTACAAAAATATGGTTTGCAAAAAATAGTATTACCCGTAAAAAACTGCCGTACTATTGGCAAAAAAGATATGGTAAATAATACCGCCACACCACTTATAGAAGTGAATCCGGAAAACTATGAAGTGAAAGTGGATGGAGAACATATTACCTGCGAACCCATGGCAGTATTGCCGCTGGCACAACGCTATTTTTTATTTTAGCAAACTGTTATTAAGAAAGATGATGTTGATACAAAATAAAGCGGGAAATCTTGCAACGGTTGAAATCAATCAACGGAAAGTGGATTATATTTTGTTGGAGTGGCATGAATCCAATAAAAGAATCCTGAGAAAAATAACCCAATCAGGTAAAGAAATTGCCATTCAGTTTTTAAACAAAAACCCTGAGTTTACAGAGGGTGATATACTATTTGCTGATGATGAAACGATCATCGCCGTATGTATACAACCATGCGATTGCATTGTACTGCAGCCAAAAAATATGTTTGAAATGGCAACCATGTGTTATGAAATTGGCAATAAGCATTTACCGTTGTTTTACGAAGCAGATCAGTTGCTGGTGCCGTTTGAAATGCCCTTGTTTAAATTATTAGCTGCACAAAATTTTGAAGTACAACAGGCAACCAAAAAATTATTGCAGCCATTAAAAACAACGGTAACACCGCACAATGTAGGCATTAGCGACAACCTATTTTCAACCATTGTAAACCAGCAAAACCTTTTGGATTGAACAAAGCTTTACTAAGTTTATTACACTTAAGCGACCCAACTCTACCAATAGGTGGCTACGCCCATTCTGCAGGATTGGAAACCTATGTACAGCTGGGAAAAGTAAACAACGTAACTGCGGCCAGGGCATTTGTAACGGAGATGCTGAGCCGGAATTTATTGTATACGGATGCCGCATTTGTATCGCTGGCTTTTGATGCAACTGAAAAAAATGATAGTAACAATTTATTGCAATTAGATGAAGAATGTACCGCAGTAAAACTGCCTGCAGAAATCAGGCAGGCCAGCCAGAAATTAGGCATTCGTTTGATAAAAATTTTTCAACCGCTTTGCAAAAATGAACTGGCTGATGCCTACAGAATATTGGTGGAAAAAAAAGAGACTCCCGGAAATTATTGTATTGCATTTGGTATGTATGCCTATACTTTAGGTCTTAATAAAAATGAAGCATTAACCGGGTTTTTTTACAATGCAGCTGCAGGTTTTGTAACCAATTGTGTAAAGTTGATTCCGCTTGGCCAGCAGGATGGACAGGAAATATTATTTTCGTTGTTCCCCTTAATGCAGGAGCTGGCCGAAAAATCTTTGATACCCGATAAAAATTTAATCGGTTTATGTTGTACCGGTTTTGATATCCGATGTATGCAGCACGAGCAGTTGTATTCCAGGCTGTATATGAGCTAAATATTAGTTAGAATAATTAGCAGCTCAAGTAAAAATCAACAGTACAAGAGTGCGACGCCCATGCAGCTGAATAGGGTATGAAAGCCAGGCTCAAAAAAAATTAAAAATGTAACCATACCAACGAAACGCCCTCAATTTAATGAAGTCCCCCACTGCTGTGGGTTCTAGCCCCTCTACTTTGGAGAGGGATTGGGGTGAGGTCAAAAAAATATGAACAGAAATTATATAAAAATTGGTGTAGCGGGCCCGGTTGGTTCCGGCAAAACTGCGTTGATAGAAAGGCTGAGCAGGGCCATGAACAATGACTACAGTCTTGCTGTAATTACTAATGATATTTACACCAAAGAAGATGCACTTTTTTTAACCGAAAATTCGCTGTTGCCGGCTGAAAGAATTATTGGTGTGGAAACAGGTGGCTGTCCGCATACCGCCATCCGTGAAGATGCAAGCATGAATTTAGAAGCAGTGGAAGAAATGGCCACAAGAATTCCGGATGTGCAGATAATTTTTATTGAAAGTGGAGGCGATAATTTATCGGCAACTTTTAGCCCCGATCTTGCTGATGTAACCATTTTTGTAATTGACGTTGCCGAGGGTGATAAGATACCACGAAAAGGCGGTCCCGGCATTACCAGGAGTGATTTGCTGGTAATAAATAAAATTGATCTGGCGCCTTATGTACATGCCGATTTAGGTGTTATGGAAAGAGATGCCCGCAAAATGCGTAAGGGCAATCCGTTTGTTTTTACCAACCTCATGAGCCTTCATGGACTCGATGATGTAATTGGCTGGATAAAAAAATATGCTTTACTGGAAGCCAGTAACGAACCCAATCTTTGCCGATGAATGCCCAACTGCAGCTTCAGGTTGCTTATAAAGACGGACGTTCTTTTATAAAGAAAGTCTTTTTTACCACACCATTAAAAGTGGCAAATATTACAGAAGATAAAACTGCCCGGCAACTACATTTAATGCTGATGAGTTCGTCGCCCGGCATACTCGATGGCGATGTGTACGATATAAAAATTGAAGTAGAAGAAAATGCTTCGCTGCAATTATACACCCAAGCCTACCAACGCCTCTTTCACATGAAACAGGGTGCAACGCAACAATTGAATATGCATTTAGCCAATGACGCACAATGCTGTTTTCTGCCACACCCATCGGTGCCGCATGAGCAATCGATATTTTGTTCCCACAACAATTTTTACCTCGGCAGTAACTGCCAATTTATTTTTGGCGAGGTACTCACCTGCGGCAGAAAACTAAACGGCGAAGTATTTTTGTTTTCCAAATACCAAAGTGTTACCCAAGTATTTCTCCATAATAAATTAGTGATAAAAGAAAATTTATTGATGCAGCCGTCTTTAATCAACGTGCATGCCATTGGGCAGTTAGAAGGCTTTACCCACCAGGCAAGTATGATTTACATACAACAGGATGTTGATTGTAAAAAATTACAGGCAGCCATCATTGAATTATTATCATCAGAAAAAAATATGGAATTGGGCATTAGTGCTGCACCGGTAAACGGGCTCATCATCCGGCTGCTTGGCCATGGTGCAGAACAATTGTATAACTGTCTGCAACGGGTGGCAGAAATATTGCGTTTGCAGGCAGGTGGGGGGATTTATCCTATTGTGGAATTGTAGATTTATACGCAGCAACGGCTTTTATGTAATGGTTTGAGTGCGGCTTGAGGACATTGCGATGTTTTGATGAACTGTTGTTGCTGATAAAACGCCATTCCCTGGTACGCAAAGTCCCTTCCAAATACAACGTTGCTGTGGTTCTGCGGGACTATATTAGCTGGTGTTATTCTCATACGATACATGCTTACACTCCCAATTTAAAACTACGGTCTGCTTGTCTTTATAATGCAACTTTATAAATTGATCGTCAACAATCGAGTAACTGTCTGGGTTTTGAAATCCGAAATGCTTTTTCCAAATAATCTTCTTTGAATTTAAGTCGCATAAAACTAAAATACAATTGTCATTGGAATTGCTGTTACAAGTCTTAAATATTGCAAAGGACCCGGTTGTTGAAATCTCGTTGGTCAACAAATTTGCTTTGAACCTTTTTTCAAAATTACTTCTCCTTTGTCATTGAATGCATATCCAATACTTTTCGTTGCGACGTCAAATAACCAATCGTTAACTATAAAATTACCATTGTCAGCAACTTTACAATCGTTTGGTCTTTCAACTTGTCCCATAACAATTAATACATTGTCTTTTAGCAAAAAATAAAATCCTTTGCCTTTGCTTCTATGTCCACCAATACCTGCGAAAGGATCACCGTCATAAAATGCCAAAATGAATTGCCCGCTTTTTGACTTATGATATTGACAAGAGAAGTTAATGTCATTTATTGTAAGAGTTAACGAGTGGTCACACCTTATATTTAATGTTGCAGTTTGTGTCATAATTTAACGCCAACAACTATGATTTTGCGTAGGTGTGGAATAGGTAATTTCCTTCGCCCACAACCACTGATGATTAGAAATATTTTGTTTAAGTTATGAACAAGGAGCCCAGCAATGCTTGTCCAGCCCGGATGAAGTTGATAGCGATTAAATACTCACTGACATGACAACCTGCAAAACTTGCAAAAAACCAAGTTTATAGGTAGGCCTTACTTTAGCAGCCTGCCTACTCACTACAATCTATTTCAGTATTCCTTTCAAGTATTTCAGCTAATAAACCATACAAATAAAAATGAAGTTTTACTTGAACAGTTGCCCCAAGAATCAGTTTGTCGTAGTTACCCTTTATAAGTCTGATGTTTTGTTGAAAAGATGGAATTTTTATAGACTTAATCTTTTCGCCAGTTTTTTTAATCACTTTTGCTTCAAAGTGAATTTCGTGACCTATTGAATCACTCCAAACAAAATGAAATTCAGGGTTAAGGTTATGGAATTTGTTTTGAATGTTTTGTAAGTAAGTCTTGCCTTCATAAAAATTATGATTGTAAGTCTCGGCAATAAAATTGAAATAATTAAATCTTAGTGAGTTGTCCTTTTCAATATTTGGATTATCTCTTGAAATTCTCAAAAGTTTTATTCTAATATTTGGGTCATATAAATTTCTGCCATAGTATTTGAATAAAAATTTAACTACTTCAAAATTCTCCTGATAATACTCCATCTCTTCCACAAGCCTGTCGCATTCGGAATAGTTCTCTTCTTTTTCGTAATAGCCAAATAATAAAATACAAGCATAAGGTTTAAGACGAAAATCATCATACAGGTTGTCTAAATATTCTTTGTAGTCAACATTATTGATAATTTCTTTTAGATTGCTTACATAGGTCGAATTAACAATGTCAATCCTTTCAATACCATCAGTTACTGTCCTGTAAGCTAAATCTAAAAGCTCTTCAATAATTATTTGCTTTTGAACTTTATCAATTTCGTCATGGTCAAGCTTTTTTAATTCCCAAATTAATAGTTTTATGTAGTCAACATAACTATAGGCAGAAAACGGGTCCATTAATTGTTTAGTATAAAATAAATCTTTAGCCTCTTTCACATAAAACTTCACGTAATTAGTTTCGTCGCCATCCTCAAAATAGAGCCTTGCCAAATCAAAGCTTATTGAACCTCGTCTGTGAATAAACCTGTGGTTACGATATTCAAGTAAAGCTTCTGCATAGATAAGTAAATCAAGGGCTTTAATTAGTTCATGCTTGATTTTTCTGCTTTGTAGATTAATGGCATAATTTAATAGAAAGTAAGGGTCGTCTGATAGCTTTGTATAGCCAGCGTCAAATAACTTATTTAGTTGTGTATCATTATACTCATTATTTTTAACAAACGCTTTTAAAAGATTATTCGCCAAATAAGAATTAGTTTGTCCAGGCTCGATGGTCTTTAGCATTTTTTCATAAAATGCAAATTGTTTGTCCTTATTTTCTAAAAATCTAGATACTAGCTTTTCTGCAATTAGTGGATGTTTTGTTCGGAAATATAAATCAGGCTGTGTCCCATGAGTTTGTTTTACTTCTTGAATTAAAATACCCTTTCCTTCTGCTTTGATAACCTTTTCTGTAAAATCCTCCCAAGTCATTGAAATATTCTGTTTCAACCAACTTGCTGGCATTAGAAGTTTATGTTTATGTAGTAAAGCAGTATAAAGAAATGCTTTTTGTGCCTCATTGGATAATTGGTTATAACTATCGATTAAATCATTTTCATGTCTGCCAGAGGTAATTGTTGCCATTAAAGAAATAAAGGAATCAGAATTGTAGCTTTTTTCAATTTGTTCTACATATCGTGCTTTTTCACCAGCATCTCGGAAAGAAATCAATTCTGAATTTTTTAGTTTGTCAAGTAAATCTTCAATTTCAGACTTTTCAAATTTTCCTTCAAGTTTTAAAATATGTGCTTTTGAAAAAGTTCTATTCAACTTAAATTTCTCAAAAATATTTTCCCTAATAGGTGCTAAAAAAAACACATTGCAGCCTTGAAATTGCTCAATACTCAAATCTCTTTGCAAGTCAAGTACTGTCTTAAAGTAGCTTTCCACTTCTATTTCATCACAAAACAAAAGAAGATTTTTTGACTTACAATTATTAACTAAGTCAATTAAGTATTCTTTTTTACTTCTATTAAAGTCTATTATTTCAAAGGCAACTAAATCTAATTCTTCATGTTTTTCAAGCTCATTAATCAATCTTAAAGCAAATGTTGATTTGCCAATTCCAAAATCTCCTGTTATAAAAAACATCGGAATTATAGTAGAGTGATTTTGCTTTAATGTGTCAACTATTTGGGATTTAAAATCTTTTAGAAATGAAGATTTAATTACATCGACATTCCTTGTAATTAAATTGAAATTGGGCTCTTCGCCTTTATAAAACTCTGCGTCTTTAATAAATCTGTCTTTGTTGTGTTCAATGCTTAGTTGTTTTACAATTCCATCCAGATTGAGCAATAGTTTTGGGGGAAAAGAAATGTAATGATTCTTACTGTCAAAAATTGATAACCCTTTTTTCCGTACGATTGATTCGTTGTGAGGTAAGCCATCATCTAACCCATCTCTTCCTTTTTAATTTTCGCCCAATTTTGCGGTAGCAGTTGATGAAGGTTGGATGAAGTATACAGATGCATTCGTTCCAATACATCTTTAAGCCATTCGTAAGGGTTTATGTGATGAAG
>JANYCA010000090.1 GCA_025360525.1 Chitinophagaceae bacterium | reverse complement strand
ATTTCTTCCTGCTACCGGGGGGCTCTACACTTTTCTGATTAATTTTTTTGAAATATTAGCATTGGGCGTGATAATAGTATGCGTAATTTTTTTAGCAAGACGCAACGTACTAAAGTTAAAACGTTTTATCAGCAAAGATTTAAACGGCTGGCCACGCAGTGATGCCAACTATATTTTGCTGGTAGAAATTATTTTGATGAGTCTTTTTTTAACAATGAACGCCACGGACAGAACATTGCAGTTACAGGGTGCTGAGCACTATCATGATACCGGTAACTTCGTCATAAGTGGTATGTTGGCGCCTGTTTTTAATGGACTTTCCACCAGTACATTAATCGCTTTCGAAAGATCTTGTTGGTGGCTGCATATAATCGGAATCCTGGCGTTTTTAAACTACCTGCCTTACAGCAAACACCTCCATATTATGCTGGCTTTTCCAAATGCATACTATGCCCGTTTAGACGTAATGGGCAAAATGACCAACATGGAAAATGTGCAGAACGAAGTTAAGTATATGATGCAACCGGAATTAGCACCTACAACGGGCAATGAAGCCAATACAATGAAGTTTGGCGCCAAAGATATTTTTGATTTAAGCTGGAAAAATTTATTAGATGCCTACAGTTGCACAGAATGCGGAAGATGTAGCGCTGCTTGTCCTGCTACGCAAACAGGAAAACTATTGAGTCCACGAAAAATAATGATGGATACAAGAGACAGGCTGCAGGAAGTAGGAAAAAATATTAACAGCAACAGCAGTTTTAAAGATGACGGAAAATTACTGCTGAATAATTATATTTCGGTTGAAGAACTGCGGGCCTGCACCACTTGCAATGCCTGTGTGGAAGAATGCCCGGTGAGCATCAGCCCATTGGATATTATTTTACAAATGCGCAGGGCGCTAATAATGGAAGACAGCAATGCGCCACAAGAATGGAACGGCCTGTTTAGCAATATTGAAAACAATTTTGCTCCCTGGAAATTTTCGCCGGATGACAGGGATAAATGGGTGGAGGATTTAAAGGGATAAGTTTAGCAATAGAAAGAATTCGATTTATTTTTTAAATAAATGAAGGGGGCTTATTAATTTTCGGTTGAAAAAAGATAAGCCCCTTTTAAATATCATCTATCTGCACAAAAAATATTTTTAAACTCTATGGTAATCTCCTCTCCAGTCAATAATGGCTTGCTTAATATCTTTTGAACTAAGGTTTTCATCCGCAGCTTTTTTCGCTAGGGCTAAAAATTCAGCGTCACTTGCAAATCGCAAAGCAATAACCTGGCTTAACCGAAGTCGGCTGTCCATTGGTTTACCGGTTGCCAAAAAATGCCTGAAATTTTCTTCTGCTCTTATTGCCCTGTCCTGGGCTTTAAGCCCGAACACACGTGCTAAAAAAGCCAGCAATAATAAAATCATTGCGATAAGGCAAATGAGCGACGCACTATATATTCCTTCGCCTTTACCTACTGCTTCAGACAAATTAAAAAATGAACCGATAAGGAGCGCCAGGATTGCAGGCAGTGTTACAAAGTGGAACAAAGGCACCAACTGGGAATGATTTTTAAAATTTTGTGTTTGCATATTTATTTTTTTACTAAATTACTTTAATAGGTTCAATACGAATAACATTTTTTCAGTAAAAAATAATACAGGTGGCTAAAAGAATTAAATTTGATCTATGGAAAATATCATGAATGAACCTGCACTCAAATACAACAACATTTTGCCATACGAGTATTTAGCCGTTGAACGTGGTGCATTGGAAAAGCATGAATATTACCAGGGTGAAGTTTTTGCCATGAGTGGCGCATCGTTGCAACACAATGTTATATTCTCTAACTTATTTACTGATATTGGAAATAAACTTAAAGGCAAAGGTTGCAGGCCTTACGGCAGCGATTTAAGGATTCATATTCCCAAAAACACCTTGTACACTTATCCTGACATTAGCATCATTTGTGGCGAACCTCACTTAACCGATAATGAATTTGACACTGCCACCAATCCAACGGTTATTATTGAGTTATTGTCCAAATTAACCCGTAATTACAACAAAGGCGAAAAGTTTACTTTGTACAGGGATATTGATTCGCTTAATGAATACATATTGGTGGATACGGAAAAAATTTATGCAGAAAAGCATGTCCGCAATGCAGATGGCAGCTGGCAACTTACCGATTACAGATCATTGGAACAATCCTTTACAATCGACAGCATTCAACTCAATATTTTATTAAAAGATATTTATGAAGGAGTTTCTTACGCTTAAATACTTTACTTCTCGTTATCTTTCCCCATTTACAGTATGACACAAGCAAGCATCATTACCATTGGCGACGAATTATTGATAGGACAGGTTATTGACACCAACAGCGCCTGGATGGCACAGGAATTAAGCAAAGCCGGCATTAGGGTGGTAAGGCGGGTTGCAGTGGGCGATGTGTGGGAAGAAATCTGGACTGCACTGGATGAAGAAAGCAGCCATGCTGATATCATCCTTATAACGGGAGGGCTTGGCCCAACTGCAGACGACATCACCAAACCATTGCTTTGTAAATATTTTAAGGGCAGTATGGTGGTAGATGCAGGCGCATTGACCAATGTGAAAAACATTTTTGAAAACATCCTGAAAAGGCCCATGATTGAACGCAACCTTAAACAGGCCGAAGTACCCGACAATTGTAAAGTAATTCTAAATAAAAGAGGTACCGCTCCGGGCATGTGGTTTCAAAAATGCATCAACGAAACGGACCACAATAAAAAAATATTTGTAAGTATGCCCGGCGTGCCGCACGAGATGAAAGGCATGATGACGGATGATGTGATACCGGCGCTTAAGCAGCAGTTTTCGTTTCCGCATATTGCACACCGTACTTTACTTACGGCTGGTGTCGGTGAATCATTCTTGGCAGATTTAATACAAGATTTTGAAGAGGCCTTGCCCGCTGATATTAAGCTGGCTTACCTGCCCAACTACGGAATGGTGCGGCTGCGTTTATCTGCCACAGGTGTTGATAAAACTACCACAGAAGCACGGCTTGAACAACAATTTACCGCCTTACAGGTATTGGTAAAAGATTACCTGGTAACCAACGAAGATTTGCCCATGCAGGAGGTAGTTGCCAGGTTGCTAATAGCCGGCAATAAAACTGTTTCTACAGCTGAAAGCTGCACTGGTGGCTATATCGCAAGCCTCTTTACTGCAAAGGCAGGGGCATCAGCATTTTACATTGGCAGTGTGGTAAGCTATTCTTACACGGCAAAAGAAAACCTGCTGCAGGTAGATAAAAACATATTGGAGACTCTTGGTGCAGTGAGTGAAGAGGTGGTGATACAAATGGCGAAGGGCGCATTAAAAAATATACAGGCTGATTACACCATTGCTGTATCCGGCATTATGGGCCCCGATGGCGGCACTGAAGATAAACCGTTGGGCACCGTATGGATAGCCGTTGGGAATACCCACCATATTATCGCAAAAAAAATGCAGTTCCGGTTCGACAGGCAGCGGAACATTGAACTAACCGCTACCAATGCTTTAAATATGCTGAGAAGTTTTATATTGGAACAGGAAGCTTCTGCTATTAAAAGTAAATAATTACATTTGCAGCCGATTGCTTGAAAGAAGCGCTACCGCTTAGGTGGCTGTTCCTGTTATTTTTTACAAACTTCAATTTATTGTATGCCGCTAGTTGATTTGATAATGCCTAAACTGGGTGAAAGTATTATGGAAGCCACCATTTTAAAATGGCACAAAATTCCCGGCGACCTTATAAAAGAAGATGAAACCGTTTTGGACATAGCGACTGATAAAGTTGACAGCGAAGTTCCATCTACCACCGCCGGCGTATTAGAACAACTTTTGTTTAATGAAAACGATGTAGTGCCCATTGGCGCTGTAATTGCAAGGATACGGGTAGGTTCCGAAAGTGCTGTAACCCTTGCTGCACCTGCGCCTACACCGGTATTAGTGGCTCATGAAGAAGCCAAAGTAGTGGAGCATATCCCGTACCAACCATCAGTAACTGCACCTGCCATATCAGGCAATAGCAACAATATAAAATTTTACTCTCCGCTCGTAATAAATATTGCACAGCAGGAAGGCATCAGTATGGCTGAACTGGAAAATATCCCCGGCACCGGACAGGATGGAAGAGTGAGCAAGCGGGATATTTTGGCATATTTAGCCGCCGGAAGAATCATTACCAGTCACACGCTTATTGCCAGTCAGCCGGTTGCAACTCCAGTGGTTGAACCAGTAGTTATCAGCCAACATCCTGCTGCCGCCAACAACCAGGTGGCAACACAGCCAGCCACCAGCACACAGGTTGCTGTACCGCAAACCTATACCGGTAATGTAGAAGTGATAGAAATGGAC
This sequence comes from Chitinophagaceae bacterium, assembly GCA_025360525.1. Taxonomy (GTDB): domain Bacteria; phylum Bacteroidota; class Bacteroidia; order Chitinophagales; family Chitinophagaceae; genus Ferruginibacter. Next base: position 53,170 of record JANYCA010000090.1, on the reverse strand, counting down.
CGCATGCGCAAGCTTATTGCCAAACACATGGTGGATAGTAAACATACTAGTCCGCATGTTACCAGCTTTGCAGAATGTGATGTAACCAACCTTGTTTTGTGGAGAGAAAAAGTGAAGAAAGATTTTGAAAACCGGGAAGGTGAAAAAATAACCTACACACCCATATTTATTGAAGCCATCGTAAAGTGTCTTAAAAAATACCCGATGTTAAGCAGCTCAGTTGATGGCGATAAAATCATTATTAAAAAGGATTTAAACATTGGTATGGCCACTGCGCTGCCTACGGGCAATTTGATTGTTCCGGTTATAAAAAATGCAGATCAGCTAAATTTATCCGGGCTTACTAAAAAAGTAAATGCCCTGGCAAATGCAGCCCGTACCGGCAAACTAAAACCCGATGACACCACCGGCGGAACTTTTACTTTTACCAATGTAGGTACTTTTGGCAGCATTATGGGAACCCCCATTATTAACCAGCCACAGGTTGCAATAATGGCTGTGGGTGCTATTAAAAAACGGCCAATGGTGCTAGAAACACCGCAAGGCGATTGCATTGCCATCCGCCACATGATGTACATTTCCATGAGTTACGACCACCGGATTATTGATGGTGGATTGGGAGCTACTTTCTTAAACGCAGTCTCCAAAGAGCTGGAGAATTTTGACAGCAGCAGAACGATTTAAAATATAAAGCGCTCCATTTTCAGGAGCGCTTTTTTTGTACCAGATCAGCTGCTATAATTTACGGTGCTAACCTTTCAATTTTCCATTCACCAGGCGTTGGCTGAGTATACAAAATTCTGTCGTGCATGCGACTGGGGCGGCCTTGCCAAAATTCAATACGGGATGGCTTTACCCGGTATCCTCCCCAATGCGGCGGCTTTGGTATTTTACCATGTTTAAAACGCTCTGTATAATAATCAAAGGTTTCCTTTAAAAATGCCTTGCCTGCTACAACCATGCTTTGCGGAGAGGCCCAGGCGCCCAATTTGCTTGCTTCGGGGCGGCTGTCAAAATAGTCCAGACTTTCCTTAGCTGATATTTTTTCAGCAATACCATTAATACGAACCTGTCTTTCTAATTCTTTCCAAAAAAACAACATACAGCACTGGGCATTATGTGTTAGCTGCTCGCTTTTAGCACTGTTGTAATTGGTAAAAAACACAAAACCTTCATCATCAAAAGCTTTCAGCAAAACAGTTCTTGCATCTACCATTCCATCTATTCCTGCCGTGGCCACGGTCATAGCATTCATTTCTAATATCTCTGCTGCTGCTGCCTCGTTCCACCAATTGCCAAATTGCTGAATGGGCGATGTTGCTACATCCTCTTCATTAAGGTGTAGCTTGGAATAATCTTTGCGTATTTGGGATAACTCTTCGGGGCTCATATTTGAACTATTGTTTGGTAGCAAAGGTAACTGAATGTAACGCTATCGGATTTCTCTATTGCACTGTTTAAATACAGTTTTGTACTGATAAGGTTCAAAAATGTAGCTGAAACAGGATATAAAAGTTATAATCATACTAAAGTTTTGACTCATCTAATTTTAATTTTTTAAAAAGACGTAGTTTTAAATACGCACTAATACTTTTACATAAAACAGCATCGAGCTATCTAAAGTATTACAAAAGCGTTGAATAAATTAGATGTCTCGATCGAAAAATAACAGCGTGAAAAAATTATACTTTAGCACCTTACTATTTACTTTACTACTGCTTGGCTCTTGTAAATTATTTGCCAATAACTATTATGTATCAAATGTTGGCAACGATGCTGCAACAGGCAAAAGCAGCCGTGCAAGCTGGGCCACTTTATACAAAGTAGCCAGTTTCCCTTTTTTACCAGGCGACTCTATTTTTTTTAATCGGGGTGATGTGTTCAGGGGATCTTTAGCAATTTCCGCAAAAGCTGGCACGCTAGACAAACCCATTGTTTTTGATGCATATGGCACCGGCCCTTTACCATTAATTTTGGGAAGTAAAAATGTAAGCTCAACAACCGAATGGACCTTGTATTCCCCCTCGATCTATAAAACAACCAATACAATTGGAATAAACAGGCGTGTAATTGATGTAAGTCAAATGGTATTTGATAATGAGAAAGAATTTGGTGTTAAGCGAAATAGTTTTGACGAATTGGTTAACCAGGGCGATTTCTTTTTGTCGCCATTTACAGATACACTGTATTGCTTTTCAGAAAAAAATCCGGGTAGTATGTATGCTTCAGTAGAGGTAGGCGGCGTGTACAGCGAAGATGTTATCTCCATCAGATCAAGTCGGTTTATTAGTATCCGCAACCTCGATGTTCGGTATAGTGGTAACAACGGGATTATAATAAGAAACTGCAGCAATATATTGGTGGAAAACTGTAAGGTAAGCTGGTGCGGTGGCTGGTGGTATTGTTACAAAACGCCCCGGGTGGGGCCGGGCAGAATGGGAAATGGCATTCAGATGTGGTTAGCAGACTCAAACATCAGCATCCGTAATAACAGGATTGATCAAATATATGATGCCGGAATTTCGCCGCAGGGCACAGGAGAATATACGCAAATAAATATTTTGATGTATGGCAACGTAATTAGCAATTGCTATTATTCTTATGAAATTTTCCTGAAATCACCTGGCACATTTACAAATATTGATTTCGTTAATAACACCTGTATCAATGCCGGCTCACAGTGGAGTCAGCACCAGCGACCGGATAGTTTATATGCCGAACACATAAGGCAAGCCACCAACACCGGAAATATTACAGGCTGCAGCATAAGAAATAATATTTTTAGTGGTAGTCTTATAAGACACGGCCAGTTAAATGTTACAACAGGCTTTGTAATTGATTACAACCTTATTTACAATACCCCGTCCTTTTATTTTAATGGTAAGGCTCAAGCTAACTTCTCCGAATGGAAGAAAGCAAGCGGACACGATGCCAACAGTATTTACAGCAACCCGCTTTTCGTTTCTTCTGATGATTACAGGTTACAAGTGGAAAGCCCGGCCATTAGCAGCGGAACAGATGTTGGTTTTGGTTCAAGCCCTAACATCGGTGCGTATGCAGGTAACGGGGTTACCATATCTTCTAAAAAAAGAAAATAAAACAACGGGTGTTACTTGATGGCATTATAAATTAATAGTTTAAAAAAGGAAACGCCTATTTATTATTTATAAAGAAATCTCCGCTAGTCATTTCATCAGCAAGATTCTGTATTGTTTTAGTATTAAATAAACGTATGAGCTGTAATTTTATAGTTTGATAATCTGCATGCAGGGGGCATGGTTTGGCTTCGGAACATTTTTTTAAACCGAGTACACATTTACCAAATACCTCTTCTTCCTCCATGGCTTCCAGTATGGCACGCACGGGTAATTGTTTGGCTGCTGCCGTCATATAAAATCCACCATTGGGGCCTCTTGCAGAGCTAACGATTTTGTTACCCGCAGTTAGCAACTGAAGGATTTTTGCAGTAAAAGATGTAGGAGAATGAATACCTTTTGCAATGGCGGTAAGGCCCAGCTTATTATCTTCAGTTGCCTTTTGAGCAATTAAAATAGTTGCCCTCAGTGCATACTCTGTAGCTTTCGAAAACATCCGTACAATATTGAAAATGGTGAAAAATAATCCGATTGCAAAATAGGTATAAATTTAGTAATCAGTGATACAGGTATTAAATGGATTTTAAAAACAGCAGCATCGTATTTCATAGCTGTACAATGCTGCTGCATAAATTTCAAGTCGGGTAAAAAGATTACGGTACGTTGATTACGGATCTAAAAACGGGCGGTATTGTTGTTAATTATAATTGGCTTTTAAATAGCTTTACTAAATACCGGGTTACTGGCATGCACTCCTTCTCTCAATAAATTTAAATCGAATGCACTGCATATATTCCGGGTAAAATTAAGACCGGTTGTAGTTACAACAAGGCCGTCTGCGGTGATAAGCAGCAAACCATCTGCTTCCATTTTTTTAAATTCAGGAAAGCATAATTGCTGTAGTGTTTCCATATCTTCCGGCCTGAAAATGGTAGCACCCCTGCAACTGATATCGAGTATATAATTGCGAAAAGCTACATCCTCATCGGTTAAAAAATAACCCCTAAAAACAGCCAGTTCATTATTGCTAATAGCAGCAGTATAATTGTACAATGTTTTTTCATTTTGTGCAAATGCAATGCCGGCATCACTGATACTGGAAACACCTAAGCCAATAATAATAGAGGTATGCTGTGTGGTATAACCCATAAAATTTCGATGAAGATTTCCGGCTTGCTGCGCTTTATATAAGTCGTCTGTTGGCAGGGCAAAATGATCCATCCCTATGTTGACATATCCATGTTCTGTAAACAATTCTTTACCTAACTGGTAAAGCTGCATTTTTTCTTCTGTGGAGGGCAAATCCTTTTCATCAAAAAGGCGCTGCCCCCTGCTGGTCCAGGGTACATGGGCATAACTATAAAAAGCGATCCTGTCTGGTTTCATTGCAATTGCTTGTAAAATAGTTTTTCTCATTCGTTCCATGTTCTGCAAAGGCAAGCCATAAATTAAATCAAAATTTACAGATTGATAACCAATTTGCCTAGCAATATTGGTGACCAGTTGAACATTTTCTACCGGCTGAATTCGGTTGATTACCCGTTGCACTTCCGGGTCATTGTCCTGCACGCCATAACTCACTCTTTTAAATCCCAGCTGATACAAAGCCTGCAAATGCTCCCTTGTTGTATTGTTGGGATGACCTTCAAAACTAAACTCATGCAGGGGATGAATAACGGCAGTACTAAAAATACCTTTCAGTAATTTGGTAAGATTTTCGGGCGAGAAAAAAGTGGGAGTACCGCCGCCCAGGTGCAATTCACGTATGATGGGAGCCTCTGTCATCAACGACCTGTAAATAGCCCATTCTTTCAAAATAGTTTCGATGTATTCCTCCTCAACTCTATGGTTGCTGGTAATTTTTTTATTGCAGCCACAATAGGTACACAACGATTCGCAAAAAGGAAGATGGAGGTATAAACTTACTCCATCAACGCTGTTTTTATGTATAAACTGTTGTTGAAAAGCACGCTTCCACTGCTGCTTGTTAATGGTTTCGTCCCAGAACGGAACGGTTGGGTAGCTGGTGTACCGTGGAACGGAAACATTGTATTTATCGAGAAGATGATTTGTAATTACCATAAAAAAAATTAGCGACACAAAAGTATTTATCATTCAACCAAACAAGTTGATAACAATCATTGCCGCTATTGATGTATATCATACAATACACTGCAACCGGGCAGCTTAAAAATTTACTAAATCAGCAAAACCGTTAGCAGCACCAATTAATAGGCTAAGCTGCTATGAACACGCTTTAGGTAACTCATTAAAAATCGCTTTACTAATTAAGGACAATTTAGTCTTTTAATATTTTTGCTGTACCTTTATCACTTCAAACAGCAGAAGGTTATTACTGTTTCAACTATTTTTTAAACCAACCATGGTAAATTATATTAAAGCATGAATCAATATCCCCAACATAAATTTCACATCCCTGTTATGGGATTGGCTTATACAATTGACTCCCCCATTAAAGTGGCTCGCTTTGGAATTGCCTCTGTTATTTCTATTGTTGAAGATGGATTAATAGAGATGATGAGAAGCTATTATTATCCAACTATCCAACAGGTGTATCATCCTATCCCTAAAAATGAAGGAGACTACCGTGCCAAAAGAATTACAGATTACTTGAACCTGGTAAATACAATCGTACAGGCTCAAATGGAAAAGATCAAACAATCTGCATTTGAAACAGGTTCTGAAATTGTAAAATATTTTGAGATGCTGCCGGATGACAGTAAGTTAAAACAGTTGTACCATCACATGATGGATACACCCAATAACATGGAGAAACAAGAAGTGGCAACCTATTTACGCACACAGCTTATACCCGGAAGTATTGATGTAAATATCATGACCAAAATTGATAGCGATAAACAAAATGAAGCCGGAGCAATAATTGAAGATGGTTCAGAAGCGGTGACTGCATTAAGAGGATACATACAAAGTGATCTTACCAATTCGTCTGTTATTTTTTCTGCCGGTATGAACCCCCGGCTATACAACTACCTGGAAAAATGTGATGCGTTTGATGCCGATGAACTGGGATCTTTTAAAAAGAAAATAGTAATAAAAGTAAGTGATTATCGCTCGGCAATTATACAAGGTAAATACCTTGCAAAAAAAGGTATTTGGGTAAGCGAATTCAGGATTGAATCGGGATTGAATTGTGGCGGACATGCATTTGCAACAGATGGTTACCTGATGGGGCCGATAATGGAAGAATTTAAAACAAAAAAAGAAGAACTGGTTGCCACCATATTTGAGGTATATAACAATGCTATCAAGGCAAAAGGTCGCAGTGGTTTTAATGAACCGCATCCTGTTAAAATAACAGCACAGGGAGGCATCGGCACTTACGAAGAAGACATTTTTTTACATGAGCATTACGGCATTAGCAGTACCGGTTGGGGAACGCCGTTTTTGGTTGTACCCGAAGCGACCACTGTTGATGATAATACGTTGGATTTGCTGTGCAAAGCCGGCAAAAACGACCTCGTGCTAAGCAATAATTCTCCCTTAGGTGTACGATTTCATTACCTAAAAGGAACCTCTGCCGACATAGAAAAACAAGAACGAATTAAAAAAGGAAAACCCGGCAGCCCCTGTACCGAAAAGCACCTGGCATTTAATACAGAATTTACCGAAGCGCCCATCTGCACCGCATCACACAAATACCAACAATTAAAAATTGCACATCTAAAAGCGCTACAACTTAGCCCGGAAGATTATCAAAAACAATTAAGTACAGTATTGGATAAAGAATGTTTATGCGTTGGATTAAGTAATGCTGCTTCCAAAGTATACCAGGTGCCTTTTGTAAAAAGACAGGAAGCTGTTACCATTTGCCCGGGACCTAATATTGTTTATTTCAACAAAGTGGTATCGCTCCAAACAATGACTGACCATATTTATGGCCGTACAAATATTGTTAAACACAAACACAGGCCGCACATGTTTATCGCAGAATTACGCCTCTATATAAACTACCTGAAAGAAAAACTGGCAGCAGATGCAGGTAAAGAACCAGATAAGAAAAATAATAAATACTACCAGGAATATTTAAATAACCTGCTCAGCGGGATAAAATATTACCAGCAATTACAAGGCGTTGCTCTTACTAACCATCCCGAGTTTTCAGCAGCACTTGAGTTAGCCAAAAATGAATTAAATGAAATCAGTTTTCAATTCATGAATAAGGACTTGGCCAATCAATCACTTTTGGAGTCACAATTAGTTGAGTAAACAATTGATATAATTATTAAGCCTTAACTATCAAAAAGCTTTCAACCCAAAAAAATAAATAAATAAATCCGCAAAGTAAAATTAAAAATCTTTACTGTTACCCTACCGCACCAGCACCTGATTAATGATACCGATTCGATTTTAAAGTTAGTCGAAAGCCGATATTATTTGGTACAGGTCAGTATTTACAAACGCCAGCCCACAAAGGCTTTTAACCTGGCAGAGCGCTGGAAGTGCCAACCTTCTTCCCACCCATTTTATCTGACTGGTCCTACCAATTTCAACTTAACATATCAGTAGAAACGAGCTAAAAATAGCCAACGGATTACTATATTTTCATGACAGACATACAGCAGCAGATTATTCTGCTTTACATTTGTAGCTTAAAACTTTTACTCTTGAACAAAGTACTAATCATAGACGACGAGGAAAAACTTAGAACCCTTCTTTCCAAAATAATCAGCCTGGAGGGCTTTGAAGTATTGCAGGCGGGAGATGGTAAAAAAGGGTTACAAAAGCTTGAAACGACAAACGTTGACGTAGTGATTTGCGATGTTAAATTGCCTGATGGCAATGGCGTGGAATTAGCAAAAACCATAAAAAATAAATATCCTTTAACAGAAATTATTTTGCTTACTGCTTACGGAAATATTCCTGATGGCGTACAGGCCATTAAAAACGGGGCCTTTGATTATATCACTAAAGGCGATGATAACAATAGAATAATTCCTTTGCTCTATAAGGCAACAGAAAAAGCCGCATTGGCAAAAAGGGTTTTGCAATTAGAAAAGCAATTAGGCAACAAACACTCATTTGAAAACATCATTGGTAAATCAAAAAATATTAAAGCAGCAATTGAAGCTGCAAAAAAAGTAGCCTCAACAGACGCAACGGTTTTGCTTACCGGCGAAACAGGTACCGGCAAGGAAGTATTTGCACAAGCCATTCATAATAACAGCAACCGAAGCAAACAAAATTTTGTCGCCGTTAATTGTTCTGCCTTTAGCAAAGAATTGTTAGAGAATGAATTGTTTGGCCATAAAGCAGGAGCATTTACCGGTGCGATAAAAGACACCAAAGGTATTTTTGAAGAAGCCAATAAAGGAACTGTTTTTTTAGATGAAATGGGCGAAATGCCTTTAGAACTGCAAGCCAAATTATTAAGGGTTTTAGAAACCGACGAATTATTAAAAGTGGGTGACAGTAAAACAACAAAAATCGATGTTCGTATTATTGCAGCGACCAACAGGGATTTAGAAAAAGAAATTCAAGTGGGCAATTTCCGGGAAGATCTGTTTTATCGCATTTCAGTATTTCAAATTGCTTTGCCGGCATTAAGAGAAAGGGTTATTGACATTGAAGAACTGGCCGCTAATTTTTTAAAACTTTTTGCAAATAAGATCAATAAAAAAATTCTATCAATTTCAAACACCTATCTCGATGCACTGAAACAGCATCCGTGGAAAGGAAATATCCGTGAATTAAAAAATGTTATTGAGCGAAGCGTTATCCTAAGCGATGCCGCAGAGTTGACCATTGAAAGTTTACCCGTTGAATTACAGCATTACCAATTTACCAACACGAAAGGAAAAACATTATCAGCTTTTGACCTTGCAAGTGCCGAAAAAATACATATTCAAAAAGTATTGAACTATACAAATGGTAACAAAACCGAGGCGTCCCGTTTATTGAATATAGCTCTCACCACATTGTATCGCAAGCTGGATGAATACAAAATTAATTAACCCTTTCAAAACAACAGTCTTACCCTTTCAAAATGAAAGGGTTTTTTATTGCCATAAATTTTTATTTTTTTTATAAATATCTCATTACTAATATCTTAAATGAATTAATGTTTAATAGGAATGAAATTTGGCATTATACTAAAATCAATCAATAAAATTAAATACAACAAAATGCTCCACTCCATTCTTTTAATTCTGGCAATGATTATTTGCTTTGTCATCTTTTTTAAAACCATCGACTTTTTCGAAAAAATGTAACCATTATGATAACAATCCTCTTCATTATTTCTATACTGGTATTTGCTTACCTGTTATACGTTTTAGTTAAACCAGAAAAGTTTTAATTTTTAAAGCCCCAAAAAATGAACACAGAATTAATTGGCGTAATGGTAACCTTTGTCATCACCGTGTTGCTCGCTTTTCCTCTAGGAAAATACATAGCAAAAATGTTTGCCGGCGAAAAAACAATTACCGATTTTATGTATCCGGTTGAACGATTAATTTATCGCATCAGCGGTATTGATCCTAATAAAGGTATGAACTGGAAAGAGTTTTTAAAATCCATGTTGGCCATCAATATGCTCTGGCTTTTTTATGCTTTTTTCCTTTTACTCAACCAGGCTCATCTTCCTTTAAACCCGGATGGGAACCCCAACATGACGCCTGACCTCAGTTTCAATACTGCTATCAGTTTTTTGGTTAACTGTAATCTGCAGCACTATTCAGGCGAAAGCGGTGTCACTTATTTAACCCAATTATTTGTAATTACTTTTCTACAGTTTGTAAGTGCAGCAACGGGCATTGCGTGTGCAGTAGCCTTATTCAATGGATTAAAACATAAAACCACCGATAACCTGGGTAACTTCTGGGAAATTTTTACTAAATCTATCACCAGGATATTGTTGCCGCTGTGTATTATAATGGCAGTAATAATGGCTTTTAATGGCACACCTGCAAGCTTTGATGGTAAAGATAGTATAGTCACTTTACAGGGAGATACCGTTAAAGTTAGCCGTGGGCCTGCAGCTGGTATGATTGCTATAAAACACCTTGGTACCAATGGTGGTGGCTGGTTTGGTGCTAACTCCGCTCACCCACTGGAGAACCCAAATTACTTTACTAATATGGTAGAGTTGGTGGCACAGGTATTAATTCCTATGGCAATGCTTTTTGCTTTCGGGTTTTATATCAAGCGCAAAAAATTTGCTTATGTTATTTTTGGTATTATGACGGTGGGAATGTTATTCCTCGTTATACCTACCATATATTGGGAAATGCAAGGCAGTACTGCAATTGCCAAAATGGGTATTATGCAGGCTACAGGCGCAATGGAAGGAAAAGAAGTGCGGTTTGGCCCTGCCGCATCTGGTTACTGGAGTATAATTACCACTATTATTTCCACCGGTTCGGTAAATAGCATGCACGATAGTTCTATGCCTTTATCGGGCATGATGCAAATGCTGGGTATGCTAATTAATGCATTTTACGGCGGATGCGGTGTTGGCATTCTCAACTATTTTATTTACATCATAATAGCAGTATTTATAGGAGGCCTGATGGTTGGGCGCACCCCCGAATTTTTGGGCCATAAAGTAGAGGCAAGGGAAGTAAAGATTGCCGCATTAGTAACCTTGTTGTCAGCCTTTTTAATAAAAGGCGGTACTGCATTGGCTGCATATTATTTTGTAAACCACGGCAATGCCGATTGGGCAGTACAACCGGCTAATTGGTTAAACAACCCGGGTAATCACGGATTTTCTGAAATGTTTTACGAGTTTACTTCATCCAATGCAAATAATGGAAGTGGATTTGAAGGACTGGGAGATAATAATATTTTTTGGAATGTAACCACAGGGTTTGTATTATTATTGGGCAGGTTTATTCCTATTATTGGCCCGATAGCCATTATCGGCTTGTTGGCAAAGAAAAAATTTATACCTGAATCTGCCGGCACTTTAAAAGTGGACTCACTCACTTTTGGAATTTTGACTTTTACAATCATCATCATTTTAACCGCATTGTCTTATTTCCCTCCCTTGGTACTTGGGCCAATAGCAGAATATTTTGGTATGAAATAGAGTAGCAATTATTTTACAATAATTAAAAAGATCAACATAAAATTAAATTATAATGTCAATTCATAAAAAAAATACCAAATTGTTTGAAGGCTCCCTGGTATCACAAGCATTGAAACAGTCTTTTGTAAAACTAAAACCAGCGGTCATGTTAAAAAACCCGGTGATGTTTACCGTTTATATTGGTACCATCATTATGTTAGGGGTTTGTATCTGGATAGCCGCTGGAGAAACTTCCCAGGGATCGCTGGCGTATAATCTCATTATTTTTGGAGTTTTATTTATTACCGTATTGTTTGCCAATTTTGCCGAAGCTATTGCCGAAGCAAGAGGAAAAGCACAGGCAAACAGCCTTCGTAAAACAAGAGAGGACACACCTGCAAAAAAAATATTTCCGGTGGGTGAAATGTATGTGAATGAAATGAAGATTGTCCCTTCTTCTGAACTGAGAAAAGGCGATCATTTTCTTTGCGAAGCTGGTGACATGATTCCCATGGATGGTGAAATTATTAAAGGAATTGCTACCATAGATGAAAGTGCTATTACAGGTGAAAGTGCCCCGGTGATAAGAGAATCCGGTGGCGATAAAAGCTCCGTTACCGGCGGCACCAAAGTTTTATCTGATAAAATTGAGGTAAGGGTAACCACCGAACCGGGCGAAAGCTTTTTAGATAAAATGATTGCACTGGTAGAAGGTGCATCCAGGCAAAAAACACCCAACGAAATAGCACTCACCATTTTGCTGGCAAGTTTTACAATCATTTTTCTGATCGTTTGCGTAACACTAAAACCATTTGCAGATTATGCAAATACGCCTATTACCATTGGTGCTTTTGTTTCTTTATATGTGTGCTTAATTCCAACAACAATTGGCGGTTTACTGAGTGCCATTGGCATAGCAGGCATGGATAGGGCATTAAGAGCAAACGTAATTACCAAAAGTGGTAAGGCAGTAGAAACTGCTGGTGATATTGATGTTTTGTTGTTAGATAAAACAGGAACCATTACAATAGGCAACAGAAAAGCAACAAATTTTTATCCAGCCGATGGAGTGGATGAAAAACATTTTATTAAATGTACCGTGTTAAGTTCTATGGCTGATGAAACACCGGAAGGAAAATCAATTATTGAACTGGCAGGCATCAATCCCTTAAGTTACGAAATACAAAACCCACGGTTTATTAAATTCACTGCGGAAACAAGAAATTCCGGAATTGATTATGAACAAATAAAAATAAGGAAAGGTGCTTCTGATGCTATTCGCAATTTAGCTGAGAAAGCTGGTAATATATTTCCAGCCGAAACTGCTGAACGGGTAAAACTCATTTCAAGCAATGGAGGTACTCCTTTAGTTGTGGCAGAAAATGATAAAATATTGGGTGTAATAGAGTTGCAGGATATTATTAAACCAGGCATCAGCGAACGTTTTGAACGTCTTAGAAAAATGGGTATTAAAACCGTAATGGTAACAGGTGATAATCCTCTAACAGCAAAATTTATTGCAGAAAAAGCAGGTGTGGATGATTTTATTGCAGAAGCAAAGCCGGAAGATAAAATGAATTACATTAAAAAAGAGCAGAGTGAAGGTAGGCTGGTAGCCATGATGGGTGATGGCACCAACGATGCACCCGCCCTTGCACAGGCCGATGTAGGTGTGGCTATGAACAGCGGAACTGCTGCTGCAAAAGAAGCCGGTAACATGGTTGACCTCGATAATGATCCCACAAAGCTGATAGAAATAGTAGAGATAGGTAAACAACTTTTAATGACCAGGGGTACACTTACCACCTTCTCCATTGCCAATGACGTAGCAAAATATTTTGCCATCGTGCCAGCTTTATTTATTACTTCTATCCCTGCTTTGCAAGCACTCAATATCATGCAATTGCACAGCCCGGAGAGCGCTATTTTATCTGCAGTTATTTTCAATGCTATCATTATTCCCATGCTTATACCACTGGCTTTAAAAGGCGTTGCTTACAAGCCAATTGGTGCCGTCGCACTGCTTAGAAGAAATCTTATAATTTATGGGTTAGGGGGAATAATTGTGCCTTTTATCGGCATCAAACTCCTTGACCTTGTAGTAGCATTATTTATTTAAAAAATTAAATTTACAATCATGAAAAAATATGTTTGGCCTTCTATAAAACTTACCATGGTCTTTATCATTTTATGTGCGGTTCTTTATCCTTTACTTATTGCAGGTATAGCAAAATTTGCTCCAGGCAGCGGAAAGGGCGAAACGGTATCAGTGAATGGCAAGGTGGTTGGATACGCCAATATTGGCCAAAAGTTTACAGAAGATAAATATTTCTGGGGCAGGCCATCTGCGGTAGATTACAACGCAGCAGGTTCGGCAGGATCTAATAAAGGTGCGGCTAATCCCGAATATTTAAAACAGGTTCAGGGCAGAATTGATAGTTTTTTAGTGCATAATCCTGCTGCTAAAAAAGAAGAAATACCTGCGGAACTGGTAACTGCATCGGGTAGTGGACTTGATCCTGATTTATCGCCTGCCGGTGCTACCATACAAATAAAAAGAATTGCCCTTATTCGCAAGTTGGACGAATCAAAATTAATCAGCCTGGTAAATCAGCAAACAGAAAAACCATTACTCGGCTTGTTTGGTCCTGCAAAAGTGAATGTGTTGAAATTAAATATTGAACTGGATAAATTGAAATAATTTTTGATAATTGGATAAATTAAAATGTTTTTGATACAAGCTAATATTTTTAAAGCTGTTCATTTTGCACAAACCAATTAGTACTAGCACCATACTAAAAAGAAAATTAGAGATCGATGCATTGAAAAGAGCTGATAGTTTTTTTTATTGCGGTAAAGGAGATTGAATTTGAATTTTTTTGATTTAATAATGTCCAAAACAGGAGTGTATAATAATCAATTCATCAGTTACAGTATAAATCAAGCGATGTTCATCATTAATTCTTCTCGACCAATAACCCTGATAATTCCCTTTAAGGCCTTCAGGTTTTCCCAAACCTGTGAAAGAATTGTGTTGAATATGAATAATAAGTTCAAGAACTTTAAAAGCAAGATTTTGATTACCACGCTTAAATTTTCGAAGTTCCTCTACAGCACTGGGAGAAAATTGAACATTCCTCATGGTAGAAGTTATTTTGAAATAAACTCATTTAATTCTTTCATAGTAAATGTTACTCCTTTTCCCTGTTCAACATCTTCAACAGATTTATTTAGTTTTTTAAAAAACTGCTCGTTGGTTTCAGAATGTACAACGACGTCAGTTTTATCTTTTACTGCAATGGTAATGTCCGAATTTGTCCCTTTAACCAAAGCAATTATTTTTTTAAAAAGTTCTTCATTAAATTCTGAAGCGGGTACTTTAAATACTGCATCCATAAAAATATTTTATCAAATTTAAAACAAAATAAATGAAAATAGCGGCATCCTTCATTCTGCCATTTCTGCACAGGCAGCTAATATTGATGCTACAAGAACTGTAACAATTAAAGATAGTACCAAAGAGATTTTACGCAATTAACAATTTTAAAAATATAAAAATACTTTATTGGTTTAAAAAGAACAGAAAAGTAAAATGTGTTGAAATCCAATGTTACTTTACAATAATTAAAACAAAAAAATGAAAACTAAAATATTTATAGCACTAATATTAATAGCCGCTAAAGGATTTTCTCAAACAGATACCACCGTCTCTCCCTTAACTTTTAGTGGTTATATTGAAACTTATTATACTTATGATTTTGGAAAACCTTCAAATCACAATCGACCGTCTTTTGTGTATGCTTACAACAGGCACAATGAAGTAAACCTTAATCTGGGATTTATAAAAGCAGCATATCAAAAAGAAAATGTACGAGCAAACCTGGCATTAATGTCAGGCACTTACACTAACGCAAATCTTGCCGCGGAACCCGGTGTGTTAAAAAATATTTTGGAGGCCAATGCAGGGGTGAAAATTTCAAAGAAAAAAAATCTTTGGATTGATGCAGGTCTTTTTTCATCTCACATTGGTTTTGAAAGTGCCATCGGAAAAGATTGCTGGAACCTTACAAGAAGTATATTGGCCGACAATTCTCCTTACTTTGAAACTGGCGCTAAAATATCTTACACAACTGATGATGGCAAATGGTTTATCAGTGGCTTATTACTAAATGGCTGGCAACGAATACAGAGAGTAGATGGAAACAACATACCTGCATTTGGTCACCAGCTCACCTATAAACCCAACGCAAAAATTACGCTCAACAGCAGTTCATTTATTGGTAACGATAAGCCCGACAGTGTGCGCCAAATGCGTTATTTTCATAATTTTTATGGCATCTTTCAGCTAACAGATAAATTAGCACTTACCACTGGTTTTGATATTGGTACAGAGCAAAAAGCAAAAGGCAGCAGTAAGTATAATACATGGTATTCTCCTGTTGTAATTTTGAAAATAAGCCCCAATGCAAAAAACAATATTGCCATGAGGGCAGAATATTACAGCGATGTAAGCGGCGTTATTATAAGTACGGGAACACCCAATGGTTTTAAAACATGGGGATACTCTTTAAATTATGATTGCCTTATTCGTGACAATGTAATGTGGCGAATAGAAGGCCGTGGCTTTTCTGGAAAAGACAAAACCTTTCAAAAAAACGGACAGCCGGTAAACAACAATTTCTTTATAACTACAGCAATAGCAATTTCATTTTAATGCCGGGTAAAAAATAAATAAATCAACAACATAACAGGCAGCCACATAAATAAACGGGGCTTTTGTCGAATGAAAACAGCCTGACAGTATGGAAAAACCTGTTGCTTGTTTTCTATTACAAATTGAAAAAAATAGCTTTAACAGAAGACGAAAATTTTGGTTTGGAGCAAAGTAATGTTTGGGTAGAAAAAAAATATCCGCTAATAGTGTCGCCGGTAAAAAACTTATCATTAAAAAGACGCTTTGAATAAATAAGCATTATGCCAGATAAAGACCAAACAGTTCAGCATTTTCTCGATCTGATAAAAAAATCAAGACGGGGAAAATTTAAAATATACATTGGCATGAGTGCCGGTGTAGGCAAAACTTTCCGCATGTTGCAGGAGGCTCACGCATTAATCAGAAACGGAATTGACGTAAAGATTGGATATATAGAAACCCACAACCGGGAAGAAACGCATGCTTTATTAGAAGGGCTTTCTGTAATACCCCGGAGAAAGCTTTTTTATAAGGGTAAAGAATTGGAAGAATTAGACGTACCTGCGGTAATTAGTTTAAGACCCGAAGTGGTAATAGTGGACGAACTGGCACATACCAATATAGAGGGCAGTAAAAATGAAAAACGCTGGCAAGATGTAATGGAAATTTTAGAGGCTGGTATCAATGTAATAAGTGCCGTAAATATCCAGCATATTGAAAGCCTGAATGAAGAGGTAAAAAAAATTACCGGTATAGAAGTTACCGAACGAATACCGGATAAAGTATTGGCAGTTGCCGATGAAGTGGTGAATATTGACCTTACTGCCGATGAATTAATAAGCCGCCTGAAAGAAGGAAAAATATACAAAGCAGAAAAGATTGAAATTGCATTAAAAAACTTTTTTAAGAGCGAACATATTTTGCAACTGAGAGAAATGGCATTAAAAGAGGTAGCCGGCCAGGTAGAACGAAAAGTAGAAACAGAAGTTACAAAAGAATACGCCAAAAAGCATGAACGGTTTATGGCCTGCATTAGCAGTAATGAAGCTACTGCAAAAACTGTTATCAGGAAAACAGCCAGGCTGGCCAATTATTATCATAGCAACTGGTATGTGTTGTATGTGCAGGTACCTGCTGAAAGTGCCGATAAAATTGCGCTTGATAAACAACGCCATTTGATCAATAATTTTAAACTGGCAACAGAGTTAGGTGCAAAAATTATTAAAGTAGAGAATAGTCATATTGCTAAAGCCATTATTGAGCAATGTGAGGAACGGAACATCACTACTATCTGCATTGGTAAACCACATGTAAGTTTACTAAAAGTAATTTTAGCTTCTAACGTTTTCAGTCAATTGCTGAATAAACTATCTAAAAATAATATTGACCTTGTAATTTTAAGCTGATGAAAATAAAATCTAAATTGATATTGGGCATAGGGTTGTTGTTTGCCATGATTGCACTGCTAACAATACTAAGCAGCGTTTTTGTAAATAAATTATCCGGCGATACTAAAAATATTTTAGTAGCAAATTACAATACATTAGATTACTCCCGGCAGATGCTGATTGCAGTAAACGGCAGCTTTACCGCAAATGATGACAAGTCATCTTTTGAAATTAATTTAAAAAAGCAACAACAAAATATTACTGAACCGGGAGAAAAAGAATTTACGGAACAACTGACAGCTCATTTTGAAAAACTTGAAAAAAGTCCATCAGATACTTCGTTGGTCAACAGCATCAATTTTGACATTACCAATATTATGCTGGTGAATATGCAGGCCATACACCGCAAAAGTACTATTGCACAGCAAACAGCAGATAAGGCCATTTTTTGGATTGTACTGGTTGGAACCATTTGCTTCCTTATTGCATTTACATTATTGATAAACCTGCCGGGTAATGTTGGCAACCCGGTAAAAGAATTAACGGAAAGTATTAAAGCCATTGCAGCACAAAATTATAAAGAACGGGTACATTTTGAAAAGCATAATGAGTTTGGTGAACTGGCAGATGCCTTTAATACCATGGCGCAAAAACTGGAAGAATATAAAACCAGCAATATTGAAAAACTGATGATGGAAAAGAAGCGGATTGAAACGCTTGTGAACAATATGTCTGATCCGGTAATTGGGCTGGATGAAAGAAGAAAATTCATCTTTATGAATGATATGGCACTCAAAATAGCCGGATTACAACAGGAAAATGTAATAGGAAAGTTTGTGCAGGATGTCGCTATGAATAATGATTTGGTACGATCGCTGGCACAGGATTTATTTAGTAATGATCAGCGTGTAAATGATAACAAACCAATAAAAATTTATGCTGATAATAAAGAAAGTTATTTTAAAAAAGAAATCATCCACATCAATATTATACCTACCGGCGAAAAACAAGAAAAACAAATTGGCACAGTAATCTTGTTGCAAAACATTACTCCCTATAAGGAACTGGATTTTGCAAAAACAAATTTTATAGCCACCGTATCGCATGAATTAAAAACACCTATTTCGTCTATAAAAATGAGTTTACAATTATTGGAAAACAAGCAGGTGGGTGAATTAAATACTGAACAGGAAAGCCTTGTTGAAAGTATTAAAGAAGATGCAGGAAGATTATTAAAAATTACCGGTGAGTTACTTAATATGACACAGGTAGAAAGCGGTGCTGTTCAAATGAATATAATAGCATCGGATGCAAGAGAAATTGTTGATTATGCGGTTAATGCGAATAAATCAGCAGCAGAACAAAAGCAAATTAAATTTAAAATAAATGCCCTGGATCATTTGCCAAAAGTGCTAGCCGATACTGATAAAACTTCGTGGGTACTCACCAATTTGCTTTCTAACGCTATCCGATATTCGTATGACAACTCAATTATAGATATTGATGTGAAAACTGAAAATGACAAAATAAATTTTACGGTCACCGACACCGGACAAGGCATATCACCGCAATACGTTGACAAAATATTTAACCGTTATTTCCGAATACCCGGCACAAAAAACGAAGGTACCGGATTGGGTTTAAGCATCAGTAAAGAATTTATAGAAGCACAGGGAGGAACAATCAATGTAAAAAGCGAATTTGGTGCAGGTAGTAAATTTTCATTTGTGCTAAATAGCCAGCCATTTAACAAAGACAATGTAAAAAAGATGAAGGCCTAATTATCGCTACTAATATTCCGGTCTCCTCCGCTATTTATTGGTTGTTTGGTGCTGGAAAGAAAAATAATACCCAGGCATAACAGATAAACTAATGAGCGCATGATTGTAGTTTTTTCGGATGACAAGAAAAAAAATAAATGGTTGCATGCCATTCTAACTTGTACTTTTTTTAATAATCCTGTACAAAATGTATCCAGCGATAACGGAAAAAATTGACTTAGAGGGCAGGTCGCAATAACAAGAGTGAACTTTTACAGAAAATGGTTTTTATTAGTGAACCAGTATAAATCCTTCCGTACAAAAGTTTTTAGAAGAACTGGATGAGCAGGTTCCATCAAACCTCAAGTACAAAGTATTTCCCGGCTTGTTAACGTCTTTAGGCGACGGATATCAAAGCTCAAGAGAACTTACCAATCAAATGATATCACTCAACAGAAAATATGGTTTTACTGGTGAAGTATTTTTTTATTATGAAACATTGAACCACTTAGCAGATAAATTTTATTTGATGGAAAAGTGAGCAACAACCAATAAAACAGGTAGCAAACAAAGTATCTTTACCAACTATCTAACATTCATAAAACAATTTATAAACTCATTTAAAAAACCGATATGCAATACACCCCATCATCAAACAGGTATAAAGAAATTCCTTATAAACGTTGCGGTAACAGCGGCCTTTTATTACCAGCAATTTCATTGGGACTCTGGCAAAATTTTGGATCAGTAGATAATTTTGAAAACGGCCGTAGCATTATCCGCAGGGCATTCGACAGGGGCATCACCCATTTTGACCTGGCAAATAACTATGGCCCGGTGCCGGGATCTGCAGAGGAAAATTTTGGAACAATTCTTAAAAAGGATTTCCCTGGTTTCCTGCGTGACGAATTAATTATTTCCAGCAAAGCGGGTTATACGATGTGGGATGGCCCATACGGCGACTGGGGTTCCCGGAAATACCTTTTATCCAGCCTGGATCAAAGTTTAAAGCGCATGCAATTAGACTATGTAGATATATTTTACTCTCATCGTCCTGACCCGAATACGCCGCTTGAAGAAACCATGATGGCATTGCATACCGCTGTAAAAAGTGGTCGTGCGTTGTATGCAGGCATCTCCAACTACAAAGCACCTGAGGCCAGGAAAGCCATCGGCATTTTAAGGGAACTGGGTACGCCGTGTGTAATTCACCAACCCAAATATTCAATGTTTGAAAGATGGGTAGAAGATGGCCTGCTGGATGTACTGGAAGAAATGGGTGTTGGCTGTATTCCGTTTTCGCCACTGGCGCAGGGCATGCTCACCGATAAATATTTAAAGGGTATTCCCGAAAATTCAAGGGCGTCAAAAAACGATGGTTCACTAAGGGCAACAGACATTACGCCCGAAAGATTGGAACAAATAAAAGCATTGAATGAAATTGCAAAACAACGCAATCAATCACTTGCGCAAATGGCTATTACCTGGCTGATGAAAGATAAGCGGGTTACAACGGTCTTAATTGGTGCAAGTTCCGTTCAGCAATTAGATAATAACCTGGATAGCCTGCATCAAATAGATTACACACAGGAGGAACTACAAAAGATTGAAACCATTTTAGGCAACTAAATTAAATTGCATGGCGAAATGAACGACCTTATAAGTAAATGTACCAGTTGTACACCAGCTAGCTTTGCTTTTTTTCCTTTTGCCTTTTGACTTTTACCTTTTGATTTTTGACTTTCAATTTAATCGCTTTTAATGAATCCATTTAAATGTATCCTGCTTGCAATTTTTGGAATTTGTAGTACCCCTGTTTTTTCACAAAAATTTATTTCCTTCCGGGATAAACATATTTCTTACGAGGGAAGACTTGCCTTTTCAAAAAACGCTGCAGCGCTACACTGGCCGGGCACTTCGGTACGAATTAATTTTAAGGGCACCCAAATTTCCGGCCGGTTTAAAGACGCTGATACGGCCAATTATTACAACATACTTATTGACGGTAAAATAATATCAAAACTCCGTTTTGATACCATTCAAAAAACATACCTGCTGGCGGCTGGCTTATCCAATGGGAACCATTCGCTACAGGTATTTAAGCGAACAGAATGGGATAAAGGAAAAACCTGGTTCTACGGATTTGAAATGGCTAATACAACACAATTACTGTCCCCACCTAAACTTCCCAAAAGAAAGATTGAATTTTTCGGAAACTCCATCACCTGCGGCTATGCAATAGAAGATTCCGTGAATGATTCACCTGTTGGATATTTTGAAAATTGTTATGATGCATACGCAGCCATTACAGCAAGGCATTTTAATGCGCAAATGCACGCCACAGCAAAAAGTGGTATTGGAATCACTATTAGCTGGGCGCCCCTGATAATGCCTGAAATGTATGACCGCCTTGAGCCGCTTGATCCCAATAGTAAATGGGATTTTTCAAAATTCATTCCAGACCTGGTGGTAATCAATTTATTTCAAAACGACGCCTGGCTAACCACAATGCCGGGCCATGAACAATTTAAAGCTAGGTTTGGAAACAAGCCTCCCACAGCTGCATTCCTTATCAATGCCTATAAACGTTTTGTAGTTAGTGTGAGAAAGAAATATCCCAAAGCAAATATTATTTGCATGTTGGGTAATATGGATATCACCAGGAGCGGATCACCCTGGCCAGGATATGTTAAAAAAGCAGTATCATTTTTACACGACAAAAAAATCTATACTTATTTTGCTCCCTGCAAAAACACACCCGGGCACCCGAAAACAGCAGAGCAACAATTGCTGGCAGATGGGTTAATTCAATTTATTAACCAGCATATTCGATGGTAAAAAATGATAAAAGAAAACTAATAATACCTTCCAATCATTTTATTTTCAACTATATTTTTTTTCATCTCAGCTACATTAATCTGCCCTTGTTTTGCATATACAATTTTACCTCCCGGCTCTACAAGTATTGTGTAGGGTAATGCACCCTGCCACTTTGGGTCAACGGCTTCTATCAGTTTATATTTGTCATCTGTACTAAACAGAAAATTTTTATTGGAGGCTTGCTTGCCCTTTAAAAACTTTAAAACTTTATCCTTTTTAATTGGATCATCTGCACTGATACTTATAAACTCAAAATCTCTTGCCCGGAACATCCTGTTCATATTGACAAAATCTGCAAACTCGGCTCCACATGGTCCGCACCAGGTAGCCCATATATTAATCAGCCGTATTTTATCTGAATTATTTTTTAATAAATCTCTTACGCCTGTTTCATCAATTAATGTAACATCAACAGGTTCTTTCGCCCACATTTCTTCGTACTCTTTCACAGTATTTTCTTTAGATGCCCATTTAACTGAACAGCCAAAAACTTTCGTAGTTTTAACTGCAACTTCCTTGTTGCCGAGTAAGGCTTCTAATACATTTATAGCATCAAAATTATTAGGGGTCTTTAAAGGATTTTCTACATCATCAATCCTGCCCTGGTAACAGAGTTTTCTTTCTCTGTTAAAAATAAAAATATGCGGTGTGGCTGTTGGGCCATAGGCTTTGGAAACGCTTTGTGATTTGCCAGCAAATAAATAAGGAAAGTTAAATTTCTTTTGTTTTGCCCGGAGTTTCATTTCCTCAAAAGTATCCCCCATATCACTATATCCCAATTCATCTAACCTAACTGCATCGGGATCGTTTGGCATAATCGCCACTACCGAAACTCCTTTGGAACTATAGTCTGCTTTGAGTTTAATAATCCTGTCTTCGTAAGCCTGTGCAGTAGGACAATGATTGCAGGTGAAAACAATTACCAGCAGCTTTGCTTTGCTGAACGATGCCAGTGTATACGTTTTACCATCCGTTCCGGCAAGCTTAAAATCGGGCGCCAATGCACCTATGGACAACGTTGGATAATCATCTGTTGCTGTTGCTGTAACAGGTGAAAAAGCGAGCAGGAGGAATATTGAAATGACGGCTGAAAAATATTTCATTTTATTTTTCCTGAAAAGATACATTTTTGAATCGGTGCAATCAAATGAACTTATATCTTTTATTAAGCAATATTTATGGCCACATCTTTTGCATTGAAAATATAAAAAATACCGACGTTGAAAAAATGGACAAAAAAACTGCCGCATTATTTGCGGCAGCATTTCTTCTAATTCACACGATTACTATTTCCTGAGGAATTGTAGTAAATAAATTTAATAGCTCCTTTTTTTACCAATATATACAACTACAAAAGATGGTTTATTCAATGCATAAAACAATTTTTAGCTTGGAATCATTACTGTATTGACAACTTTCCCTGCACAACCAGATTTTTACCTGCGTTTACAATAAAGCTTGCACCTGTTGCAATATTTTGAGGAACATTTAATACACATTGTCCGCCTGCAGTGTTATCAATAATGATAGTACTAAATACAGGTAAAGTTGAAGGCGGTATTAAATTATCAGCCCAGTTGGCAGCTTCATTCCAGTTACCATTACCAGTAAAAGTATAGGTAATACTTTGGGCTGTTGCTCCACTAATGGTAACAGTTGCATCATCAATAATATTATCTAAAGCATCCGTTACTGAAGTTACCCTGGCAACATTTATAACAGGAGGTGCAACGCCATTTGCAACCGGATTAAAGGTTACTTTAAACTCCACTTCAAATGAATCTAATGGTGCAAGGGCCCCTCCGGCCAAACTGCTTGCACTGTTACCCAATCTGAATTTAATTGTTTTAGTTGATGCATTGAAGTCTGCAACGTCATCGCCGCTTGCATCAGTTTTTATACCATCTGTAACACCCGGACAATAATTTACTTTTAATGAATTGGGAACAAAAACCATTGTTGAAGGCAATGAATCGGTAACAACAACAGAGGTAGTAGTACCAACCCCATAATTTTTACCGTTAATTCTATAGGTTAATGTTTCACCGGTTTCTGCAATTTGATTATTGCTTGCATCGGTAACTGATTTAGTAATCTTAACGTCAGATTCTTTCATTTTAACTGCCACTGTAATTAAGCTGCTAAAATATTGATCTTGTGTTGTGCCGTACTGAAGAGACAAATTGTTATCTTTTGGCATTATACCATAACCTGTACCAACATAGAAATGATCAATATCAATACCCATTTGATCCGTATAATTGGGGTTTTTTGTTGTAACGTGAACCCCGTTAATTGTTTCTGTTCCGTTCCAGAGGTTATTTGGTTGATTAAGCGCATTGCTTAATATGAAGTTATTAACTTTAAAAAAATCCCCATTAAACCTTGCATCTCCCTCCCATGCTACTAATCCAATTTGCGCTTCTTCAGCAGTTATTCCTTCGAGAGGTATATTCAGGCCGGTAATTGTGATAGGACTAACCGTTACAGCGTTATTATTAAACACTTCAAGAAAACCATCAATAACACGTATGCTATTAAAATTTAGCAGAGGATTTTCATATACCACTACAATAGTCCATGCACCATAGTTTCCGTAATCCCCACCGGTACCTGTAGAAAAGGCGCCATTTCCCACCGTATAAGTACCAGCTCCTTCCTGCTTTACCAATTCTGTAATATCTACGAAACACTGGTAGCGGCTATACTCGGTACTTAATCCGGCATCCAGTACAGATTTGTCAATCTGCGCTGCTGATAATTCCTGGTAAGCGCCGGCTGTGCCCTTGCGTATTTTAATTTTTTGATTGAGGGGATCTGCCATATTAAATTGTGATTTCAGTGCTCTTCCACCCCAATATAACCTTGCCAATTTAATTGTATTGGTACCAGCCGGCAATGTTAAATCAGCAGAAGATGAATTTCTTGTTCCTGCACCTTCACCGGTATTGCCATCAATATCTACATATTGCATAATGGCAGCACCATAATTCCCGTTATCGTATAAACTATTTCCATTCACACTATTTCCATTCATAGCTACTGTATTTACAGAGCCATCCGGATTGGCGTTAAACATTAAAGTATTGCCAAAAAGTGTAGTGCCACCTTTCATGTTTTCTGAAAAAACAACACCCAGTTTACGAAATTGAGCTTGAGAAGTAATTGACAATAATAATAGAAGAAAAAATAGCGAAGATCTAATTCGACCGATACAAACCAAAACGTAGACGTTGAACATAACTTTTATTGATTTTATTTTAAGATTAGACACTTTCTAGTATCTGTATTACTGGTTAACTGTAACAATAATTACACCTAACAACGTAATTTCCGCATAAATATTTAAAAAGCGGCAGAAATTTATTAAACTACTGTCTAAAAAATTACATTTTGTATAGATAGAACTGATTGTCCATCCATTAAAATGAACGATCCGTCATTTCCATGATCTCTTATTTAATTGCAATAAGAAAAGATTATTTTAATAAAGACAAATAAAAAAAGCCCTCAAATACAAGCAGTTGCCTTATATACGATGGTTTTAACTGTTCACTTTACCACCAATGTATTTATTAAAAGCCTTGATGGTATAATAAAACAGGCACAGGGAAATACCAAAAAGTAAAGTAAAGCCCCAGGTGCTTTTATATTCGAATGGATTAAAAACCCGGTGCACACTTGTGGTAAATAATGCCACAGGATTAGTAATAATATCCCAACTATTGAATCGCAAAAAACGACCAATGTATATACCATAACCACAAAGCAATAAACTACCGGTAATACAACCGTTTACCCAAAATGGGTTTAGGTGTTTTGCCAAAAATTGCTCTACCTGCAATAAGGAAACCAACCCCAGCATAATACCGCACCACGCTGCATTTATAACTAATAAAAGATCGAACCACATGGGCAGCGGCGGCCTGCTTTCGTAATGAAAAATATCAGTTATAATATAAGGCGCATTCGGAAAGAAGAGCAGCCAGCCTGCCAATAAAAAAAAACTTTTTATAGTAAGGGCTTGTTGGTGCAGCAACCTTCGGCTTAGCAGCAACGGAATGGTTGCTAAAAAAAGATTCCAGATATAAAACACATACGTCAGTTGCTGTGCAACTACAATTCTTACAGCCAATAGCAGCAACGTAAATGCAACCGACGCTATCAGCATCTTTTCAATGTTAGATAATTTTTTCATTTTTGTTAATTCCTATTTTTAAGAAAATGATGTTTCGTCAAAAGCTCAACAGCTTACTTCCTTTTACATTGAATAGAGTTTTTTCATCCCAACCCTACCCTACGCTACCTGCAACAGCTTTGGTAAAAAAATAATTACGCCAATGGCAATACTAATAATTGAGGCAAAAAGCACCGCACCAGCGGCAATATCTTTTACGGCTTTTATTACAGGGTCATAACCGGATTCTACTTTGTTGCACAATTGCTCCAATGCCGAATTAAGCATTTCCATACCTATCACCATACCCACACAAACCAATACCGTAATCCACTCGGCTGCACTGATGCCCAAAAGCGCAGCGGCTGCAATGGTGGCCGCTGCTATCACTAATTGAATTTTCCCATTTCGTTCAAACTGAAAAAAAAGGCACATTCCCTGGAAAGAATAATAGAGTGCATCAAAAAAACCATGCTTGTTTTTATAGTAAACAGGCACCAGTTCTTTCTTATCAGACAAGATATCTCCGGCATCTAACCGGCCGATAGTTTTATCGTATTTGCTTTTCATTTTCATACTATATTTTTTAAAATTTACATCACCCGCTTTAAAAACATTTTTGTGGGCAACCCATATTACAAGAGCGGTACAATAAAAAAACATTTTATACAAAGTTATCGACAACCATTTGTTGCTATTGCGTTGTAGTTTAATGATGGCTTGCAATCGTTGTTGCTGAAATTGAATATGGGGCGCTTCGTCAATCAAAATATCAGTACATATTTGTTGCAGCAGTTTACAGTCTGTTGCATCTTTCAGACACTGGTAAAATATTTGAGCAGCACTCTCTACTGTAATTACAGCCAGTGTAAACCATTGCATGCTGGTGTTGATATGCCGGGCTTTTCTAAAGAGGCTATCGCCCCAGTTCTTTTTAATTCTTGCCTTGCCTACGAGGTCTAAATATCTACCTAAATTATTGCCATGTTTCTGTTCCTCTTTAATGAAAAGACGCATGGCACCTATGTAGCAGGGATCGTTTATTTTTTTTGCGTATCGGGTACAAACATTGATGAGGTTACTGCCATCAGATGTTTCTCCTAACTGCCAGGCTTGTATCGATTTTAAAATGGGTTTTAATGCTTCATTGGTAATGGACGGTTGTACAGACCAGTCTATTCTTTTTTGCTGCAAATTATTGCTGAAATATTGCAGCCAGTCTTTAGATGTTTGCATAATAAGATATGTTGGTTGATAAATGCAGTGGTAGCGAATCCAAAGTGTTATGCTGATGCAGCAAGTTTTGCCTAAACTTGCTGCATTTAGCAACTGGGTTTTAATTAAGCGCATGCGATCCTGCTTAACTTAAAACAGTAGTTGTATTCCCAGGTACATTACCATACCATTGAATTTTTCTGCTTGCATACATTACAATAGCAAGTACAATGAATAAACCAATACTACCTACCAGCAGTGCGGTATCCTCCAACCTGATTAGTACAAAAATGAAACTGTACAAGCAACTTAAAACAGTGGCAAATACCAGTGCAGTTTTAATGCTTTTAAAATGGCTTTTTGCATACATCGTTATCAACAAAATAGTGGCAGCGGCTGCAATGAGGTACGCAAAATCAAACAATATAAATTCACTGATAGAAAGTAAGAGGGTGAAAAAGATCACAAGTGCCAATCCTACCAACACATACTGTACCGGGTGCACAGGATTTTTTTGCAGGAGCTCAATAATAAAGAAAAGTGCAAACGTAAGTCCGATAAACAGGATGGCATATTTTACGCTCCGCATGGTTTTGGCGTACTGATCAGCAGGCTGCACCATCGTTACGCCAAAGGCAAAGGGTTCTTTTTTAAAATCAAAGTCCTTAATGGTTGTGCCAAAGGGAAGGTTGGCTTTATTAAAATTCCATTTGGCTGCAAAGCCTTGTGCGCCCACATTTCGACTGGCGGGTAAGTTGCTGCCATCAAATTTTGGATCGGCCCAGGTACTGGTTAAACTAAACGTACTATTGCCCGCAAGTGGAACAAAATGTAACTGCTCACTGCCATTTATTTTTACAGGCATTTCAAAAGAAAAGGATTTGCCAACGTCTTCAGCAGATAAATTAATGTTTGAAGAAAGCCCTATAGTTTCAATTTCCCCTGCTGAACTTCTCTCTACCACGTCAGCTTCCTGCAATAAATTACTGCCATTATTTGATACAATACTTTCCCTTTCTTTAGTAGGAAGCCCAGGGGCTAATTCATAGGCTGTACCATTTAACCGGATGGTGATTTTTTCCTGAATGCCTTTAAAATCCCTGATACCAAAGCAAACTTTTGCCTCCGAAAAATTGATCATAGAGGGGGTAATATCTTTGGGTAATTGCAATAGAAAATTTCCGTTGTTTTTTATATCAGCTTTATACAATAACACAGTATAGATACTTCTTGATCTGGTTTCCGGTGTAATGGTTCCACTCACCTGTAAGTTTTCCGGCAGCAGAAAAAGGGTTTTGTCAACTACCCCTGTTTTGCCATCCTTGTAGGCAACAGTTACTTTGTAAGGAAGGTATAAATAAGGCCCGGTAAGGGTTTGCGGGGCAGCCCATTTGCTGCTTATTTCCTGTGTTACTTGTTTTTGGCGAGCTTCCCTTTCGGTTACAAGGTTCATTACAAAGAGGGCGGGTATCAGCATTAAAAGTGTAAGGGCACCGGTTACCAAACCTTTGATAACTGTTTTGTTGGAGTTGTTGCTGTGGTTGCTTGCTGGCAGGTTGCTGTCAGTCTGAAAGCTGTCATGTTCCATTGATTGATTGTTTTTTGTTGTGGTGAAAAATTGAATGATTCTTTTATTGATGAGTGACATGGCGATTGCCGAGGCACCAAAAAGTATGGCATAACAAATAGTAAAACTGATGAAGTAGTTATTGGTACCAAATTGTCTGCTAAGCTCATGGCTAAAAATACCACCGCCAATTGCTGCATATGGAAGTTCCGCCACGAGGCAGGTTCCAACTAGCAGCAGGTATTTATTTTGTAAACTGTTGGTTGATTTTTTAATAAAATGCAGACAAATAAATACCGCGATAAGTATGGGAATACTGCCAATGAGTGCTGCAAATGTTGCAAGCAAAGCTGTCCACAGTATCGTTACATTTTCAAATATCAAGATGTAGCACCCCCACCCTATGCCAAAGATTAAACCGGTTAATATCCATATTCTAATGGCGATGAATGCTGTTATATATTTATTGTTCATTTTAAAGTGCTTTGTATTTCAAAGTGTTATTGCAAAAAAAATTATTTAGTAGCGTTGATCATTTTTTCGAGGGCAGCAAGGTGTTGTTTAAATTCATTTTCTCCCACTTTAGTAGCAGTATAAGTGGTATTGGTTTTTCTACCAATAAAGCCTTTTTGAACTTGCAGGTAACCGCTTTCTTCCAATCCTTTTATATGGCTTGCCAGGTTGCCATCTGTTATTTGCAGCAGCTCTTTCAGGTCGTTAAAGTTGATGGATACATTCACCATCAGGACACTCATAATGCCCAGGCGGATGCGGTTGTCGAATGTTTTATTTAAATTTTGTATCGGGTTCATTTAGCTGGCTTTTGTAAAGCGTTTTTTTTGTTATCCGGGGTTTCACTCTGGGTTATTCATATTCAACCCCCGCTGGGGTTGGAAAGTAAATTATCTCGTTATCTTATTATCAAATTACTGCATTATCACATAAGCAAATTTGGCTATTGCCGCTCATATTTACTCCACATAATAGCACCATAAACAATATGGAGTACACCAAAGCCAGCAGCCCAAAAGTAAAGCCCATAGCCGGTATACCAAAGATTGATGACGCCTAGTATAATTTGCCCATAGCCGAGGAACCTTACTTCTCCCAATGTGTATTTGGACCCATTTACCAATGCAAGACCATAAAAAATTAAACAGCCCGGTGCTATTAATCCAAAGCTGCCATGCTCTATCAATTTAAGAATATAAATACCGCCGGCAACCATGGGAATACAAACATTTATCAACAATCTTTTGGAGGCACTCCCCCAGATAAGCGTATTGGTTTTCTTGCTTCTTAGCCAGGTAAAAATTGCAGACAAAACAAATGCTGCCATCAAAGTAAAAAGTGCAATCAGGAAAAGACTATTGCCCATATAGTCTCTTATATTGAGGTTGCCATTGTATATATGGTTGTCCAATTCTTTTAGGGAGCTGCCTGCACCCCGGTTGATAACCCCACTGGCAAAATAGGCCCCTGCCAAAGCACATGTTCCGGCAGCAATGCCACTAAGTCCACTGAGGCTTATGAACCGGCTGCTTTGTTCCATCATTTGCCGGATGTGTTGCAACTGGTCCGTTTGATTTTGTAAATTGTTACTCATAAAAAGCACTTTGAAAAACAAAGTAAATAAAAACAGTTGAATAATTCAAATTTATTTTTTCTTTTTTTATTGATGCTGCTTTTTGTAATTGTTTGGGGGAAGTTGAATAAAGATATGAAGATGAACGGAGCGTCGCCAATGAAGCTGCACAAAGGGTTTCAGCTTGTTACCCAAAAAAATGCGTTGAGATTCATATTGCAGGGGCAATATATATCTATCAATTTTTTAACCGTAGCTCCGCTTCACAATTTTCATTACTTCAGCATTTCATCCATATTCCTGTCGTTAGATATTTTTCCTCTTGCCTCCAGCATCCGCATATCCTTGGCATCTTTCAAAAATTCGGAAGCAAAAATAAAATCATTCAGCCGTTGGTTGTCGGAAAAAATAATTTCTTTATTGTTACCGCTCCATTCTTTTTGGCCCTGGTACATGTAAAGGATATTTTCGCCAATTTCCATTACACTGTTCATGTCGTGGGTATTGATAACGGTGGTCATATTGAATTCTTTGGTGATGTCGTAAATAAGTTTATCTATCACCATACTTGTTTGCGGATCGAGGCCGGAGTTGGGCTCATCGCAAAATAAATATTTGGGATTTAGTACAATGGCCCGTGCAATGCCCACCCGTTTTTTCATACCACCACTTATTTCTGCAGGAAATTTATTATTAACATCCACCAGGTTAACCCTGTTCAGCACTTCGTTTACCCGTTTTAGTTTTTCCTGGTGTGTTTGGTTGGTAAACATATCTAATGGAAACATTACATTTTCTTCAACCGTTTTACTGTCGAATAAGGCAGAACCCTGGAACAGCATTCCAATTTGCTGCCGCAGTTGTTTCCTGCTTTCCTGCGTCATTTCTGTAAAGCTGATACCATCATAAATTATTTCGCCTTTATCAGGTTCGAATAAGCCAACCAGGCATTTTTGCAATACTGTTTTACCACTTCCACTAGTACCGATAATAAGATTGCACTTGCCTGTTTCCATTAAATGGCTAACATCTTTTAGCACTAAATTATCGCCAAAGGCTTTCTCTATATTTTTAAATTCAATCATGATATTAAGTGGCAGGGTTTAACAGTAACTGCGAAAGAACATAATCTGCAAAAAGCAGCATTACACAACTTACCACAACACTTTTGGTGCTGCTTTTTCCAATTTCGAGGGCACCGCCCTTTACATAGTAGCCATAATAAGCAGGTATACTGCTGATGATAAAGGCAAATGTGTAAGATTTAATAAGCGCAAATGTTACATTATAAGGCAAAAAATTCATCACTAATCCTTTATCGAAAGTGTCGGCACTGAGAATGTTTGATGCTGTGCCAGCCATTCTGCCGCCCCAAATACCGAGTACCATGGCTATTACCACCAATAATGGAATGGTAACGAGTGCGGCAGCTATTTTGGGCATTACCAGGTAAGCCTTGGTATTGATGCCCATTATTTCCAGTGCATCTATTTGTTCGCTCACCCTCATGTTGCCAAGTTCGCTGGCAATTTTACTGCCTATTACACCGGCAAGTACAATACAAACCAGCGTTGGCGCAAATTCAAGAATTACCGTATCTCTTACAATGGTTGCAATGGTAGTAAGCGGAATGATGGGGCTTACCAATTGGTAAGCGGTTTGTACAGCACTTACTGCCCCAATAAAAACAGAAATGATGGAGACAATACCCAATGAGCCGATGCCAATATCGTTGCACTGGTGCATAAATTCTTTCCAGTACATTTTTGCATTTTCCGGCTTGGTAAACATTCCTTTAATCAAGAGCAGGTAGCGCCCGAAGTGTGTGAAAAAACTCATAAAACAAATGTATTGAAAAATTGGTGGTTATTT
This sequence comes from Chitinophagaceae bacterium, assembly GCA_025360525.1. Taxonomy (GTDB): domain Bacteria; phylum Bacteroidota; class Bacteroidia; order Chitinophagales; family Chitinophagaceae; genus Ferruginibacter. The sequence continues at coordinate 20,888 of JANYCA010000090.1, read as the reverse complement.
AATTGGTCAGCAATCATATTACTTCATCAACTCAGGCTTTTGGCGCCCAAACAACCCCTTATAATTTCATTGTTTCCAAGATAAAAGATCAGCATCGGGGGTATCAGATTTAAATGATACTATTTACCTGATGGCTTTTTGCCTGTCTGCCAGCAAAAAAGCTTTCAGGTGCTGGTACATCAGCTGCGGCATCGTGGTGCACTTTAAGAATGCAGGTTCACCGTTATGATATTGTGATAATTCATTTGCCAGCTGCTTAATTTTTTCGGGTGTAGAAAGGTTTTCGTCTGCTGCAGCAACTCTTAAATCCCGGAGTCGTTGCCGTTGGGCTTTAACCCGCAAAATAATCTGTGATCTTTCCTCCTGCTGGTATTGTTTAATCACATTTGGATTCAGGTACTCCTGCACCAGCTCTACCAATACTTTATTTTCTTTAAAAAACTGGGGCAGGTAAATATTTTTGCTACCCTCATAGCTTTGCTGGTCAAAATCTATGGCACGGATGCGAAATTGTATGTCGTCAAAATCCTGTGTAATATCAAATACAAAATTGTAACTCCGCATATCGCCCAGCAAGCGGAGAAAGCAGCGTTCATTGAATTTCACAAACTCTTTGGCAATTTTTTTTGGATTGTACTCCGGCCTGTTCAGGTAGTGTTTTATAAACATATCTCCGGGTACTCCGGAGATATGTTCTTCTGCCAATGTGTTATCGTCTATTAAAAAATTGATACTGTAAGGCGATAATAAATGCTCCAGCTCCATCCCGAAAATCCTGGAGGAGTCTGCTATTTTGAGGTAGAAATAATCGTACACCTCGTTATAGTTGTTCACTATTTTTATCCTGAACGGCTTGGAATTACCAAACAAGCAATAGTCTATCCGCTCTATATGCAGGTGCTCTTCGGCCTGTGTGTGGCCGCTTGATTTAAGCAACGTGTACACCCTTTTAAGTGCTGCATGTATTTCATCTGTTAAAGTGGGATTATAAAAAACAGTTTCCCATAAAGTGTCTTTACCATCTTTGTCTAAAACAGGTATACCAAAACTAAAATGTTTGAGTGTATTGTAACTCACTGGCAACGACAGCTCCCTGAAATACCTTTTCAGGTATTTCTTAAAAGGTTTACTTACAGCATAAGTAATTTTTCTTTTACTGATATGGTCGTTTTGTTGTTGCATAAAACTTACATATCATGAGAGGTATTTTTAAAGCCTTTCCACCATTTGCTTTTTGCAATGGCTTCCTTTGTGTCGGTGGTTGATTTTAATTGTGCATCAACCACTGCTATCAGGACCATATTAAAAATAGACCTTACCGAACTGCCTAACTGCAATACGTGCACCGGCTTGTTTAAACCCAATAAAATTGGACCGATAGAGTCGGCACCACTTACTTCCTGTAGCAGGTTGTAGGCAATATTTCCTGCGGATAAATTAGGGAAGATGAGCGTATTCACTTCACCATCCAGCAATTCAGTAAACGGATAATTATCTTTTAAAATTTCTTTATTAAAGGCTAAAATACCCTGCACTTCACCATCACAAATTAATTCCGGATCTTTTGCTTTTACGATGGCTCTTGCCCTGCGAACCATTTTGGCTTCTTCTCCATCACTGCTGCCAAAGTTGCTGTAGGAAAGCATTGCAATGCGTGGCTTAATATTAAATTGCTTTACCTCTTTTGCTACCAGCAAGGTTATCTCTGCCAGCTCTTCTGCAGTTGGGTTAAAGTTGATGGTGGTATCTGCTAAAAACAATGGTCCACGTTTGGTGAACATAATGTACATGCCTGCAATTTTTGACACACCTTCTTCCTTACCAATCGTTTGGATGGCGGGCTTGATGGTATCAGGATAATTTCTTGTTAACCCACTAATCATACAATCAGCTTCACCGGTTTCTACAAGCATACATCCAAAGTAATTGCGATCTTTCATTAATTTATTCGCCTCATGCTTGTTTACACCTTTGCGTTGCCGCTTGTTGTAAAACAACTCCCCAAAACTTTTTCTCATTTCATCATGAGCTTCGTCTTTAGGATTAATGATGGGCATACCTTCAATTTCAATTCCATTATTAAAGGCCAGTTTCTTAATGATCTTTTCATCGCCCAATAAAATGGGGTAGCCTACACCTTCTTCCTGCACCAATTGTGCAACCTTTAAAATCTTGATATTTTCAGCATCGGCAAATACTACCCGCTTTGGATCTTTCCTTGCTTTGTTGCCAATTACACGGCTTAACTGGTTATCCAATCCCAGGCGCTTATTCAATTCCAGTTCGTAGGCATCCCAATCTTTAATGGGATATTTGGCAACGCCGCTATCCATGGCTGCTTTAGCAACAGCAGGTGCAATGGTAGAGAGTAACCGGGGATCTAACGGCTTAGGAATGATATAATGGGGACCGAATGAAATCGTTTTTTCATTGTAAGCAAGATTGACCATGTCCGGTACCGGCTCCCGGGTTAACGCCGCCAAAGCCTTTACTGCGGCTAGTTTCATTGCTTCATTAATAGTAGTAGCCCTTACATCAAGCGCACCTCGGAATATATAGGGAAAGCCCAATACATTATTCACCTGGTTGGGATAATCGCTTCTGCCAGTAGCCATGATGATATCCTGCCGGGCGGCCGTAGCGTCTTCGAAACCTATCTCCGGATCGGGATTAGCCAACGCAAAAACGATCGGATTTTTTGCCATTGATTTTATCATTACTGCTGAAACAGTGTTGCCGGCACTAAGACCTATAAATACATCTGCACCTTCAAATGCTTTTTCGAGCGTGTAGTCTTTGTATTTTACATCAGCACAAAATGCAAGCTTTTGTTCGTCCAAATCCGGACGACCGGTATAGATGATCCCTTTACGATCGAACACCATAAAATTTTCGGCCTTTGCACCAAGGGCCTGGTATAATTTCATACAAGCCATTGCTGCGGCGCCTGCACCACTTACAACAAACCGTACCTTTTCAATTTTCTTTTTCTGAATCTCCAAAGCATTTAGTAACCCTGCGGAAGATATTATTGCAGTGCCATGCTGGTCATCATGCATGATGGGAATCTTCAATAATTCTTTCAGTTTTGTTTCGATATAAAAACACTCGGGTGCCTTAATATCTTCCAGGTTGATGCCTCCGAAAGTGGGCTCAAGTGATTTTACAATCTGTACAAATTTTTCCGGATCGGTTTCATTGATTTCAATGTCAAAAACATCAATATCGGCAAATATTTTAAAAAGAACACCCTTACCTTCCATCACCGGCTTGCCGGCCTCGGGCCCAATATTACCCAAACCCAACACAGCAGTACCGTTGCTAATAACCGCTACCAAGTTGCCTTTGGCAGTATATTTATACACATCTTCGGGATTAGCTGCAATGGCTAAACAGGGAACTGCCACTCCGGGCGAATAGGCTAAAGAAAGATCACGTTGTGTTTTGGCTTCTTTGGTTGGCACTACTTCAATTTTGCCGGGCCTCCCTTTGGCGTGGTATTCCAGTGCCTCTTGATTTCTTAATTCATTTGACATAAATAACTTTTTAAACTGCTCTTTTTTCTTTTTGTTAAAACACCCATGTAAATGTTGCAAAAAATATTGAAATATAATTTTCTACTAACGTTGTCGAAACCTTGCTAAAGGGCAGATGATTTTTAAGTGCTGCAATGTACAAAAATCAGCAGCATACAAAACAAACAATTAAACAGGTTTTTCATTAGACAAAATATAGATTTAATACATGTGGGTTTTTGTGATTTCTAAAAATTTCTTGTTAGTCCTGCAAAGGTAGGCTACTAAACTTCAGCTACTTCTCTATAATATCGATAAGTTTGCCATCTCAATATTTTATATGGAAAAAAAAATTTTTACAAGTGTTTCCGCATTATTATTTTCATTGGCAATGCTGGCACAAAACGATGACTCTTTAACAATAAGGAAAATAGCCAACGAGGTATTGACGAATGGTAAAGCATACGACAACCTGCGTTTTCTCTGTAAAAAAATCGGACCAAGATTGAGTGGCTCTGCTAATGCCCAAAAAGCGGTGGAAGCTACTGCCCGTATGTTGAAAGAGGCTGGTGCAGACACTGTTTACCTGCAACCCTGTATGGTGCCACATTGGGTAAGGGGAGCAAAAGAAAAGGGTTATATACAAATGGCGGACGGAATAAGAAAAAATTTAAACCTGTGTGCTTTGGGCAATTCTGTAGGCTCCGGAAAAAAGGGTGTAAATGCCGGCATAGTGGAGATAAGAAGTTTTGTTGAACTAGACAAATTGGGTGCCGCAATAATAAAAGGAAAAATTGTTTTCTTTAACTTTCCGATGAACCCCACTTACATTGAAACCTTTACTGCATATGGGGAGAGCGGTAGTTCCAGAACGACTGGACCATCCAAGGCAGCTAAATATGGCGCCATTGCGGTGATGGTGCGTTCACTTGCAAGCAACGCCGATGATTACCCTCATACAGGCGTAACTATTTACACTGATTCATTGCCCAAAATCCCTGCGGTGGCCATTAGTACCAATGATGCCGAATGGCTAAGCAGGCAATTGAAAATGAAGATGCAACTGACAGGATTTATACAAACCAATTGTGCAATCCTTCCGGATGCCCCGTCTTTTAATGTAGTAGGTGAAATAAGGGGCACTCAATTTCCTGAAGAAATAATATCAGTTGGCGGCCACCTCGATAGCTGGGATTTGGCCGAAGGCGCACAAGACGATGGTGCAGGTATTGTACAAAGTATTGAAGTATTAAGGGCAATAAAGACCGTTGTTAGCAAGCCCCAACGAACCATCAGGGCGGTTATGTTTATGAATGAAGAAAACGGAGGAAGAGGAGCTGAAAAGTACCTGGAACTTGCCAAAGCCAATAAAGAAAAGCATTTGTTTGGATTGGAAAGTGATGCTGGTGGTTTTACACCAAGAGGCTTTGGCTTCGATGTTTCAGAAAAAGCTTTTGAAAAAATAACAGGATGGAAAAATTTATTTTATCCCTACGGAGCAAGTAATTTCACCAAAGGAGGTGGGGGTGCAGATATAGGGCCTTTAAAAACAATTGGTGCAGGAGTTTGCGGATTGAGACCGGATAGCCAACGTTACTTTGATGTACACCATGCTTCAACAGATGTTTTTGAAAATGTAAGCCGTCGTGAACTGCATTTAGGCGCATTAAATATGGCGGCTTTAGTATATTTGGTAGATAAAAACGGATTGTAAAATTAAAATTATTTAAAATGAGTGAACCAAAACCAGTAACAGAAAAATTACAACCAAAAAGCGCAGGTGCATTTAAAAAATTTATGAGATGGTTTTTTATAATAATAATACTTGTAACAAGTGCATTTGTATATTGGAAATACTACTACACCTTTAGCAGTGGATTGCAAGGAGGTAAAATGCAAAAAATTTCGTACAAAGGAAATATTTTTAAAACCTGGGAAGGATATCTTTTAATCAGTCTTACTACAACCGATAATAACATTTCGCTTTCAACGAAAGAATTTAATTTTTCAGTAACGAGCGATAGTATTGCACATGTATTGGAAAACTACGAAGGCAAAAGAGTTAAAGTAAGGTACAAACAAAAAAATGGCACATTGCCATGGCGTGGTGATACGGAATATATAGTTTACGAAGTATCGGTAGATCAGCAATAAAAGTTACACAGCATTCAATAAAAATATTACCGGCTTTTTATGAAAGCCGGTTTTTTCTTTCTTCCAATCAGCCACTGTTTTTGTCTTTATATATTCATTTGGTCCGGTTAGTTCTGCAGCTATGCAAATTCGGGTGGTGGGCTTACAGGTTTTTAATAAAGTCTCCAGCAGTTGATCGTTGCGGTAAGGGGTTTCAATAAAAATCTGGGTACTGTTTTTTTTCACTGATGTTAACTCCATCTCTTTGATGGCCTTCATCTTTTCTCCATTGTCTATAGGCAGGTAGCCGACAAACTCAAACTGCTGACCATTCATTCCACTTCCCATCAATGCCAGCAAGATGGAACTTGGGCCCACCAACGGTTTTACTGCGGCATTCATTTGCTGGGCTACTTCAATTAAAATTTGTCCGGGATCGGCAATGCCGGGGCAACCGGCCTCACTCATAATGGCAATATTTTTATTGGCTGTAATACAGTTACGGAAATTTATTTTCTGCTCCACCTCTGCCTTGTGTATGGTATGCCATTCGTAATCGTCTATCACCATTTCTTTCCACATCAATTTTAAAAAACGCCTTGCTGTGCGTTCATTTTCTGCAAATATTACCTGGCAGTTTTTAATAGCATCTACTATGTACAGCGGTATGGTGTGGATGGCTGTTTCGTCTAATACAGTGGGGATTAAATAAATGCTACTCGCCATAAAATATTATTGCTTTGTTTTATAAAAACTAATGGTTGCTGCTACCACAGCATAACTCGGTGCCAATATCCAGCCCACAATTATTACCAGGTGCATCATGTAAAATACAATGCCATTACCAATGGCCAACCCTTTGTGTTTGCTGATAAATGCAAGGCTTTGTGTACTGGATAATTTATTTCTTTCGCAACTGTAATCCAGCATAGAAAATCCCAGGTAATAACACTCAATTAACAAGGCAAAAAACGGGGTGAACCAGCCCACCAACGGAATCAATGATACCAATAAAATAGTGACGGTATAAATGGTTTGCCACAAGGTATTGCGCAGGGCCAGTTTAATACCTCTGGCAATATCTTTCAGGAGCTGTGTAAAGCTGAAAGGAAAATCTTTTCCTTCCATGATGGCTTCTGTTTTTTCGCTCAGGTAAGCAAACAGGGGCGAGCCGATAATAAGGAATAAATATTTAAAAAGGGAGAAGTAAAGCAACATCAGCACCAGCTTTAAAATTACCTGCCCAAAAATAAAGAGGAATTTTAGCCACCCGCCTTCCATTGCTATCACCCATTTACCAAGACCGGTAATGTTGAGTAAATGTTCTATTGCCATATCACTGCTAATCCAGAATAAATAAATTCCGGTGCAAAATAACAGGGAATAAATAATGCCCGGAATCAATATCCATTTCCACAGGCGGTGTTTAATTATAAAGCGGTGAGCTTCTATGTATGATTGTATAGCTATGATGATTTCTTTCAGCATGCGTAATGGGGTTCATTTTTGGTTTTTGATAGAATATACAGTTAGTAATATTATGTTGTTAAACACAACGCAACAGTATTACATTCGTATTTTTATCCATTAAAAATACAGATAAGTTGAAGAAGTTAACCAATGATTTTTACAGTGGCAGCGATGTGGTTAAAATTGCAAAAAAATTACTGGGCAAAATATTGGTAACCACATTCTGCGACAACCTTACCAGCGGAAGAATTGTTGAGACAGAAGCCTATGCCGGCATTACCGATAAAGCCTCCCATTCTTTTGGAGGCAGGCGTACCAACCGTAACGAACATATGTATAAAGAGGGTGGTGTTTCGTATGTGTATATCTGCTATGGCATCCACACGATGTTTAATGTGGTTACCAATAAAGCGAACACACCCGATGCAGTGCTGATAAGGGCTTTAGAGCCAATGGAAGGAATTGATTGTATGCTGCAACGCATTGGCAAAAAGCAATTAGATAATACCCTCACCAAAGGACCGGGCAATTTGTGCAGGGCAATGGGAATAGCCAAAACTCACTCCGGTATTTATTTAAATAGTGATGAAATATTTATTGCTGATGATGGTTCTTCATTTAGCGACGAAGCCATTGCTGCCAGCAAGCGCATTGGAATTGATAGTGCAGGAATGGATGCGTTGCTGCCTTACCGATTTTATATCAGGGGGAATAAGTTTGTAAGTGGGCGGCCGGTAAAATAACGATGAATTGCAACTCTGCCTTTTTTAGAGTTAACTTTAATAAAGTTTCATTATGAAAAATCCCGGTCTATATATTCCGATCTTTTTCTTATTCATCAGCTGTGAAGCAAGTGCCCAATTAAATTTTACAGAAACCAATAATGGTGGATTTGTACAGTTTGGAGATATGAATGGCAGATCGTTGCGGAACGAAAAATATGATCCGGCAATAGAGGGCACTCCATTTATTAACCCCGATTGGGCCGAAGCAGATTTATTAACAACAGGCGGGCAGCTCGTGAAAAACGTAAAAGTAAAACTCAATATAGAAAGCAACGAATTGTATTATCTAGATGCTGCCAACACCACCTGGATAGCTTTGGATGGTAAGGTTAAAAAGATATCCTACATTAACTTAATTTCAAATGAAAACATTCCATTCGTATTTCAAAACGGTTACCCCGCCTTTGATAATAAAAATGAAAATTATTATTACCACGTATTGTGTTCCGGTAAAATTAGCCTGCTAAAAAAATACTATAAAAACATCGAAAAATTTAAGAATCCATTGTCGGGAGAACAACGAAAAGAGTTTGTGGAATACAGCCGCTATTATGTTTTTTCGGCAGCGGGGATGGAACCATTTAAAAATAGTAAAGAATACCTGGTGAAATTAATGAATGATAAAGGAGAAGCGACGAAACAGTATCTTGACGAAAATAAAACCAATTTTAAGAAGATACCAGACCTTATGAAACTCATCAGTTTTTATAATGGGCTGAAGTAACTTTCTTTATGTAACTACTAAATTACTATTTGTAATTACCCACCCACAAATCATAAAATATCAACCAACAACTACTTCACCTTAAAATACCCCACCAACTCCTCATAAGCCGAATCGCCGCCGGCAAAATCCTTAATAATGCTGCCTCTTTCCATCAACAAAATACGGGTGCTTACTTCGGCAATATGGTTAATATCGTGACTGCTAACAATGATGCACATGCGTTTGTCCTGCGCCATTTGCCTGATCATATCTACCAGTCGCAATTGTGTGGTTGGGTCGAGGTTGGCAAAGGGTTCATCCAATATTAATAACTCGGGGTTGGCAAGCAATGCTGCTACAATACCAATTTTAAACTGGTTGCCTTTAGAAAAATCACGGATGTATTTTTTTTTGCCCACAATGGCATCATCAAAAAAAGCTTCATAGTGTTCCAAAAAATCATCCACATCTGCCTTGGATTGGTGATTGAGTTTGCCTACAAAATAAAAATATTCCTCCGGGGTTAAGTACTCAATTAAAAAACCTTCATCAATGTATGCAGCGGTATAACTCTTCCATTCTTCGGTGGTAGTGACTGATTTTCCCTTCGATAAAATTTCTCCGCTATCGGCCCTGATGAGATCTAGCAGCAACCGAAAGAAGGTTGTTTTTCCGGCGCCGTTGTTGCCCACCAGCCCAACTACTTCTCCTGAAAAAAATTCCAGATGATCAATGGCCACAGCAGGAATGCCTTTATATAATTTGCGAAGGTTGTTAATAGTAAACATGGTAAGTAGTAAAGAATTATTTAAATAAACTTGTAACCTAAGGTAAGCAAATACAAAGAGCCCGGTAATAATACCGGGCTCTTTACATTTAATTATACTTTAAACTTTTGCTTTAGCGGGAGTTTTTTTCTTAACGGTCTTAAGTGCAACTTCAATTGCTTTACTCATATCTTCAAAAGTTATTTTTCCGGTGAAACGTTCACCATTAATGAAAAATGTAGGTACATCTTTTACACCGCGGTCGTGACCTTCTTTAATATCTCCCTGCACCTGCCAACCATAAGTAGCATTTACCAATTCATCTAAAAAGCGCTTGTTTTGTACACCCGCTTCTTTGCTATGCAATTTAAGACTGGTAGTACCCAGGTTACGACGGTTCGCAAAAAGAATGTTGTGCATTTCCCAAAACTTACCAACCTGTGCAGTAGCTACAGCTGCCTCACCTGCCTTAAGGCTGCGCTGGTGAATATGTGTTAATGGAAAGTGGCGAAAATTAAAACGAACTTTTCCATCGTAATCTTCCAGTATTTGTTTCACTACTTCATTCGCTTTTGCGCAAACCTCACTTTCGTATTCTCCAAACTCTTCTAATGTTATAGGAGCATCTATGTTTCCTACAAATACATCTCTTGGTTCAATAATTTCAGGAACCTCTTTTTTAAATGCCATTTTATATATTTTAAATTGTATACTTAAATTCAATAATCGCAATCTTGTATCCATTTCTAACAAACTAACTGCGAAGTAGTTTAAAAAATATGCAGAAAATAGATTTAAAACCCTTATGAAAGCAGTTGAAGATAAACTTTTTTGTCATTTTACCTAAAACACTTGTAATAAATTCCTGCACAGTTTTTCCACAGTACTTATAATCAAATAGTTACAGTCTTATTATCAACCAATTTTAACAGTTCCTTTGCTTGTTTTTTTTGTGATTTCTACAACCACTTCGTTTCTGAAGACTACCGTTCCATCAAATACATCTACCATTACCGGCTTGGTTTTATCAATATCACCGGCCAATATCCGCTTGCTCAACTGATTGATGATAGATTTTTGTATCAGCCTTTTTAATGGCCTTGCTCCAAACTGAGGGTCATATCCATTTTCGGCAAGATAATCAAGCGCATAATCGCTGAATAACAATTCGATGCCATTTTCTGCAACAAGCTTAACCAACCCATTTAGCTGAATTTTGATGATTCCTTTTATTTCACTCTTCATCAAAGGCTGAAACATGATGATTTCATCTATCCGGTTTAAAAACTCCGGACGAATGGTTTGCCGCAACAAAGCGATTACTTCGGACCGGGTACTTTCTACCACAGTCTCTTTGTTAGACTCAGTTACCTTTTCAAAATTTTCCTGGATAATATGGCTACCCATATTACTGGTCATTATGATGATTGTATTTTTAAAATTAACTACCCGTCCTTTATTGTCGGTTAATCGTCCATCATCCAATACCTGTAACAAAATATTAAATACATCCGGATGGGCCTTTTCAATTTCATCCAGCAACACCACACTATAAGGTTTACGCCGCACAGCTTCGGTTAGTTGTCCGCCTTCATCATATCCAACATATCCGGGAGGCGCACCAACCAGCCTGCTTACAGAATGTTTTTCCTGGTATTCACCCATATCTATCCGGGTCATCATGCTGTCATCGTCAAACAGATAATCTGCCAATGCCTTGGCTAACTCTGTTTTACCAACACCCGTTGTACCTAAAAAGATAAACGATCCAATTGGCTTTTTAGGATCCTGCAACCCTGCCCTGCTGCGACGGATAGCGTCACTCACGGCTTCAATAGCTTCATCCTGACCTACTATCCTTTTATGCAACTCATCTTCCAGTAATAATAATTTTTCTCGTTCGCTCTGTAACATTTTCATTACAGGAATACCAGTAACCTTGGCTATATTGGCTGCTATATCCTCCGCATCTACTTCTTCTTTCAACAGTCTCTTTTCACTAATTTCATCCAGTTGTTTGGTTTGTTCCTCAATTATTTTTTCCTGCTCCTGTACTTTGCCATATCGAATTTCTGCAACCCTGCCGTAGTCACCTTCCCGCTCTGCTTTTTCTGCCACCAGTTTTAAATTTTCAATTTCACTTTTGGCTGATTGAATTTTTTCTACTACTTCTTTCTCCTGCTGCCACTTGGCTTTAAAAGTATCCCGCTGTACAACAAGGTTAGAAATATCTGTATTTAATTCCTTCAACTTTCCAACATCACTTTCTCTTTTTATGGCCTCCCTTTCTATTTCAAGCTGGCGTATCTGCCTTTCCAGTTTATCGAGCTCTTCGGGCATGGAGTTCATTTCCAGCCTTAATTTGGCTGCACTTTCGTCAATTAAATCAATTGCCTTATCTGGTAAAAACCGATCGGTAATGTACCGGTGCGATAATTCCACTGCGGCAATAATGGCTTCGTCTTTAATCCGCACATGGTGATATGTTTCGTACCTGTCTTTTAAGCCACGTAAAATTGACACCGCATCTTCAATAGACGGCTCATCTATCAATACTCTTTGAAAACGTCTTTCTAAGGCTTTATCTTTTTCAAAAAATTTCTGGTATTCGTTTAAGGTAGTGGCTCCGATGGCTCTCAATTCGCCCCTTGCCAATGCTGGTTTTAAAATATTGGCTGCATCCATGGCACCTTCGCCACCACCTGCACCTACCAATGTGTGGATTTCATCAATAAACATAATGATTTCGCCATCGCTTTCGCTCACTTCTTTCACTACACTTTTTAATCTCTCTTCAAACTCGCCTTTGTATTTGGCACCGGCAATCAGCAGCCCCATATCCAGCGCATAAATAATTTTTGATTTTAAGTTTTCGGGAACATCTCCATTAACAATCCGCATGGCCAACCCTTCTGCTATGGCGGTTTTACCAACCCCGGGCTCACCTACCAATATCGGGTTGTTTTTGCTTCTTCTTGATAAAATATGGAGTGTTCTTCTTATCTCCTCATCCCTGCCTATCACCGGGTCTAATTTTCCCGCCCTTGCCATTTCGTTCAAATTTTTGGCATATTTATTAAGGGCATTAAATTGTGTTTCCTGGGTTTGAGAAGATATAGTTGAGCCCTTGCGCAAATCCTTGATGGCAGCAATCAATCCTTTTTCAGTAAGGCCTGCATCTTTTAGTAATTTGGCGCTGTTGTCGCTGCCTTGCAAAATAGCCAGCAGCAAATACTCTACGCTCACGAATTCGTCGCCAAAAGTTTTTAATGCGCCGGTTGCCTTTAATACCACCGTGTTCATATCACGACTTACGGATTGTGCCGGTTCGCCGCTTTGCACTTTAGGTAATTTTTTTATGCTTGCATCAATTTTGGCTTCTACAAATTTTACATTGACGTTGTTTTTTTTCAATAAAAATTCTATAGGTGAATCTTCTTCACTTAACAATGCTTTTAGCAGATGCTCCGTTTCTATCGTTGGGTTTTGATGATTGAAAGCTTGTTGCTGTGCCTGCGCTACAGCTTCCTGTGCTTTGATGGTGAAATTATTCAGGTTCATATTTTAATTTTTTTTTGTAAAGAATCGTTGTTGCTATTTTAAATCTATTACCAGCTTGTTAAAAGCTAGCTCAGCTATTTATTTTGAGATAACTTTATCAATAAATCACAAATTAATATCCAATAAAAATTAAAGGTTATTATGTCACATAAATTGAAGTCGATCTGCCTAAAATGCACTCCGGTGTTGGGTTTCATGCTAATTTGTCTTGTTGGGAAGGGGCAATACAACTTTACAGCTGTAGATGAATTTCTACAGGGTAACCAGAAAGCATTGGGAAATGATATGGCAACCATCATTTACAAAGACGGAAAGGTTATTTATCAAAAGGAAATGGGAGAGTTTACTTCAAAAACTAAGGCTCCTGTTGCAAGTTGCAGCAAATGGCTAACGGCTGCCCTTGTAATGACGTTTGTGGATGAAGGTAAAATTTCGTTGGACGAAAAAGTAAGTAACTACCTACCCATTTTTGAAACCTATGGAAAAACATACATCACTATCCGTAACTGCTTAACACAAACAACGGGTATAGCAGATAATTCACGTTTGATTATGAAATTACTTGACCGGAAAAAGTTTGAAACACTGGATGAGGAAGTGAATTCATTTGTAAAAAAAGAAATAGCCGCTAACCCCGGAACTTCCTTTTTTTACGGAAATATCGGACTTAATATTGCGGGCCGAGTGCTGGAAGTAATTTCTAAAAAAAGTTTTGAATCGCTGATCAAGCAACGATTGTTTACTCCGCTTGAAATGAAGAACAGTAGTTTTTCTCCCGAAGACAATGCCGTAAATCCTTCGGGTGGAGCAGTATCAACTGCTGCAGATTATATGAATTTTCTTACGATGTTGCTGGACAAGGGAATGTATAAAGGCAAAAGAATTTTAAGTGAAAAAGCCATCGCTGAAATGCAAACAGTACAAACAAAGAATGCTGAGAAAAAATTTACACCTGCCGTTGCTGCAGGATATGAATACGGATTGGGCGAATGGATAGAAGAACAGGACAGCAAGGGAAACAGCACGGTAGTTTCCTGCCCAGACTTATTTGGCACCTGGCCCTGCATAGATAAATGCAGAGGTTATGCCTGTGTATTCTTCGTCCGGAAATTACTGAGTGAGCAGAAAAAGGAGTTGCACCAGGAACTGAAAAAACGAATTGATGCACAAATACCCGCTGACTGTAATTAAATAAGTGGCCAACGTAACTCCTTCCGTGTTACAGTGATGAATTTAGTTTTTTACCAACACCAGTCTACTCCTATCAGCCTTGGCCATCGCATCAAAAAATGCCACAAGCTGTGGATATTCTGCAGCAGGAAAAACAGCCTCTTGCTGCTCTCTTACACGAATTACTTCAATGGTATTATCCTTTACTTTAAAACTGATTTTATAGCTCCCGAATTTATTGCTAAGCGTTACATCTTTTGGCAACGACTCCGTGCTGTATCCCTGCGGAAGCCTAATAAATATGCTGTCAACATCTCTGTAACTGTCTTTAAATACAATATCAAAATGCCGGGAAGCATTTTCTGTTAACCGTGATTCTTTATTGAAAAGATTCGGCATTACAAACAATCGTTTGCCGGTAACAGATGCGTAGTTTGGCGAAGAAATAGTCAACGATTCATCCATTGCCGGAATTGCATTTTTTATTTCTTTGTACTCAATTTTTTCCACTTTATAGGTAGGCAAATTTAATGTACGGTTTAGGTATTTTTCCCGGTCTTCCTGGTTTACATCGTGAAACAAACTATGTTGCAGCTCCTGTTGAATGCCGGTAAAGTGTGTAAACACATCGGCCATAAGATTTCCATCTTCATCAATACGGGCAGTTATTTTTCTTACTTGCAAATTATTGTTTGCATCATATTTGGGCGTATTAACCAATTTGCCGCCATCTTCGGTTACCAGCAATGCTTTCCGGTTTCCGGTAAATGTACCAGCATATCCTGCACTCTGCGTTTGACTTGTACATTCTAACCAAACGGTATCTTTTACATCGGGCACACAGGTTACCACATGATTAAAATAATGTTTGGGAAAATCTTCGTACACATAGGGAAAGTTTTTTCCCCCAAAAATTACGGCGCTGTAAGCCTTAATACCGGCTTCTTTTAAAATACTCACCATGTAATTAGTTAGGGCTTTACAATCGCCATACTTTTTTTCGGCTACATATTTTGCATCGAAAGGCTGCAGACCACCAATACCCAATTGAATACTGATGTAGTGCGTATTTTGCTGCAGGTAACTATACAATGCTTTTATTTTTTCGTCTCTGTCGGGCAGCCCATCCACTAATTTATGGATAGCTGCTTTAATATTTTCGGGCAATACATCCCTGCCTTTGTACAAGGATGCAAAATATTTTCCATAATTATCCCATGTACTTAAGTTGCCGGAATATCCTCCATACTCAAAATCAACTGGCCCAATAAGTACTGCCGGCATCAACCTGCTTAATGGTGGTTGGTAGGCTTCATATTTTACAGGCTTGATATTAGATGCCTGCCAGGTAAGTATTTTGGCATTAGCATTATTGGTAACAACCGGTTCGGAAGCACCATTGATGAGTTTATATCGCAGCTTATAATCAAGGGGCATCTCTATAATATAGCTGCTGGCTTGCACAGAAAAATCATAATAATCCATAGGTTGCCAGGTGGGAAATTCATATATACCATTGTACACTTGTTCCTCTTCGTACTCCACGGTGTAGGGGTAAGCCTTATAATAAAAATTATGACGCTTAATACGGCCATCACCTGCCAAACTAAAATTATCGTTGTAGGCTACATCATCCATTTCCTTTTTTTTAACCGCCTTTATTTGTTTGCCCGTGGCATCAAATAATTTTCCGGAAGCTTCGGTAAGCTTTTGAAAATTATCATATAAGTTAGCGTAACCGGCAAAATTATTTCCGTTTTCATTTAAAACCGTGTACGCAACTTTATGTTTTACTGTTGCTGATTTTATAGAATGAATGTTAATTCTTGTTTCTTCTATACGCTGCACTGCATCTGCATCTTTTAACAATGAATCCGGAATTAACGTAAAACTGTAATTCTGTGCAGTTAAACTAACAGTTAAAAAAAGTGAAAGGATAAAGAGTAGTTGTTTCATTGGTAATTATTTAATCTTTTTAAATACAATTTGTTCTGATTGCTTCTTTACTATTAAACTATAAAACTCACGGATTGATTCATAATCATCATTTAGAAACCTCGTTTTGCGCACCACCAGCCGGCACTTCATCTGGATCATTTCTGCATCGGCAGAAATGATATACTCAAACATACCCTCATTTTCGTTCAAATTAAATCTTACACTTTTTGGCAATTCATCTATTTTATATCCCTGTGGAATTTCCATATGAAAGGAATAAATATCGTCTTTGGTATAAGGCAATTCTACCGGGTAAAATCTGTGGGCAGCGGCAAAGGGATTTTTTTTAATGGCCTCCGCAAGCATGGGGTTAAAGTAAACGATGTCTGCCTGGCCAAATAATTTTATATTAAGATCATATTTTAATGTCACCGGCTGGTCAAGTATTTTTAATGAGTCAATCGTTACATTTTCTACCTCTATTTCTTCGGGATAAGATTCCTTTATTGTTTTAACGAGTTGCGCTGTGGACGTTTTTGCCATTTTATCTCTTAGATCAAGTGTCTCATAAAAACCAAGCACCTGCATGATGCTACCTTGTACGCCACCCTTTTCTAAATTAGATATAAATACGTTTGTACTGCCAGCTTCTTTTAAAGAATCGCTGGAAAAATAAATGGCTGTTGCCCTGTCTTTACTGATTAATCTTGCATGCCCGTTATACAGTTCGGATGGTAGTTTGCCAAAAGCAAGTCTTGGTTCAGTGGCATCTAGGTAAACAGCGCTGTTATCAAGCATCACATGGGCAATTACATAATTAAACCTGTCCATCAGGGGGTAAATTTCATGTGTGTAGCCATTACTCCTTGTACTAAGTATCACCGGCTCAGCATCAATTTTAATATTGCGCAGCATTGCAATCAGCAACATATTTATATCTGCTACTGATCCGGTTCTATTTTTAAATACTTCTTTAAGACCATCTGTAATATACATCCTGTTTTGCAGGTTGCAGGAAAAATTACGTTGCATAAAATCATACACTTTCTGAACTTTTTCATGTTGAGTAACAGCGCCTTTCACTATATTTTTAACTTCATCGTCCAGCCAGTTATTTGGTTTGTCGATAGCCGCTCCAAAACGAACATCCTCCCACAAGTCTTTACTCATTTTCTCCCAGCTTGCCATGTAATAAGTGGGGGTGGAGTTTGGGAACCTGACTTCATTTAACTGAAACTCTATTTTTGCTATTGCGTTATTGACGGTAGTGGTATAAGGCTCCGGTTTTAATGCAGGTACGTCTTTCATTATCCAGGTATGATAATCAACTATACCTTCTATCTTAAAGGAGTTGTCTTCGGGCATTCCCCTGGAGCCATTAAAAGTATTGTCGCCTACTGCCCTGCTTTCTCTCCCGGAAAACGAAAAGCTGGCGCTGTAATTATTGACCTTATTAATAAGAAATGAATGATAGCCTTGTGCAAGAATTGCATACTTAAAAAATTCGGGAATATTGGCGTCGTATTGGCTCCAAAGAACAGGATACTCACCTTGAAAATACCAGGACTGCAGATTAAAAAAGAAATCTGATTTTACTTCGTAGGAATATTCAATAATGCTACCCTCTTTTAAAGCCGGGAAAGTAAATTTTTTATAATCAAGGTTTTTATTTCGCCTTTCAGTAAACAAATCTGTTTTTTCAAGATCTGTCTCTTTTACTTTTTCATTTTCAATATTATAAGTGGTAGCCTTCAGTCTTTCCATTTTTTCTGATCTGCCATCTACACCTACATATAGAGGAATGGTTACAACAGCTGCATCAAACCCTTTTTTATTTATAATTTTTATTCTTGTTTGGCGGGTAAAAACAAAAGAGAAAGAATTGTCGTTTGTATTTGGAATAAATTCGGTTTTACCCACATCTGCTATAACTACTGCGTTGGTATTAGAATCAATTACAGGTGAGTAGATATTAAAATCCTCCAGCTTTACCTTACCAAAATTTATTGGTATTTTCTGCTGACCATAAACTTTTTCTACGTTGTAAACCTGGGCTGCCATTAACAAAAAAACAAGCCATAAAAAAGTGGTTTCCCTGTTATGCATCGGTGATTTTTTATATTTTTATTTTATCTTTTTAAATACAATTTGTTCCGCTTCCTTTTTTACAATAAAACTGTAAAACTCCCGGAGAGATTCGTAATCTTCATTTAGAAAATTGGCCTTACTCAATACGAGCTTGCACCTCATTTGTATGTTTTCCCCATCATTGGATATTATATATTCAAACATGCCCTCATCTTCATTTAAATTAAATCGAACCGACTTTGGTAATTCATCAACTTTGTATCCTTTGGGAATTTCCATGTTCAGGGTGTAATTGGTTTCTTTGGTGTAAGGCATTTCCACCGGGTAAAATCGTTGAGACGCAGCAAAGGGATTTTTTTTGATTGCTTCGTTCAGCATGGGGTTGAAGTAAACAATATCTGCATCTTCAAATAATTTTAATGCAATATCATATTTAACCCCCACCGGTTGATCCAGCATTTTTAACGAATCGATTGAAAGGTTAGATATTTTGGCATCTTCTGTAAAATTCTCCTGTATCTTTTTTAGCATTTCTGCGGTAGTTGTTTTGGCCATATCATCCCTCATGTCCAGCGATTCATAAAATCCCATTTTATGATCCATGGTTCCTTCTACACTAGCTTTATCGATATTAAAAAACAAAACGTTGGTGTAACTCGTTTCTTTGAGGGAGTCAGTATCGAGATAAACTGCCACTGCAGTTTCTTTCGTAATCAGTCTTGCATGCCCGTTATAAACTTCTTGCGGCAGTTTTCCAAATGCAAGTCTTGGTTCTGTGGCGTCCATGTAAACCGGCGTCTTGTCGAACATCACATGGGCAATAACATAATTAAACCTGTCCATGAGTGGATACATTTCGTGTGTATAGCCATTGCTTCGTGTACTCAATATTACGGGCTCCGCATCAATATTACTGTTACGAAGCATTGCAATCAGCAGCATATTAATATCTGCTACAGACCCCGTTTTATTTTTAAACACCTCTTTTAATCCATCCGTAATATACATCCGGTCCTGTTCATTACAGGAAAAATTACGCTGTACATAAGCATATATTTTCTGCGCTTTTTCCTTTGCTGTGGCAGCGCCTTTTGTAATATTTTGTACTTCATCATCTAACCAATTATTAGGCCGGTTGATGGCAAGTCCAAATTTTTCCTCCTTCCATAAATCAGCACTCACTTTCTCCCAGGTTTCAAGATAATAGGTGGGGAGCTGCTCCGGGTATCGAATTTCATTTAACTGAAACTCTATTTTCGCAATGGCATTGCGAAAGGTGGTGGTAAAAGGTTCCGGTTTAAGGGGCGGCACATCTTTCATTATCCAGGTATGCCGGTCAATATCACCAGGAAGACTAATGTTTTGAATACCGGATTTAACCTGTGTAACAAAATTACCTGGTCCTCTGTCTACATGTTGGGTAAAAGAAAAATTCACCTTCGACTTTTTTGTATCATTAATAAAAAATGAATGGTAGCCCTGAGATAAAATAACATACTTAAAAAACTCTGGTATATCGGCTTCATATTCGCTCCACAATACCGGGTATTCACCCTGAAATTCCCATGGTTGTAAATTACGGATGAAATCGGATTTTACCTGGTAGGAGTATTCAATTATACTACCCTCTTTTAATGCCGGGAAAGTGAACTTTTTATAGATGTAATATTTGCTATGCTTTTCTGAAAATACGTCGGCTTTGCCAATACTTGTTTCTATTACCTTTCCATTTTCTACATTATACGTGGAGGCTTTAAGTGCTTCTAATTTTTCTTCTTTTCCACTTTCGCTTACATATAACGGAATGGTAATGGTGGCCGCATCAAATCCCTTTTTATTCAAAATCTTTATTCGTTTCTTAATTGAAAAAATGAGGGAGAAAGAGAGATCCGATGTATTGGCCATAAAATCTGATTTACCAACATCTGCCACCACCACCGCATTGGTATTGGAGTCTATTAACGATGATTTTACATCAAAATCGCTCAAAGATATTTTTCCAAATTTTATAGCTAATTTTTCCTGGGCTGATACGCTGCCGAATAATAAAATGAGGCATATTGCTGCCAGGTATTTTAACGAAATCATACGGGGAGGTTTTAGGTTATTTTATGAAATTTGTGAGTAGTTTCTAAGTAAAATGCATATTACGATTTTTACTGAACATTCAATATTATTTTCATTATAACAAGTAGCAACTTAAATAGTATTGATTGGGTGGACGCAGGTTGGTCATTTTTACGGCCAAAGAAACCAAGCAAAAGTTATACTTCGCCCTGCTAACTTTGTACCTCATCCACATAATTGGGATTCCAAAATAAAATACCTTGGTAAATACAAATCAGCGGCAACACAGCACGCTCATAAAATCATTGGCCCAAACGCTTGGGTTTAGCTTTTGTGGCATTGCTAAAGCTGCTTTACTCACAGAAGATGCCAAACGCCTGGAACAATGGCTGGCAAAAGGCATGCATGGTAACATGCAATACATGGAAAATCATTTTGACTTAAGGATAGATCCAACCAAACTGGTGCCGGGTGCCAAATCGGTAATTACGCTGTTGATGAATTATTTTCCTGAACTACAGCAAAAGGAAGACATACCTAAAATTGCCAAGTATGCTTATGGCAAGGATTACCATGAAGTAATAAGGGATAAAATGAAACAGCTGATATGGCTAATGAAGGAAAAAATCGGTGACATAAATGGCCGTGGCTTTGTGGATAGCGCTCCAGTGCTTGAAAGAGCCTGGGC
>JANYCA010000165.1 GCA_025360525.1 Chitinophagaceae bacterium | reverse complement strand
AATTTTATCTCCGTATTTTTACTCATGTTGTTTTTGGGTGATGCAACCACAAAATACAACTTGAGTAGGTGGTTTAGGCTACCTACTCCTTTTTAGACAATTTTTATCAATACATTTTGTCGGTTAGTAGTGATTTCTTTTATTAAAGTATAATTCAATGTTTTTAATTGCAGTGAATGCCAATTGGTTTAATACAAGACGCTTCGTTCCTCCATATAAACGCTAAAATGATGGTATTAAAAACCAATTGATTTCAATTTAATGTTTATATTGTTCTTTCCACATTTCATTAAAAGTTTTTTTGCTGAACTCAAGGTCACTTCTATGTTTTGTCCAGCCTTTAAATAAACTGCTAACTACTTTGTTTTTTATTGATCCATTACCCATGTTCATCATGCTTCTTTTAAGACTTGCTATTTTCCATAGCTTCCACGCAATCTTTTCTGAAAACGAAGGTAACTGCTGTTGTACCGATTGGTAGCGGTTTTCAAGTAACAGCTGGTGCAGGTTAATTTTTACAGCACAGGTATCGGTACAGGCGCCGCACAAGGAGGATGCGTAACTTAAATGTTTGTTTTCATCTAACCCAGAAAGATGCGGCGTAATTACACTTCCAATAGGGCCGCTGTAAGTTGAACCATACGCATGGCCGCCAATATTTTTATACACCGGGCATGCGTTGAGGCATGCACCGCAACGGATGCAATACAAACTTTCTCTTTGTATGGGATCCTTTAAAATATTGGTGCGGTTGTTATCTAACAATATTACAAACATTTCTTCCGGGCCGTCCGTTTCGCCCGCTTGTCTCGGGCCAGTAATGATGCTGTTATAAACAGTCATTTGCTGCCCGGTGCCGTAGGTAGAAAGTAATGGCCAAAAAAGTGCAAGATCTGTTAGAGAAGGAATTACTTTTTCAATACCAACAACAACAATATGTGTTTTAGGAAAGGCGCAACTTAATCTTGCATTGCCTTCATTTTCTGTAACCGCCACAGCACCCATATCGCTGATGATAAAATTGGCGCCGGTAACACCCACTTCGGCATCTACATATTTTTCTCGTAAAATATCCCTCGCTACCAGCGTAAGTTGTTGTGGGGTAAGATGGGGTGCTGTACCTAATTTTTCAGCAAATAATTTAGCCACATCTTCCTTGCTTTTGTGCATGGCCGGCGTTACAATATGGTAAGGTGCTTCGCCATCTAACTGCTGAATATATTCTCCCAAGTCGGTTTCAATACTTTCAATCCCGTTTTTTTCCATGGCGGCGTTCAGGTGAATTTCTTCCGTAACCATGCTTTTGCTTTTAACCAGGGTTTTGCAGTTTCTGTCTTTGCATATCCGGATAATCTCATCAATGGCCTGTGCCGCATCTTCTGCCCAAATTACTTTACCGCCACGCTTGGTAAATTTGAGTTCAAATTCTTCCAGTTGCTGATCCAGTGTTTCAATGGCACGCCATTTTATATTTTTAGCTCTTTCTCTTGCCAGGTGTAAATCCGGAAACTGTTGTTTTCCCTCGGGGACTTTGTTGTTGTACTGTTTTATATTAAAATTTATTTTGCGGCGATGGTCAAGATCTGCTGCTTTTATGGTGCTTTTAGCTAAAAATGTTTGTTCTGTTGTAGTCATATTTTTTTTCTTTTAAAACCAACAATTGTTCAAGTGGCAGCTTTAGATATCGTTGTCGCTAACTTAAAGTTTGTTGATGGGTGCAACACCCAACACCCCTAATTCGTGCCCAACTTTTATAAATGCAGCAATTGCTTTATCAAGCTGTTGAACATCATGGGCGGCACTTAGCTGTACTCTTATCCGGGCCTGCCCCTTGGCTACCACCGGAAAGAAAAATCCGATTACATAAATACCTTCTTCTAATAATTTGGCTGCAAAATTTTGAGCAAGTACAGCATCGTATAACATAATGGGAACTATTGGGTGTACGCCGGGTTTTATATCAAAACCTGCTGCAGTCATTTTGGTGCGGAAGTACAATGTATTTGCTTCTAATTTATCCCTGAGGTCTGTGGACTGGCTCAATAAATCCAACACTACAATAGATGCACCCACAATGCTCGGCGCAACTGTGTTGGAGAAAAGATAAGGCCTGCTTCGCTGCCGCAACATTTCAATAATTTCTTTTTTTCCAGAGGTAAATCCGCCACTTGCACCTCCCAATGCCTTCCCCAGTGTACCGGTGATAATATCCACTCTGCCCATTACATTTCTGTACTCATGCGTACCTCTTCCTGTTTTTCCCAGGAAGCCCGATGAGTGGCACTCATCCATCATTACGATGGCATCGTATTTATCGGCGAGGTCACAAATTTTATCCAATTGGGCAATGGTGCCATCCATACTAAAACTGCCATCTGTGGCAATAATCCTGTTGCGCAGGTGGGCCGATTCTTTTAATTTATTTTCAAGATCTGCCATAGTGTTGTGCTCGTAACGGTAGCGTTGCGCCTTGCACAATCGAATACCATCGATAATACTTGCATGGTTTAATGCATCACTTATAATGGCGTCTTCTTCATTAAACAATGGTTCAAATAAACCGCCATTGGCATCGAATGCCGCAGCGTATAAAATGGTATCTTCTGTACCCAAGAACGATGAGAGTTTTTGCTCTAACTCTTTGTGTATATCCTGTGTTCCACAAATAAAACGGACACTGCTCAAACCATAGCCACGCAAGTCAATGTATTTTTTAGCAGCTGCTACCACCTTGGGGTGAGAAGAAAGACCCAGGTAATTATTAGCACAAAAGTTTAATAGATTTTTTCCGCCAACAATAATTTCAGCCCCTTGTTCGCTGTTAATAATACGCTCTGTTTTTAAAAGACCCGCTGTCTTTATTTCCCCTATTTCGGTTGCTATCCTTTGTACAAATTTGTTGTTCATATATATATTTGAGACTTACAAAAATAGTTAACCGGCTGCTGATTTTAGCAACTTGTTTTTGTACCAACTTTAACATCCCTTCATTCAAACCTGTAACTTTTTATTTTTATTTTCGTTTTACCGAAAAAACTGCCATCCCATGCCAATAAAAAAATCAGGATTTATTTTATTGATATTTGCCTCCAGTTCTGTCGGCCTGTTGGTATTTACATCTTATAAGATCGATATTGCTAAAAAAGGTGCTGCTAAAAAAGCTCCTTTAAAATGCAGCCAGAAGTGCAATGGCGCTAAATCCTCCTCTCAGTGGAATATTCTTTCTTACAGCATCATTCCATCAGAAGGATAATTTTTTATATTTTTTGTAACTTTTGCTTTTATTGATCGTACTACCTATACTTAAATTAACATTATTACAATACCAGCTGTTAAAAAACTGTATGACTGAGAAAGAGTACAATCATTGTGTAACCATGTATGCAGACAATGTGTATCGTTTTATCCTTAAAAATTTAAGGCATGAAGAAGATGCAAGAGACATAGTACAAGGTGCTTTCGAAAAAATGTGGGTTACAAGGCACACCGTTGATAACAGCAAATGCAAAAGCTTTTTATTTACGGTGGCTTACAATCAAATGATTGACCACATAAGGAAAAACAAAAGAGTAATACTGCAGGAATCGTTTAGCGATAATACAAAAATCAGCAATCATCAGCAGCACGACTCAAAAAAAGTATTGAATGAGGCTTTAAACAGGTTGAATGAAACGCAAAAAAGTTTGGTGATGCTTAAAGATTATGAGGGTTATAGTTATGAAGATATCGGAAAAATAACCGGACTTAGTGAAAGCCAGGTAAAAGTATATTTACATAGGGCAAGGTTGCAACTGAGGGAATATATTGTAAAACCAGAAAATATTATTTAATCCATTCCACCTAATACAAGGAAGGTTGAATAAAAAATAAGTACTACTAAAAATGAATATTAACCGAAATAATTACGAAACATTTTTTATACTGTACATAGATAATGAGTTATCTGTTCAGGAGAAAAATGCTGTGGATGTTTTTATTCAACAAAACCCCGACCTGAAAGAAGAGTTGACGATGTTTCAACAAAGCGTTGTTGTACCAGAAGCCATTTCTTTTTTTGATAAAGACTGCTTGCTAAAAAAGCCGGCCGTTACAGATGAAATACAGGAAAAATTATTGTTGCTGCTAGATAAAGAACTCAATAAAGCGGAGGTAAAAAATATTGCTTCGGTCATTAGCCAGGATGATGCTTGTAAAAAAGAATGGGATGTTTTACAACTAACCAAAATTTC
>JANYCA010000059.1 GCA_025360525.1 Chitinophagaceae bacterium | reverse complement strand
AACCGTCCAATGTATTGGTATCGATGAAGCCACCGCAATAATTATTCACGGTAAAAAAATAACTGTAAATGGCGAGAGCCAGGTAATACGAATGCGTTTGCCTTTAAAGAAAAAAATGCTTGCGGTAAAAGGAGATAAAGTACGTTTACAACAAGTGCAGCTGGATGTATTGACTGAAGGCGATACTTTTATGCTGGATTAAGTTAAATGATTACGTTGTCTTTGAAAAACCCAAATCAATATAAAATGAAAATGAAAAATTACCTGTTATTATTTGCTGCTGTTATTATAATAAATGGTTGTTCACCCAAACAAATGGAGTGGGTTGCTATAGGCGATTCTATTACTTATTTAAACGAACATTTAAACGAAACGGGTAACCGTGTTACAAAAGGTTACCTGACAAGGGTAGGGGAAAAATTGCCGAACGTAGTATATACCAATGAGGGTTATAATGGCTGGACTGCTGGTAATATTGCCAACAATATTGATCAGCTTCATCTTAAAAAAGCAGCGGTTTATTCTATTTTGCTTGGTACAAATGATTGGTGGCAGGGTCGCCCTGTAGGGCAGTTAAGCGATTACCAAAACAATACCGGTAACCATACTTTCTATGGCGCTTACCGGATAATTTTGGATAAACTTAAAAGCCTGAATCCAACTGCCAAAATTATTTGTATCACACCTTTGCAGCGTGCAGATTTTGTGTATTATGGTGATGGGAGAAATAATGCCTGGGGCTCCTATAAAGACAAGGCCGGGCAATCACTTGCCGGGTTTGCAGATGCCATCAAAACCATCAGTAAATTTGAAAACACCGTATTACTGGATTTGTACAATGAAAGCAGCTTGAGCATTAACAAGCTGGTAAAATACAAACGTTTAAAAGATCCACAAACGGGTGCATATAAAAACTATTTGTATCCCGACTACATAGCTGTTCCATACAATCCTTTAACCGACGAATATCCATACCCTTTGGATGCAATGGATGTTACGTATGATGGACTGCATCCTTCGGATAAAGGGAATGAAATTATTGCCGGGTTATTAGTGGAGATCATGAAAAAGTTCTGATGTTTTTGTATTGT
Source organism: Chitinophagaceae bacterium (assembly GCA_025360525.1). Taxonomy (GTDB): domain Bacteria; phylum Bacteroidota; class Bacteroidia; order Chitinophagales; family Chitinophagaceae; genus Ferruginibacter. The sequence continues at coordinate 11,216 of JANYCA010000059.1, read as the reverse complement.
GTGGATAAAGCTCAATAAAGATATAATGTAAAAGAGTGCGACGCCTACGAAGCTAAATATATAATAAAAGCCGGGCTCAAAAAAATAGGCGCTGAAATCATCAGCGCCTATCAATAAAATAGTAGAAGATGTTACACCAGCATGGTAACCGGGTTCTCTAAAAATTTCTTTACTGTTTGCAGGAAAGCTGCTCCTACAGCGCCGTCCACACTTCTGTGATCGCAGCTGAGGGTTACTTTCATGATATTATTTACGCCAAAACCATCACCTTTTTTTACCACCACTTCTTTAATGGCGCCAATGGCTAAAATAGCACTGTCCGGCGGATTGATGATGGCAGTAAACTGTTCTATATCCATCATTCCAAGGTTAGAAATAGTGAACGTATTACCCGTAAATTCTGCCGGCTGCAACTTTTTATCTTTTGCCTTGCCGTATAATTGTTTGGCATCTGCAGCAATTTGTGAAAGTGATTTCTGATCTGCAAAACGAATAACGGGAACAATCAGTCCTTCTGGTAAAGCAAGTGCAGAGCCTATGTGAATATGGTGGTTCTGACGGATAAATTCTCCCATCCAGCTGCTGTTAACAGCGGGGTGCAGACGAAGCGCCATGGCACAGGCTTTTATCATCATATCATTAAATGAAATTTTTACCGGACTAACCTCATTCATGGCAACTCTCGAAGTGATTGCGTTGTCCATGTTGATATCCATGGTCAGGTAAAAGTGTGGAGCTGTAAACATGCTTTCGCCAAGGCGCCGGGCAATTACCTTTCGCATTTGCGTTAACTCGATATCCGTGTAACCTTCCTGTCCTACGGCAGTAAATGCTGGAGCCGTTGCTACAACAGCAGGTTTAGCCGCAGGTGCAGGAGTTGCAGTTGGAGCAGGTGCTGCAGCTGGTACATATCCATCTACATCTTTTTTGGTAATGCGGCCATTATCACCGCTGCCGCTTACTTTATGTAAATCAATGCCTTTATCGGCTGCTAATTTTTTTGCTAAAGGAGATGCTTTAATGCGTTGATCAGAAACCACTGGAGCTTCGTTACTGGTGGTAGATGGTGGTGCCGTTTCGGCAATTGGTTCTTCAGTGCTTGGTGGTTGAATGCCTGTGGTAGCAGCAGCATTTCCTCCGGATTTTTCTGCGGCAACATAGGCGCTTACATCAGTACCGGGCTTGCCTACAATGGCAATAATTTCGTTTATTTTTGCAGCGTTTCCTGCTTCAACACCAATGTATAAAAGAGTACCTTCTTCGTATCCTACTACTTCCATGGTAGCTTTGTCCGTTTCCACATCTGCCAGTACATCATCACTTTTTACCAGGTCGCCTACCTTTTTATTCCATGCTACAATTTTGCCTTCGGTCATGGTATCGCTCAACAGGGGCATTCTTATTTCTTTGGCTCCGGCAGGTAATTCAACTTTTCCGCTGGCTGGAGTGGCAGCAGCAGAAGCAGCAGTTGGTGCAGGTGCCGCAGTAGGAACAGGCGCAGGTGCCGCTGTTTCCTTTGTTGGTGCAACTGCTGGTTCAGGGGCACTTTTTGCCGCCCCGTTTTCAGTATCTAGCAAGGCTGAAAAGTCTTCTCCTTCTTTACCAACAATGGCTATAATCTGGTTAATTTTTGCTGCCTCTCCGGCAGGTACGCCAATATAAAGTAAGGTTCCATCTACATATCCGTTCACTTCCATGGTAGCTTTATCGGTTTCCACATCCGCTAAAACATCATCGCTTTTTACTTTATCTCCTACTTTTTTATTCCACGCTATTATCTTTCCCTCCGTCATCGTATCGCTCAACAACGGCATGCGTATCACTTCTGCCATAATAATATAGTTTCTTGATTTTTAATTGAAAATCGAAATTAATGCAAAAAAGATAAATACTCCCGATTTTATAGTGGCTTCCCCGGCTTATTCAAGGTCTAATTTTAGCCGGTCCTTTAATTCTTTTACCATCGGGTATTCTTCTATCATCTTAAAGTATTGCTGTTTCCTTGTCAACGGTTTTTCTGTAGGTTCTGCTTCGGCCGTGCTTTCCTGTACCAATACCTGGTAGGTTAGCAAGCGATTGCTAAAATAAGTTTGGAGATGTTCTATTAAAGCGGGACGTTCCAGTTCTATAAAACCTTTGTGTATTTCTCCCAGCGTAGAAATTTCTATGGTGTTGGCATCCAGTACTTTCAACAGCGCTGCCCTAAAATTGGTGACGGCAGAATGCTTGCTCTTTTCTCTGAGTTGCTGTACAAATAAACCCCATGCTGCATGTAATTCCTCTTCGGTTAATGGCCTGGCAGGTTCTTCAACTACTTTATTTTGACTGGCAATTTTTTGCCGGATGTTTTTTAAAGAACCAAGTGAACTGGAACCGGTGGTTGAAGCATGGGCGCCAACGGCTGCAGATTGTGGGTTGCTTTTTGTGATATTTACAATGGGTTCCTCAATAATCAACTTTGCTTCTGCCAATGGCAGGTAATTGGCCGATTGAACCTTATCAGTGTGATTTCCTACCTGCCCGCCTGTATTTGCAGGTTTCGCTTCAGCACCTGCTATTTTTTTAATGGGTAATGCTTTAAAGGCTACCGTTTTTACTGAATCAAGGATTTTTTTTTTATTAAGAACGCCCTCGTTGCCGGTTAGCTCCAATGCCTGCGCCAGGTAGCAAAGTTTAATGATGCTAAGCTCCACATGCAGGCGTTTATTGCGTGCCTGTTTAAAATTTATTTCTGCCTCATTTAAAATATTAAGTGCGCTAATGATATAGGCAACAGCCGTTTTTTGTGCTGCCTGCACATACAATGGTTTAAAATCTTCTGCTACTTCCAGTAACATGGCTACCCTTGCATCTTTACTTACCAGCAGGTTGCGTAAAAATTCTGCAAGTCCATTCAGTACGGTATCTCCTTCAAAACCTTTGCTGTTTATCTCATCGTACATCAGCAGGGCACTGCTTAAATCCTGCGCCTGCAAAAAATCAAGGAGCTTAAAATAATAGGCTTCATCCAAAATGTTCAGATGCTCCAGGGTGTTTTGGTAAGTAACGGCGCCATTGGTAAAGCTCACAATTTTATCGAGGATACTCAACGAATCCCTCATGCAACCTTCGCTTTTTTGAGCAATTACATGTAGTGCAGTTTTTTCTGCCTTAATGCCTTCTTTATCACATATTTCCTGCAGGTGATTGACCGTATCGTTGTTGGTGATACGCTTAAAATCGAATATCTGGCAACGGCTTAATATCGTTGGAAGAATTTTGTGCTTTTCGGTAGTTGCTAAAATAAAAATTGCATAGGGTGGTGGCTCTTCCAAAGTTTTTAAAAAAGCATTGAAGGCCGATGTTGTGAGCATGTGTACCTCGTCTATTACATATACTTTATATTTTCCCGCTTGCGGACCAAACCTTACGGTATCAAGAATTCCTTCTCTTAAATCTTCTACTTTGTTGTTGCTGGCTCCATCCAGTTCAAAATAATTTAAGGATGCACCAGCATCAAAAGATACACAGCTGTTGCAAACATTACATGCTTCTCCATCTTTAGTTTGATTTTCGCAGTTGATGGTTTTGGCCAATATTCTGGCGCAGGTGGTTTTGCCGACACCCCTTGGTCCACAAAAAAGGAAGGCATGCGCCAGCTGGTTATTTTTTATGGCATTTTTTAAAGTAGTGGTAATATGCGATTGCCCCACCACCGTTGAAAAAATTTGGGGCCTGTATTTTCTTGCTGATACTACAAAATTTTCCATGAGGCTGCAATTTACAGTTATTTAAGATTTTATAGAACTGCATTTCTGTACCAATCATTTCGGCATTTGTTTAATATTTACCTGGTGAGCCTGGTTAACGCTGTCAAAAATTAACCTACTACCGGATGCCGCTTAAACTCTTTTGTTCTATCAAACAAATAACGGTAAGTTACCAGGTTACGGCTTCTGAAAGTATCACCAAAATTTTCTGCAACGTTGATCATTTTGGGGTTAAAGTCGCCAATCCACTGCATTTCGTAGGCTGTATAGATACAGTTTGGAACCTGCACAATTTTCTGTGATTCGCCTATGATGTAAGCATCCAATCCTTTACCCTGCCATTCCGGTACAATGCCAAATACAAGGCCGGTAAATTTTTTGGCGGGTTTAAATTTTTGCAGATACAAAAAATATAGTTTTTGTAACAGCCCGAACTGCCCGTTCATGTGTTTAAAATATTGGTTAAGATCGGGCAGGTTTAAAAAAATACCAATGGGCTCGGTTTTATGATAAGCAAAATAAACAATGCTTTCGTCTAATACAGGCTTCATCTTTTTAAAAAGAATAATTACCTGCTCCACGTACATTTGCTTTAGTCCGCCATGGCCCGCCCAAGCTTTGTTATAAACAGTTGTAAAGTCTGCTGCAAATTTTTCGAGTTGATTTTTTTTGATGGTTTTAAAACTGAAGTCCGGGTCGGCAGCGAGTGCAGAATGCCGTTCAAAAATTTTGGGTGAGAGTTTTTTTTGAGGGTCTATTCCAAAACAAATCTGGTTAAAAAAAAGTTGAAAGCCATAGCTCTCAAATAGCGTAATGTAATAGGGCGGATTGTAGTTCATACAATAAAGTGGTTCGCTAAAACCCTCTGTTAATAGTCCCCACCATTTATCCCGTTCTCCAAAATTAATTGGCCCATCCATGGCCTCCATATTTTTTTGCTGCAGCCAGTCTTTTGCGGTATTAAATAAAAGATCCGCTGCCTGCTGGTTATTGATGCATTCAAAAAATCCTATGCCTCCAATGGAAATGTCATCACCTTTATTTTTATATTTTTTATTAACGAAAGCCGCAATGCGACCGATGAGTTGCCCTTTGTTGTCTTTCAAAATCCATCTTACTGCTTCGCCAAAACGAAAGGTTTTATTTTTGGTGGCATCAAAAACTTCATCGATATCCTTATCCAACGGACGAATCCAATTGATATCGTTTTTATATAAGGCCACGGCCACCTGCAAAAATTGCTTGCCTGTAGCGATATCATTTACGGGAATTAATTGCATAGCTGATGTTGAAAACGCAAATGTAGGGGTTAAGCCTTAAAGGGTACAGGCCCTGCTGTAGCTAAATAGAAAATCTGTGTGCCAAAATTATTTTAATCTTATTTGTAGCAAATGTTTTTTACATGATGTTTTACCGCTGACCTCACCCCCAAACCCTCTCCGAAGGAGAGGGGAGCTTGACCAAAAGAAGTTGTAGCACTTTTATCTTTCCGTCACCGAGTTGCAAAGGATGTATATCTTGTCGTAAGAGTTGCCAACCTTTTTAATGTTCTAAATTCTTTTATAAAGATTGGCAACCCTTTTATACTCTGCGTCAGTTTTAAATGCAGCCACTTTACCCTGAAATGATCAAAATAATTTCAGCCTATTTTATCAACCGGAAATTTATTGGGTAACGGTATATTCTATTTTCATTGGCTTTGATTGTTGCAATAATAACGAGCAATAGGTTAACCATTGATAAAAGCCAGACTAATAAAAACCCAATAAACACCAGCATCAGGGCGAATGAAATCATGTATAAAATGAATATGGTAATTTGAAAATTCAAAGATTCTTTTGCATGTTCGGATACAAATGTGGATTCATCTTTTTTTAGTAAATAGATAATTAATGGCGCAATAAAAGAGGAAACAATGGTGAGGATATGTGCTAAAATCGCCAACGTTCTTTCATCGGATGTTGGCGTAACGGCAGGAGCGAAGTCTTCGCCCAATAAATTTTGAGTATCCATGTGGATATTGTTTTAAGTGCCTTAAGATAAAAATAATTTGTACAAAATGCTACTATTAATGGCGAAACTTATTTTCTTTTTTGGCTGACTCATTATCTTTCATCTGCATTTTTTTATCAAAAAAACACCTTTGTCTTGATGAAGAACCTACTCTGCACTATTACTAACAAACGCAATCCGTTTGCTATCCGGGCTCCAGGAAGGAGTGTTTATAGTGCCCTGCCCTCCATACAAATAAGCAATTACTTTTGGCGCACCGCCACTTGCCGGCATTAAACGCAGCATCACTCTTTTATAAAAAGGATGATCGTTAGGCGCAACGGTTGGTTGAAAAGAAAGAAAGGCAATCCACTTTCCATCGGGAGAAATATGTGGAAACCAATTGTTGTATTCATCAAAAGTTACTTGCTCCTGGCTGCTACCATCCGGCTTCATCCGCCATAATTGCATGGTACCCGTTTGGGTGGAATTATAATAAATAAATTTTCCATCAGGCGAAAATTCTGGTCCGTCTGCCAGGCCTTTTTTATCAAAAGTTAATTGAACTTCAGGCCCGCCTGTAATTGGTTTTTTATAAATATTAAAGGCAGTGCTGCTGCTTATCCGTTGGGCTGTGTAAACCAGTTCTTTTCCATTCGGGTTCCATCCGTGTAAATAGGATGGGGTGCTGTCTGTAACCATTTTTGGTTCACCACCGGTTATTGGCAAATAATAAATGGTAGATCCACCGCCAGGCAATCCTTCCCGGTGAGATGAAATAGCCAGCCATTTTCCATCGAAAGAAATTACGTGATCATTGTTGTTTTTGTTGGCAACACCGGTGTTTAATTTTTCTGGAAGGCCGCCATCTATTGGAATGGTAAAAATAGAACCGCCCTGGTTGAATAATATTTTTTTCCCATCAGCCATCCAGTTGGGGGCTTCAAACCTACCCGAGTCTTGGTGAATAATGGTACGTTTACCATCAAATACATTCATAGTTTCTAGCTTGCTTCCTAAAATTCCGTCCTTATAGCCATTATGTGTGTCGGGCACTGTTTTTTCTATTCTTACGTTCCATGCTATCCCGGTTTCCTGAGCCCCTGCATTATGACTGCAAACAAATAACCCGCCCAAAACTTCATCGGGCATATCAATCATATCTGTTCGGCCAACTTCCTGCAAAGGTTCACCTGCATTAGCTGTCCGCATAATGAACATTTTACCAATCCGCTCCAGTTGTATAATTTCTGCATTCTTTTTAATAGAAAATATTTCATCCAGCGGATCTCTCATGTATGCGCCACGCAATCTCCGCCATTGCAATACTGTTAATCCATCACCATGCAAAACGGCACTCATATGTGCTGCATCTTCCTGCACACCTGCCCGTATCATCCAGCCAATTTTACGATGAGGATCTTTACCCTCATTGAGCAATTTTACATTGGCAGTTAAAATAAAATCGCCTTTTAATGTATTATAAGCATACTGAAATTCATCCCGGTTAAACCAGATGTTGTAGCCTCCACCTTTAAGGGTGTAGGACTGTGTTCCGGCCTCATACTGTACATCTCCTTTAACGGCAGGGTTACCAATATCTGCATGGGTATTAAAAATCCCGATAGTGTTTGTTTGTGCCACTGTTAAACTGGTGTAAGAAATCATCAGTACCAATAATTTAAATTTCATAGCAATTTTTTTTAATTTATACTTTTTACTTGAATACAAAATGAACGTTACAAAATCTAAAATTTTTATCCTTTTAGCTTTTTAAGATAGGCCATATTTTGTTGCATACTTTCCAATGCGGTGCTGGTATATTCTTCCTGTTCTATAAAAAAGTATTCCATTCCAGATTGTTTGGTATTATCAAACATCTGCTTAATATTGAGCCCGCCTTTACCAAACTCGGTGCTATGTTTTTTTACTAAGTCCATATCTTTCAGATGCCATAATTTAAAACGACCGGGATGTTTGCTAAAATAATCAAGTGGATTGAAGCCCGCCACCACTACCCAGCCAAGGTCCATTTCCATACATACAAATTCGGGATCGGTTTCTTCCAGCATCACATCGTACAATATTTTACCATTGTCTTTTTCAAATTCAACATCGTGGTTGTGGTAACCGAATTTAATGTTCAGTTTTTTACATTGCTCTCCTGCTTTGTTAAATTGCTTTGATACTTTTTTATAATTTTCAACTGTTTGTCCATGGGTGGGCATAGAAGAACAAATGAGGTATTCCTGCCCTGATTCAACCGCTTCATTCATCGTTTGCTCCCATTTATCATCGAGTTGAACATGGCCGCTGCGAATTGTTAGGCCCAGGCTTTTGCAGGTATCTTTCATTTCTTTTGGAGTTAGGCCGTAATAGTGTCCTTTCACACTTCCTGCAGACTCAATTTGTTTAATACCCAATGCAGCCAGTTGTTTCAACGTGCCTTTTGCATCGGCCAGCATTTCGGCTCGTACTGTGTATAATTGTATGCCCGGGTTGTTAATTTTACCGCCCGATGCAACAAAGGATGGTAATATCATTGACCCAACTGCGAGGGTACCGGAGCCAATTAAAAAATCTCGTCTTGTTTGCATATCGTTCTTTTTTTAGATGGAAAATGTGAGTGATTATTTATAAGAATAAAGAAAATTGGTGTAAAGATGATGTACTTATTTTCTTATTAAAATGGTTATGTGTAAGCTAACCAAGAATAAGCTCCTGTTGTTATTTCTTTTTTAACCAGCCATTATCCAACAGCCAATCTGCCATGCGTTGCGACCAGTTTTTTAAACCAACAATAGTTGATCTCGTTCCCATATTGAATGCATGATTGCCTTGTGCATACAAATGTAATTCTACCGGAACTTTAGCTTGCCGGTGCAGTTGCACCAATTTTAACAGTGGTTCCGAACAGCATTCATCTTCATTGGCAGCAAGTAAAAATGTTGACGGTGCAGCGATGGGCATTTTTTCCGGCACAGCTAATGGCCCTGGGTAAATTAGTATTTGAAATGCCGGCCTTGCACTCAGCAAATCGATTGCATCGGGTTTTGTAAAATATGCATCGGTGTAATGATACGATACCCAGCCTGCAACTTCGCCTCCTGCAGAAAATCCCATAACACCAATGCGGCCGGTATCTACCCCATATTGGTTTGCCATGCTTCGCACCAGGCGCATGGCCCTGAAAATATCCTGCCGGGGATGTTGATCTGTATAGGGAGAATTGTCTTCTCGAAACAGCCGGTATTTTAAAACAAAAGCAGCTACTCCAATGCTGTTCAAATAGAGTGCAGCCTCTTTTCCCTCCGCATTAAAAACAAGATTGCGATGTCCACCACCCGGACAGATAACCACGGCTGCGCCGGTAGCTTTATCTTTTTCCGGCAGATAAATGGTGAGTGATGGATTGTGAACATTTTTAACCCACCAGTCTTTGGCTTGCTCCGGTTCATCTTTTTTTTGCTCAAAACCAGGAGCGCCATTTTTCCACAAATGAACCTGTAAAGAACTGTCTTGCGCTTTAAGTTCATTGGCCATATTCAAAGCCATCAGTACAACGGCAACTTGTAAAATTTTCCAGGTCATTTAATTAATTTAATTAAGTCAGTAAATAGTCGTCTGGTATTTTTATGAGCCGGTCAATAAAATGGCATGAAGTGTAAATTTATTTTTATGAACTCGTAAAGTGTAAATTACAGATTTTAAAAATGGTAAAAGTTAATAGATAATATATTGAAAATAATAGCTAAAATAGTATCATCCTTTGGGCCCAAGTCTTCAACAGCAAGAATTTTATTTGATGGAATGTGAGCAGCTGGTTACGATATTGGGGTAATGAATACCTGCGGTTTAAATATTTTTTGTAAATATTTAAACGCCTTCAACCAGTATCATGTTTGTAGTGGCTGCTCTTTGCCTGATGGCTTTGGCCGTTGCATATTCTGCAGATGCCCACCAGGTTTTGGCCGCTTCGGTGGTGGGAAATTCCAACACTACAATTCTGCCATGCTGCCAATTACCTTCTAATGTTTCAGTAGCACCACCACGTACAATGAACCGGCCACCGTGGGCTGTAATAGAAGCAGGAGTCAGTAATTTATAAGCTTCGTACTCTTCCGGGTTAGTAATGGTAACATCAACTATAACGTAGGTTGGCATTGTCGTGTTGGTTAAATTGTTAGGGAGTAAAATTAATGATTGATCCAGTCTTTTTTTTCAATTTTATAAATCAGGTTTCTTTTTACCGGTTCTCCAAAATAGGCTACATCAAGTTCGCCTGCATGTAAAGCACCAAGTTTTTCCATGGCTTTTTGCGAACGGATATTTCCGGCTCCTACATGAAAGTAAACAGTATCCACCATTTGAAATGCATGGTTGAGCAGTAGTTTTTTTAGTGCCTGGTTATAGCCTTTGCCCCAGTGGCTTCTTGCTATAAATGTATAGCCGATTAAAATGCTCTTTTCTGTTATGTTCAAATCGTACAAGCGGGTACTGCCCATTACCTGGCCGGTGTTACGATCGCTTATTAAAAATGCGCCGCCACTTTCGATGGCGCCCTTGAAATAGGTTTCAAATTCTGCCCGCTGATAACGGTTTTTATTGGGATGTTGTTCCCATATAAGCGGATCGCTCGCTACTGCAAACAATGTTTCTAAATCGTCCATTTTTAAAGGCTGAATTTTTATAAACTCATTTTGAATGGTTGGCTGAAGATTGAATTGCATGCGTTAATTTGTTTGCGGAGTAAAAGTAGGTAAGAATGAATAAAGTGAAACGAGGTTCAATTAAAATATGCTTGCCTGCTCAATTATTGCAGGCGCCTAAATACCCGGTGTTTATTTAAAATACTAATTTATATCAATGAAAAACAAAAGAGGTATAACTACTTTTGAATTTAAAAATAATAATTATGCAAACGATATTAGGATCCGGCGGGGCTATTGGTTCACCACTGGCAAAAGAATTAATCAAATACACGGACAAGCTGCGCCTGGTGGCAAGAAACCCTCAGCAGGTAAATGATACAGATGAACTTTTTAAGGCCGATCTTACAAATGCCGCAGCTGTAATGAATGCAGTGAAAGGATCGGAAATAGTTTATTTGTGTGTTGGCCTTACTTACCAATTAAAAGTATGGAAACTTCAATGGCCCGTCATCATGAAAAATGTTATTGACGCCTGCAAACAGCACAATGCCAAACTGGTTTTTCTTGACAATGTGTACATGTATTCCCAGGATGCTCTCCCTCACATGACAGAGGAATCGCCACTTGATCCTCCCAGCCAAAAAGGAAAAATCCGTTTGCAGATTGCACAAATGCTGAAGGAAGAAGTAGCAAAGGGAACTTTTACTGCATTAATTGCAAGAAGCGCTGATTTTTATGGACCCGATGTAAAAACGAGTGCATTAAAAATAAGCGTTTTTGATAATTTTCAAAAAGGTAAAAAAGCCATGTGGCTTTCTGATGC
>JANYCA010000041.1 GCA_025360525.1 Chitinophagaceae bacterium | reverse complement strand
ACCGACTAATTTTATCTCCGTATTTTTACTCATGTTGTTTTTGGGTGTTGCAACCACAAAATACAACTTGAGTAGGTGGTTTAGGCTACCTACTCCTTTTTAGACAATTTTTATCAATACATTTTGTCGGTTAGTAGTGATAAAATATAAAAACAAACGGACAGACTTTGTGGATGCTTTGTTCAACATTATTAATTGGGACAACGCAGCGTTAAGACTTGAAGAAGCACTTAAATTAACGAAGTAGCATCGGGCTATTTAACTAAACCCTTAACAGGGCAACACTATTAACAGCAATACCTGGCGGTCAGTGGCATTTTTTTGGGGCTCCCCAAAAATAAAAGCTCACTTAAATGCTGAACTGTTCTTTTAGATTTTTTTCTGTATTTGCCAATAATGTCCAAAAGGGTCTTTAAACATTCCTTGTCTATAGCCATACTCGTGATCGGTTGTTGGATTAATTTCCGTTGCACCAGCTTGAATAGCTTTATGCATTACTTCCTCAACATTAGGAACAAACAAGCCAATAACCGTTGTTATTCCTTTAGCACTTATTGGCTCAAGAGCGTTACGCATTGTTTCGTGCACGTGAAAAATTGCGCCGTTGATTTCTATTTCAGCAACGTGAATGCTTCCATCATCGTTTCTAAAACAAAAGTTTTCAGTAGATCCAACTCTTTTGTAAAAATCAATTTCAATTGTGCCATTGGGAATATGTAGTTCTGGAGCAAAATGCGTAGTGTTATCTGTCTTTGTCATTATTTCTTTTTCTATAATAATACAACAAAAATCTATTGTTTAATACATCGCACCGATTTTGTATACGCATGTATTGAGTCATATTAACATTGGTAAATGTCTGTGTAAGACATTTAGAACTATAGGAAAGCCTGCGGCCAAATAAATATGCAAAAATGTAGTCTGACCACCAATCACCATAATAATCAGCACTGCCAGCAAAATTGCCGTCGGCAAGCCGGAGTCCAGCAGGCAATCCCGAAAACCTACTACTGTTGGTAGCTCCTGTGTTGGGTGGCATCCACAAGGTGGTTGTCTTCATTTTACCTCCCGCAGTATTGTTTGCATTCCCAAGTATATAAACCAATCCGTTCCAATCGTCTTCTATTGCCAACCGCCAACCTATAGTTGCAAGTCCACGAGGATCATTTAAGGCATACCCATTATATAATTTTCCATAGATGGCGTTATTGCTGCTGTCATTATCATAATAACACCAGGCCCCTGTTGTTAAATTCGCCCAGGTGGCGGAATCAGTTACCTGTGGTATGGTATATCCATTGCGATAAGTAGTCACATCCAGGTTCACCGGCATCCATGCTCTTATCAAAACAATACCGCCATAACCTGTTCCAACTGAAACAGTGGCATAAGCTCGTATGTAATAGGTAGTGTTAGGACGCAAATTGATTAAACTGTTTGAAAAGTTTCCAGAACCATTGCCTGAAAGCGTGGTATCCGACAATTCAATCGTGGGCTGCGGAATGCTATCCCAAACTATTCCACGTGCAGTTATTGGTAGACTGGCAGTATCACAACAAAAACCATGGGCAATAATGGATGGAAGATCAGTTGTTATTTGTCCTTTTACGGAAGCTGTAGTTGCTCGGCGTTGGACACCGAACAAGGGATAAGGACAACGGTTTGCACCAAATAGACAAGTGACTAATGATGGCCGAAATGCACGGCGATAGTTTTTTGCGCATAAATTTATTCATCATTTTATAACCCAGCAAGATATGTGTGGCATAACACAAGCTTTAAGGAAAAATTTTTTGCGCCGGGCAACCAATGAATTGTGGAACGCATTTGTTTAAGTGTATATTACCTGGTAGTTTAAAATTGAATATGGAAATAGCGCAATTAGTAATGGAAGCAAAGCAGGGCAGCGCCCCTGCACAGAAATGCCTGTTTGATTTACTGAGCGGAAAAATGTTGCTGGTATGCCGTCGCTATTTAAAAAGCAATGAAGATGCGGAAGAGGCTTTACTGGATGGCTTTTATAAGTTTTTTAAAAATTTAGGCTCTTTTCACTACCACACAGATGCAGCTTTATACAGCTGGATTAAAAAAATAATGGTCAATGAATGCCTGATGCTGCTGCGCAAAAAAAATGTTTTTGCGATTGTAACGGAGGCAGATGCCGCAGATTATCCATTGGAAGCAACTGCATTAAATAATTTATCCGCAAAGGAAATATTCGATTTGATTTTACAGCTTCCTGTTGGCTACCGAACGGTGTTTAACCTGTATGAAATTGAAGGCCTGGAACACAAGAAAATTGCTGAAATGCTTGGTATTGCGGAAGGCACCTCAAAATCGCAGCTTAGCAAAGCAAAAATTTTATTACAAAAAAATTTAGAACAAAATGGAACAAAATATATCAAACGAAAATTGCGGTAGCGCCTCCTGGAAAAGCAGGTTGGAAGATCCGGCAATACTGGCGCCTAATTCCGGAACTGATACCAATGAATTGTGGCAAAAATTATATGCCCGACTGGAGAAAAAGCCACGTCGTAACAAGGTTGCAGCATGGTATTGGGTGGCGGCTGCCTGTTTAATCGCCGCTATTTTACTGCCGCTTTTCAATAATAATTTAACCAAAAATGGAATAAGTAAAACTGCCGGAATTAAAGAGCTGCCCGCTGGAACTACAGCCAAAGTTACAAACATGTTTTCCGCCGCACCAATTGAAAAAAGTGGCCATGTTGGTGAAAAAACACAAACCTTAAAAATTGTAAATAAAAATGCTTCAACATCGATTGTGCCTGATAATAGCGTGCAGGAGGCTGGTATTGCACTCAACTCGCCAATTGTGCAAAATGATATTCAGCCCTTAACAAAGACGGTGCTAGAAGACAGCAATACAGCGGTGGCAATTGCGACAGCCAGACCAGTACTGAACCAAAAATTAAAAGTGGTACACATCAATGAACTCGGCTATCCGGGACAAGTAACTATTAGAGAAGAGCACCTCGCTAATTATCGTTCTATCAGGTTTAACCCTGTGAGTTCAAACGTTTATACCAGCACTTCATCCGCTCAAAATATCAATGACCTTAATTTTTTTCAAAACCAAAACATTTCCATCAAACTAAAATAAAATGAAAAAAACAATTTGTTTATTGATGCTGGCAATCAGCATCACGGCAAACCTTTGCGCACAAAGCAATAAATCTGAAAAGGCATTTGAAGTGCCGGAAGATATTGTAATCAACCGAAGGTTTATAATTAGCCTTGACAAAGGAAATAAAGTAACCATTGAGTTGACTGATATCAATGACATAGAAAGAATAGCTAACGTTGACTCTTTGCTGGAGGTTTTTTTAACCGACATTACGGGGTTAAAAGATTCTTTGGCAGATCCGTTAACGTCCAAACGAATTGATTACATAACTGATGCAGAAGGCCGGAAAAAAATTCGCTTTCAACAGTTTCAAGCCAAGGGTGCCAGTTTTTTAATCAACAATGGAGAACTTGCTTCTTTAAGAACGGAGCAGGATACAATCAATATTATAAGTGTTATCGACAATCCTCCCAAAGCGCTGGATAAAATCAGCCTGCACAGGGCGAGGTACTATCATCTTACTTTTTACCTGAATGACATCAGTGAACTAAACGGCTATGGCGAATTGGTTAGGCAAAAGATCCACACAATCCAAACTCATATCAACGACAGGTGGCCGATTGTATTGGGCTCCGGCAATCATTATCTTAAGGGCGAACCATCAATTGTGTCTGGTGCCCCCAAGGGTTTTGTGCAAGGTAGCCATGGAGATTTTCTGGTATTAAATTTTATGGTGAATGTGCAGAATTATAAGAATTATTTTGTTCCATCTTTTAGCCTCGGAGCCAAATTAGTTCTTACCAATCGGGACCGGACTTTTAAATGGGAGCCTGGTTTATTTTGGGAGCCTCATTTTAACTTTGCCAGGGATCTTCAAGGCAAATTGAAAACCTACCGAAATGATTTTTTAACCCTTACGTATGGACAGGGGGGAATACCAGACCACGATCCCAGAAAAGACTTTTCATTTAGCGCCGTATTATCATTGGGATACCTGGTGCACCGGGAAGGGGAATATTTTGACAAACAAACATTTCGATTGGGTGCAGGCAAGTTTGCAGTAAGAAAAACCACCATCGAGCCATCTTTATATTTTAATAATTTTTTCAAGGGCGTAACGCCGGGCATCAAAATCAGCCAGTATTTTTAAAGGAGTTGATCTGCTCCCTTGGTAATATGGCGATTGTTTGACGTTGGCGGCGAGGTTACTGGTTTCATCTAAAAGAAATAAGCAGAGTACGCTTATAGTTCATTTTATCCCATCGGTGGCGGCACTGTCCTAGGAGGTTCTGACTTTGTTCGTATTGTGGATATACTAGCTATTTGCTAACCCAAATGCGCCGGTTGTATCTTTTTTTTACCAACCGGCGAAGCGTTGTAATTTAAATCCTCTGATTGTTTTGTTATAATTGATAAATTAAAAACGTGGTTTTTTTTTGAAACCTGTCTAGCCATGGAAACAAAAGGGGTGCATTTCAAATTGTCGCCCTAAATAATTGTAAATTTAGTTAACTAACTTTTATAGCTATGACAAAAGAACAATTAATCGAAGCCATAACCGCTCATTACGATGAGTTGAATGCATTAAATAAGATTGATAATTTTT
>JANYCA010000040.1 GCA_025360525.1 Chitinophagaceae bacterium | reverse complement strand
ACCGACTAATTTTATCTCCGTATTTTTACTCATGTTGTTTTTGGGTGTTGCAACCACAAAATACAACTTGAGTAGGTGGTTTAGGCTACCTACTCCTTTTTAGACAATTTTTATCAATACATTTTGTCGGTTAGTAGTGATTAAAAAATAAAAAATCATGAAAAATAAAAATTTAAAAGCTGTTGCTTTTGTTTTAGCAATATTCACCTTTTGCACAAATCTTACTGCACAGATAAAAACAAAAGTATTTTACTCAAATACCCCTACGAAATACAAATCATTAGTCAGCAGAACTTATACAACTCATATAATTGAAGCTCCAAAGGAGTTTTATATTTTAAAGGCGAAAAAGAATGATGATGAAGAAATGAAATTTGCTTTCCCAGTTAAAACAAATTTTGATTTTATAAAAAATGCTAAGCGGGAAAATGAAACTGGAATGCAGAAATATTCACTTACAATAAATGCAAAAGATGCATTGAATATTTCTTTAAAATTTAGTGAATTTAAATTGCCAAAGAGCGCTGTGCTTTCAATTTTCAATGAACACGAGGTTACTGATAGTATCACAGCAAATGAAAACAACGAAAATAATATCTGGGCTACAAGGGTATATCAGGGGAATAACTTATCAATTGTTTTAAAAATGCCATCTGGCGAAAAGGAAAACCCACGATTAGAAATAGGCGTTGTAAATTTTGGTTACAAAAATTTTGGAACTTTGTTTGATTTCGGAAATATTGGATTGTCCGCTGGATGCGAAATAAACGCCAATTGCCCTGCTGGTGCTGGCTGGGATAATGAAAAAAATTCTATTGCAATGATTGTTGTAGATGGAATTGAGCAATGTACAGGTTCTTTATTAATGAATACTTGTAGTAATAACATCCCGTATGTTTTAACAGCTAATCATTGCTTGGCTGCAGGAAATATACCTAACTGGGTTTTCCAATTCCAGACTTTGAGCAGTGATTGTGTAGCAAATATTGGATGGCGGGAAGACATACAATTTAATGGTTGCACTTTACGAGCAAATAACGCAACTACTGATTTTGCTTTATTACAATTAAACAATGCACCGCTGCCAAATTCTGGTCTATTTTATTCTGGCTGGTCGAGGCAAACGGCTGGTATAAATAGTGTAACAATTCTCCATCATCCCCAGGGTGATTTGATGAAAGTTTCGAGAGATATAAATGCACCAGTAGCATTAAATGATATTGTAACCGGGGTTGATTGTTGGTTTTTAAATTTAGATAACGGAATAGTAGAAGGAGGAAGCTCAGGAGGACCTTATTATAATCAAAATCATCAAATAATCGGACAACATTTTAGAAGGCCTCAAAATGTTGGTAATCCACCGCCACCACCTTGTGCAATGACTCAAACTTTGGGTGGAAGGTTTGACCAGTCATGGACAGGTGGAGGAACCAATGCGACAAGATTAAGTAACTGGCTTGACCCAAGTAATTCAGGAGCTATGACTACTAATACAACTAATGTTTCAGGGCTAATAAATCCAATAACCAGCCTAACAATAAGTGGTGCAAGCAGTATTTGTACAGGAACAACATCACAATATTCTGTAAATGCACCTTCGGGTGTAACTGTTAATTGGGTATCTTCTAATCCATCAATAGCAACAGTGCCTGCAACTGGCAATCCCGTAACAGTAACAAAGGTGAGTAATGGTAACGTTACTTTAACTGCTACTTATTCTTGTGGCACCCCAATATCTGCTTCCAAGGCAGTTCATTTAGGCACTTACACCAATTCGGATTATATAATATCTGGCAATAATGGTTCTCCATATTATTGTACAAATCAAACCATATCGTTTGGGTTGTCTGCTGCATATAGTGCATTAGGAACCAATAGTACAAATTTGGTTTGGACTCTGCCTACAAACTGGACTATGGTATATAATGGGGGCAGTTACGTTGCAATCAAATCACCTTCAACCACATCCCCTCCAACCGGAAGTCTGTCAGTAAGCTTTACTGATGATTGCGGTGCACCACAAACCAAATCATTTTTCCTTGCTTACTCTTCAAGTGCCTGTGTTGGTACAGACCCAAGGTTTACTTATTCACCAAACCCTGCACCAAGCACTTTGTATGTTGCAGTAGCATCTGGCTACACGGCGACAGTTTTTATTAAAAGGATACAAATTGTTAACACAACTGGTGTAATTGTTTTTGACCAAAGCTATGGTACTTCAGGCGTTTCAAGTGCGTACATAACAACTTCAGGTTTTTCGCCTGGCACTTATACCCTACGGATTTATGATGGCTCTGTTTGGGCAGTTTATCAGTTTGTGCGTTAAACCATTTACCTTATTTTACACGGGGCAGCTACTCCTTGCTGCCCTTTTTGTTTAACACAGAGAAGGGTATGCTTACAACATGGGGTTTTGTGCAAGCAGGGCTTGACGTTCAAACTTCGGCTGTTTGCATAGCTGTACTTTGGTTCGGGCTGGACGGAATTCTGTTGGGCTTTTAGTTGTTAACTTGTACTTTTATTTCTTTATTGGGCCGCATCGGCGGTCCGATTCAGTTCCGGGCTGGACAATCAACAATGCCCTGCCTGCACAAAGCCCTGT
>JANYCA010000019.1 GCA_025360525.1 Chitinophagaceae bacterium | reverse complement strand
GCCAGTCGTAAATTAGGCTATGGCGTAAGTAAAACCATGCTGCTGGCACAAAAATTATACGAAAGCGGAAAAATAACTTACATGCGTACCGATAGTGTGAGCCTGAGCGACACAGCGATGGAAGACATTAAAAAAGCTATCCAAAATAATTATGGCGATAACTATGTGCAGGTAAGAAAGTTTAAAAATAAAAATGAAAGTGCGCAGGAAGCGCATGAAGCTATCAGGCCTACCTACATGCAAAACAACAGCATTGCCGACCCTGATACCTATAAATTATACGAATTAATCTGGAAGCGCACCATCGCTAGCCAAATGGCGGATGCCGTGTTGGAAAAAACCATTGCTTCTATCAATGTCAGCACCAACAACGCAACCCTAACCGCCAGCGGAGAGGTGATAAAATTTGATGGATTTTTAAAAGTATATACAGAAAGTACCGACGAAGACGATACAGAAAATGAAGGCGAAGGCGAAAGCAGGTTACCGAATTTAACCCCTGGCCAGCCGCTTGATTTTAAGGAAATGACGGCCACAGAAAAGTATACAAGGCCTGCTGCCAGGTACACCGAAGCCTCGCTGGTAAAGAAGATGGAAGAACTGGGTATTGGCCGACCAAGTACGTATGCCCCCACCATTTCTACCATCATTAAAAGAACTTATGTAGAAAAGAAAGACAAGGACGGGGTAAAAAGAAAATTCCGGGTGTTGCAACTAAAAGATGATACCATCACAAAAATTACCAGCGAAGAAAATACCGGTGCAGAAAAAGCCAAACTATTTCCATCCGATTTAGGGCTGGTGGTTACCGACTTTTTAAGTCAGCATTTTACCAACGTAATGGACTATTCTTTTACGGCCAATATAGAAAAAGAATTTGATGAAATTGCAGATGGCAAACTGGTGTGGAATAAGATGGTAGCTGATTTTTACAGTCCCTTTCATACCGGCGTAGCACATACACTGGAGAATGCAGACAGGGCAGTGGGAGAGCGCACATTGGGAGCAAGTGAAGATGGTAAGCCCATCATTGCCAGGATGGGCCGTTATGGGCCGATGGTACAGATAGGTGCGCAGGAAGGGGAAGAAAAACCCCGCTACGCCAAATTAAAAGCCAATCAAAGTATAGAAACAATCACGCTGGATGAAGCCATCGAACTGTTTAAACTTCCGCTGGTATTGGGCGAATACGAAGGACAGGAGATAGCCGTGAACATTGGCCGCTTTGGGCCTTACGTAAAATTTGGCGAGCAATTTATATCCTTACCCAAGGGCGAAGATTTATTTTCGGTTGATTTAAACCGTGCCGTTGAAGTTATTAATGCCAAGCAGGTAGAAGATGCGCCTATTGGCTTTTATGAAGAAAAACCCATCACCAAAGGCAAGGGAAGATTTGGTCCCTTCATTAAATGGAACGACATGTTTATCAACATACCCCGTGCCTATAATTTTGATATCCTTACACAAAATGATTGCAATGAACTGATAGAAAAAAAGATTGAAAAAGAGGGCAATCGTTTTATACAACAATGGCCTGCGGAAAAGATTTCATTGGAAAACGGAAGATGGGGACCCTTTATCCGCTGGGGTAAAAAAATGCTGAAACTGCATTCGAAAGCAGATAGAACAAAATATACTCCCGAAGAATTAGCTATCATACAACTGGAGGAAATTAAGAAAATGATTGTAGCCCAGGAGCCCGGCGCATTCGACAAAAAAACACCTGCAAAAAAAGCTGCTACAAAAAAGGCAACTACCAAAAAAGCAGTTGCCAAAAAGTAAATTTTAGTGGTTTAAAAAAGGTTGTTGTGCAATGGTGAAGAATATCATTCGGCCAGCCGGATCACTTCTCTGAGCACATTGACACTAATGCTAACAACACCTGCGATATAAAAATACGGCCTGCATTGCAGGCCGTATTTTTATAAGTTATCGCTCACCTTTGTTACTTCTTACTAATTCTATACAAACTACCACCATCTGTAACAGTATATAATTTACCATTGCTTACGGCCACATCCCTAAACCGTTCGTTTTTATCGGCTAGTAAACTTTCTTCTCCCACTACTTTATTGTTTTCAATAATCAACCGTGCAATATGGGTGCCGCTAAGACAGCCGATAAAGAGATTATTTTTCCATTCCGGCATTGAATCACTATTGTAGAACACCATGCCACTCGGAGAAATAACGGGATCCCAGTAATAAACCGGCTGCTCCAATCCTTCTTTTTGCTGCAACGAATCGCCCACTTTGGTGCCATTGTATTCAATCCCATAAGTGATGATGGGCCAGCCATAGTTTTTGCCCGGGTGGATAAGGTTTAATTCATCTCCGCCTTTTGGGCCAAATTCTGCTTCCCATAAATCGCCTGTTGCAGGGTTAATGTCGAGGCTTTGAGGATTGCGGTGTCCATACGAATAAATTTCCGGCATAGCACCTGCCTGATTTAAAAAAGGATTTCCGGGTGCCGGTTTTCCCTCTTTGGTAATTTTAAATATTTTTCCAAGACCGGCGCTCAGCAATTGTGCCTGCTTTCGTCCATCTAAAATGGATCTTTCACCTGTGCTTACAAAAAGGTTTCCGTCTTTATCAAAAAGCAACCGGGAGCCAAAATGTGCATCACTTTTAAGCGATGGTGTAGCTCTAAAAATTACCACCATATTTTCAATGGTTGTTTCATCAGCAGATAACTGACCTTTGCCCACAGCAGTTAAATTGCCTGTATCTTGTTTTTCTGAAAATGAAAAATAGATCGTTTTGTTTTGGGTAAAAGCCGGATCCAAGGCAACATCCAGCAACCCACCCTGGCCCCCATCATCAACTTTAGGCAAGCCGGTTATCTTCTTCAGCAATAAGCCATCGGCAGAATGCAAGGTGATAAAACCTGATTTTTCTGTAATCATCAACCTGCCATCCGGCATGGGTATAATGGCCCAGGGTCTTCCAAGTTTTTCTGCTATCTTTTCCACTTTAAATGGAGTAATAGTCGTTACAGCTTTTATTTTTGTTTGTCCTTCAAAAGCTGGTTTGTAAGTTGCAGTTGATTGAAATGCATCTGCTGGTTTGTTAGAATTTTGTTTATTGACACAGCTATAAATGGAGGCAACAACGATAACTGTTAACAGGGGAAAAGGGTATTTTACTTGCATATTTAATTTTTGTTTTTAAAGGCGGCAAGATAATACAGTTACCCGAAATTATAGATTAACTGCTAACCTGGTTTTAAGTTTGTTGTTGGCCTCCGGCCTTTTTTAACTTTCTCTTTAAATTATCCACCTCTTAACTCGTAATCTTGAAGGGGCATCTACTGATCGTACACTTCCCTACCTCTATCCAACTCCCAATCATCTGTTCTAAACGGGCCAACGGGCAAACCTTCTTTACTAAATAAATTCCCAATGGCGGCGTTGTT
>JANYCA010000005.1 GCA_025360525.1 Chitinophagaceae bacterium | reverse complement strand
GTATCTTTTGGAATATACATCGCTGTAAACAATTTTACGCCATCCCTCATGGGTACCATCCGCTCCATTTTTGAATAATTTTCTCTTACCCAGATAGAATCTTTATTTTGTGCAACAACATTCAAAAGGGAAATTACCAGCACCAATAACAGAAAAGTTTTTTGCATCGTAAAAAATTTGAATGCTCAATTTAAAGAATCTAAACAGTTAATCATGCCAAATAATAAAGAACTCATCCAGAAATTTTATACAGCCTTCCAGCAAAAGGACTATGCTACCATGAATAGTTGCTATAGTGATGATATTGTATTTTATGATCCTGCTTTTGAATTATTAAGGGGAAACGAAGTGCGGTATATGTGGGAGATGCTTTGTAAAAATGCCCGGGACTTTTCATTAACCTTCGATAATATTATTCAGTTGGATGATGAATATTATACCTGCGATTGGGTGGCAACCTACACCTTTTCAAAAACCGGCAGAAAGGTGGTGAATAAAGTAAAAGCCCACATGCGTTTTGCCGATGGTAAAATAGTAGAGCACAGCGATGGATTCAGCCTGCACAAATGGAGCAGCCAGGCATTGGGTTTTATGGGACAGCTGGTAGGCTGGAATTCTTTTTTTCAACGGAAAATAAAAAACAAGGCGAGAAAAAGTTTAATCCATTTTATACAGTCAAAAAATTAAGAGCATCAGGTATATTAAGCATCTGGCAACATGCTCAATGCATTCGGGTTTGCCTTATAAAATATGGCTTGCAATTATTTTTTGTGAGAAGATGAGATGATAGTAAAAAGAAGCTTTCTTATTTTTAAATAATTACTCAAGGTTTACCTTAAAGGAATAGGTACTACCTCCGCTAAATATCAAAGGAGGCTGTATTCGCTGTATAATACTGCCTCCTCCTGTTCATTACTTAAAAGGATCACCTGCATTTGGTGGGGAGTAAGTGGAAAAAAGCATTGTTTATGAAATATTTTATAGTCTGTAAGAAGTATCAACTATACATATTTTAATAGAATAGCCACGTCGATTTTAATCTGCTTTGCACTCTTTGCTCCAGCGGGGCAGTCTCTTTGTAGAAAAAAGGTTTATATTTATTTTGCCCCAGAGGGGCAACCTGATAAATTAAAAGTGATGGGTGATACATACACACAATTGTATATTCAATTTGTTTTTGCCGTAAGGGGCAGGAATAATTGCATTCAATTTACTTGGGAAGACTTCATAAATATATAACTGCCGTTGTACAAAATGACAACCATAAAATGCTTTCTATTAATGGTATGCCTGACCATATTCATATCTTCTGAGGTTTAAATCCTGTAATCGCAATTTCAGATTTGGTGAAAGACATAAAACTGGCAAGCAACAACTGCCCGCCTGAACGGAACGGGCAGGGATCAATGATAAAGGATTTATTAAAGGGAAATTTGAATGGCAGTCTGGATATGGTGCATTTTCTTACGGAAAATCACAAATTGAACAAGTATGCAAATACATCATAAACCAAAAGAAACATCATGAAAAGCTGTCATTCAAAACAGCATATATCAGCCTGTTGAAATAATTTGAAATTACTTTTAAAAATGAAGATCTCTTTGAATTTTTTGATTAACCAATGTAGGAGGTTGCCCCTCTGGGGCAAAATACATTATCTTTAATTATCTACAAATAGGCTACGCCTCTGGCGTAATTGATATACATTATTCATTTTCATTAAAATAATTTGTTGTTTCAGTAGTCAAATCTTAAAGTTGTAACTTTCTAAAAAAACCTCAACTTCTATTTACTCCCCACAGAATGAATCTGGTCTAAAAAATCTGCTATTTTACAATCAACAAATTCCCTTTTTGCGTTTTAGTATTTTTGCCCCTGTATTTATAATTTGCAACCCATACAAAATTAGTGTTGCCATATTTTGTCCCTGCAATAATACCATCCCATTTTTGATAGGGATTGTTGGTTTGGAAAACCATTTCTCCATATCGGTTGAAAATTTTAAGTGAATAATTACTCACCACAAACAGATTACCTAGCGGACCAAATTTATCGTTTCTGCCATCGTCATTCGGACTAAATGCTGACGGAAAATAGATATCATCACAATTGGTTAAAACCTCCACTGCAATGCTGCCGCTGTTGGTGCATCCTTCACTGTTACTGACGGTAACGCTGTAAATGCCTGTACTATTTACAGTATACGTTGGCTGTTTAGAATCATCCTGCCATAAATAGCTGTTGTAAATTCCGGCAAATAATACAAGCGCATCGCCGGTACAAATACTGGTATCATTGCCCAGTTCAGGCGCTGCAGGTATACCGCTAAGCTTTACATCCCCAACTGACGTGGCACTGATACAGGTGCCGGCAGAATTGGTTAAAAAATAGCTGGTATTTGCAGTTATATTGGTACTAAAGCTGTTCCCCGTATTTAACAGGTTAGTGGTTGCCGCATCCGAATACCATTTTATTACTCCATTGCCGGTGGCATTAAGCACAACCAGGCCGGGGTTACATATCGGCTGCGGAACGAGCGCAGGCGGTTGCGGCTGTGTAATTATTTTCAAGTCGGCATCACGGGTGTCCGCAATTGAACAGGAAGAAGATGGCAATGCGTAATTGATAACATAATCGCCGCTTAAGCTAAGCGCCACATCAACAACGCCAGTGGCAGCATTTATAGCTAACCCGCTGGTAGTTGTAAAAATACCACCTGTAGCAAATGTTGCCGATCTTATGGGAACAGCCGTCGCATCGTTTTTACAAACCGGGCTGTTGTAACTAAAGCTTATATCTGGAGGAGTGGGACCTCTTACTATAAAAGCTGTGGTTGAACTATCTGCAATTCTGCAACCGGCCGCTAATACACTGTAAGTGACTTTATATACACCAATACTACTTAAAGCAACATTGATTGCACCGGAAGTTGCATCCAAACTCAATCCCGATGGTGTAGCTGTAAATGTTCCACCCAATGCAATACCGGTATTTTTGTTTAGTAGAGGATTGTTATCACCCGGACAAACAGCCGCAGGACTATAACTAAATCCTGTTACGGGAGTAGTGTTTGCCTGGATGGTGATAAAAGAAAAATTACTGGTGGCCAACCTGCATCCCAATGTTGGTAACGAATAGGTTATCTGGTATGTATTGGGCGAAGTAGCTGTAAGGTCGATAAGGCCGGTATTTGAGTTGATAGTTATACCGGCTGTAGAATTGTAAATACCACCCGTAGTAAACGCACCTGTAACAGATGGAGCAGGGTTGATGCCATTTACACAAACCGGGGAATTATAGGAGAAAATGGTATTGGTTAAAACCTGTGGTTTAATAGTTATAGATGACGTAGATGAGCCACCAAGTGTGCATCCATTGGCGATGTAGGTGTAAGAAACGACGTAGGTATTGGGCGTGCTGGCTGCAAGGTTAATATTACCATTTACGGCATTAATAGCGAGGCCTGTACTGGACGAAAAACTACCACCGTTTGTAAATCCAACATTGTATACCGGCCCGGGGTTAACGCCATTTGCACAAATGGTGTCGGGGTTATATTTAAACCCTGTAACTGGTGTAATGGTGGGAGAAACGGTAACTGTAATAGCAGCCCTTGGACTTTCGCAACCCATAATGGTTTGGCTTACATAATAAAAAGTAGTGGCAGCTGTAACGGTGCCTGGAGTAGGTGCAGTAGAACTACCTGGCAAACTGGTCGCTGTGCTATACCAAAGCAGGTTACTGCCTGTTGCAGTTAAAGGCACCGCTGTATTATTCTGGCAATAAAATACCGGGCTGGTTGCTACGGGTTTTGCAGGTGTTGCATTCACCGTAACCAGCAGTGCCGCCCTCGGCCCTTCGCATCCGTTAATAGTCTGGCTGACATAATAGGTTTTGCTGCCGGGTATGTTTGTAGCAGGCACTGGGGCAATTAATGAGCTGGTTCCGCCTGTAGAAACCATATACCAGCGCAGGCTTGCACCAGTAGCGGTTAGTGCCGGTGCAGTTACATTCTGGCAATATATTATTGGGCTTGTTACCGTTGGTGCAACTGGCAATGCATTAACGGTTACTGTTATGGAGGCTCTTGATCCTTCACAACCATTAATGGTTTGGCTTAGGTAGTGGTTGCTGCCGCCTGGTACATTGGTTAAAGGAACAGGTGATGTTGCATTGCCTGTTCCTCCCGTCGCAGCCGTGTACCAAAGCAGGTTTAAACCCGTTGCTGAGAGTGCAATGGCTGTTGCATTTTCACAATATACCACCGGACTGGTTGCTGTGGGTGCTGGTGGCAACCCATTAACAGTAACAGTAAGAATGGCTTTTGGCCCTTCGCAGCTATTGATGGTTTGGCTTACGTAATACAATGTGCTCGCAACTACTGTTGATACCGGAGTTGGCGCTGTTGAATTACCAACT
Source organism: Chitinophagaceae bacterium (assembly GCA_025360525.1). Classification (GTDB taxonomy): domain Bacteria; phylum Bacteroidota; class Bacteroidia; order Chitinophagales; family Chitinophagaceae; genus Ferruginibacter. Next base: position 16,485 of record JANYCA010000005.1, on the reverse strand, counting down.
CCACCTGTGGCTGTTGTGTACCAAAGTAGGCCCGTACCTGTGGCGGTTAAGGGAATGGTAGAAGCATTAAGACAATAGGTTACCGGGGATGTTACAGTTGGTGCAACCGGTAAAGCGTTTGTTGTAACAGTAATAGCAGCCCGTGGGCTTTCGCAACCAGAAACGCTTTGGCTCACATAATAGACCCCACTTGAAACACTTGTGGTAACAGGTGTTGGCGCAGTGGATATTCCGGTTCCTCCTGTTGCTGTTGTGTACCAAAGCAGGTTGGTGCCGGTGGCAGTAAGTGCACTCGCCATCGCATTCTCGCAATAGACTACAGGGCTTGTTATAGCTGGCGCAACCGGCACAGCATTCACGGTAACCGTTATTACCGCTCTAGGACCTTCGCAGGCATTGGTTGTCTCGCTTATATAATAGATGGTGTTGCCTGATGCTGTAGTTACGGGTGTTGGGGCAATGGATGTTCCTGTACCACCTGTTGCAACATTGTACCAAAGCAGGTTACTACCAATAGCAGTGAGTGCAACGGCTGTTGCGTTTTCACAATAAACTACCGGGCTGGTAACTGCAGGAGCGACTGGCAAAGCTTTAGTAGTAACGGCTATTGCTGCTCTTGGTCCTTCGCAGCTATTGATGGTTTGGCTTACATAATATAATGTACTGCCAAATGTTGTTGATGACGGCGTTGGCGCAGTGGCTGTTGCGGTTCCTCCTGTTGCTGTTGTGTACCAAAGTAAACCAGTACCTGTTGCCGTTAAAAGCGTAGTGCTTTCATTGGTGCAATAAGTTACCGGGGTGGTTATTGTTGGTGCAACGGGTAACCCATTTGTTGTTACTGTTATGGCAGCCCGTGGGCTTTCGCAACCAGAAACGCTTTGGCTCACATAATAGACCACGCTTGAAACACTTGTGGTAACAGGTGATGGCGCAGTGGATATTCCGGCTCCTCCTGTTGCTGTTGTGTACCAAAGCAGGTTGGTGCCGGTGGCAGTAAGTGCGCTTGCGGCCGCATTCTGGCAATAAGATATTGGGCTGCTTACTACAGGGGCTGCTGCTGTAGCGGGGATGGCATCCATTGCAATATTCGCTGGTGCCGACACGCAGCCACTGGAAATGTCTTTAACTGTCACTGCATAAGAAGTCCCTGCTGCAAGTCCGCTGAAAATAAGCCCGGGCTGATAGGCACCCCCAATACTGTACTCATAGTTTGCACCGGTGGGTGCAGTTATGGTGATGGTGCCTGTTGACAACAGGCAGGTTGGCTGTGTAACAGCAGTTGTTGGTGCAGCCGGAGCACCCGGGATACTGTTTACCGTTAAGGGTAATGCTGTGGAAACACAACCTGTTACAATATCTTTGGCGGTTACGTTATAAGTTGTGCCATTGGTAAGACCGGTAAAAGTAGTACCGCTTTGATAAGCTCCCCCGGTACTGTATTCAATATTAGCGCTAACCGGCGCAGTTATCACAATTGTTCCGGTTGGTGTAACACAGTTTGGCTGCACAGTTACTGAACCGGTTGGTAAAGCTGGACCTGCCGGCAGCGTATTTACGGTTACAACGTTGATGTTAGAAACGCAACCGGAAATTTTGTTTCTTGCTGTAATATTGTATGGGCCAGATGGCAGTAAGGAAAAGGTTCCGCTTGCCTGGTAAGCACCACCGTTACTGTATTCAATATTTATTCCCGCAGGGGCAGTTACTACAATGGTGCCTGTAGGTGTTAAACAGTCGGGCTGTATGGTTGCGGTTGCAGTGGGTGTTGTAACCGCTGCACTTATTTTTACAAGTCCTGATATATCACTTTTAGTGCTACAGCCATTGGAGTTGGTAATCTTGCAATAAAAATAGATAGAGCCAACACTTGCAGATGAGGGTGTATAGGTAGCAGCTGTTGCAAAAGGGATAGCTGCGCCACCTGTGTTATTAGCTGCTGTAGTTATATACCATTGGTAACTGCTAATACTGCCACTGCCTGCATTGGCCGCCACCGACAAGGTATTTACCGGGCCATTTAAACAAATATTTTGTGGAGTAAGGGAGGGTTGCAATGTAACGACAGGGGTATCATTTACAACTACAGTTACATCTTTAGTTAATGGACAACCGCCGCTGGTAGTGCTGGTAACTGTGTAGAGTGTTGATGTTACCGGATTGGCAGAAACCGTTGCACCTGAAGTAGCACTTAAGCCTGTAGAAGGCGACCAGGCGTAAGTTCCACTGCCACCGGTTGCCGTCAGGTTCACACTTTTGCCATTGCAGATGCTTGGGTTGGACGGGGTAACATTCAAAATGTCTACACCGGTATTAGCAGCTATCCTGAAGGTGGTTTTATCACTGTTAAATCCATCAATCATCAGGTAATAAGTGTTACCGATGGTAAACCCGGTTCCGGCAACAATTGTTGCCAATGGTTGACCGCCCGATTGATAAGGAAAGATATGTGGATAACAGCCATGGGTGGTAACAGCTCCCGAGCCACAGGTGCCGCTAAAAAAAAGCATTTGTATCCCGCCCCCAAGTCCACCGGAATTGGTGGGTACCCATACGGTAAACGAAGCCGTGGTTGCTGATGCAATAAATTTAATAAAGGAATTATTTTCAAGCCCAAAACAACCATTCAGCCCGGAACCAGCCCAGTCTTGAACAGAACTTCCTGCAGTGCTTCCACATAAACCATTAAAATCACATACCACTGTAGCCGTTGCGCAGGAAGATGTGGAGGGAAGCGTGCTAGCACAGGTTGCAATGGCAGGGGGTAAAGGAGCCGGGGTATTATTAAAAGAAATCTGCCAGTTATTGAGTGTGCCTGCATTGCCACTGTTTCTTCTATCCTGTATACAAAGTCTCCAGTTACCATTTGCATTTTGACCATTGTTTACGGAGCCTAAATATCCTTCGGGTAAAAATGATCCTGTAAAAGGGGCTGCTGCAAACTTTATAGAAGTGGCCGCTGTTGCGGTAAAACAGGTGCTGGTATAATTATTACCGGTACCTCCATTTTGGATGGTTAACGGCACAACTGTGCCATCTGGTGCCTTTAACACAACTTCTAATTCATCAACATTGGGATGGGTAATAGTAAGGCACACGCTGGCCAGTCCATTGGTGGTTGTATTGATATTGCCTACACCGGTTACATTGATGGAAAAGCAGGTTTGTGTGGTGCTGGAACCGGGAATACTTCCACCAGTTCCGGAAAAAGTTTGCCCTTGTACAAAGCAAAAAGAAAAAAGGATGGATACAAAGACTAAAATTTTTTGCATAAGATAGGTCAGCTATTGGATTTGATTAATCTTAATTACTTTTTTATGGATGGTCTGTTGTTTGTCAACTATAATTAATTTATAGAATAATTAATTTAGGTCGCAAAAGCTTAACCTGTCTAGATAGCCTCCATTTACTTCTTTGCCTTAATGCAAAGAAGTAAATGGAAAGATCGAGCCCGCCCGGCTGACGCTAGTCGGACGGGGCTTCATAAAAAAGACTAAAAATTTGAATGAATGGCTAAAATGAAATTAGTTCGTTCTTCAGAATATGCCCCGGCGTCGGTACGACCTACAGGCAAATTGCAAAGCCAGGCATCTGCAACTTCAATTTCATTTCTTAACGCCACACATTCCAATTTTCTTAACTTCTTTTTTATGAGGCCGGTAAAAGCATTGCGTTTAAAGTTTACTAACCTAAATATTTATTTTTATCTAACCTGCAAAATACAAAATGAAAATTGCTTCTTGTTATTATGTTATTACCGCCTCAATACCACAGGGCATTTTATTTTATTAAATTACATCTGGTTGATTTTCTTTGTCTTTTTACAATGCTGCTAATTGGTGCTCAACAATGGTTGTTTTTTAAGGCTTATTCTCCAAAGTCATCTACATTGCCGCCCGCCTGTTGGTTGTTTGTTTTAGACGAGCCTGCTACCAGTTGATCCATTGTTTTAATTTCATCTGCAGTAAAATACCGCCATTTGCCCAAAGGCAAATTGACAAGGCTAATATGCATTATCCGGATACGTTTTAAACTCACCACATTATAATTGAGTGAGGTGCACATTTTTCTTATTTGCCTGTTTAGCCCTTGCGTTAATATAATTCTAAACCGGCTTTTCGCTTCCTGTTTTACCACACACTTTTTTGTAACTGCCCCAGGTATTTTTACACCATTGCTCATTTGTTGAATAAAGGTGGTTGTTACAGGCTTATCCGTAGTAACGATGTATTCTTTCTCGTGATTGTTGCCAGACCGTAAAATCTTATTCACAATATCTCCATCATTGGTTAAAAAGATGAGTCCTTCTGAGGGCTTATCGAGGCGGCCAATGGGGAATATCCTGTTTTTGTAATTAATAAAAGAGACGATATTGGTTTTGTCTTTTAAATCGGTGGTGCAGGTAATGCCTGTGGGTTTATTAAAGGCAATGTATACTGTTTTGTTTTTTTTGCCAACGGGCTCACCATCTACCAGCACGGTATCGCCGTCGTTTACCCGATTGCCCTTTATGGCAATATTGTCATTAATGCAAACCCTTCCCTGGTCAATCAGTTTATCCGCTTCTCTCCGGGAACAGAAGCCTGTTTCGCTTATGTATTTGTTTACGCTTTTATCCATTGCTAGCTGTCAAATGTAGTTTTTTATTGCCGGATTTAGCGTGGTGAATCTATCAAAATACAACAAAGAAAATGGTTGTTGCAATAATGGATCTTTAAACTTGTAAAAGGTAAAAGCTATATTAGTTTTTGATTTTAAGTTTTGTGGCTGCAACTTTACACATTATCCATTAAACCCAACTTTAAATTATGGCCAGCATTTTAATTATCGACGATGAAAAAGCAATCCGGAGAACCCTTGCCGAGATATTAAGTTATGAGGGCTATAAAATTGACGAGGCCTCAGATGGTGAAGAAGGTTTGAAAAAATTCAGCAACACCACTTTTGATGTAGTACTGTGTGATATTAAGATGCCCAAAATGGATGGTATTGAATTTTTAGAGAAGGCAAAAGAAATCAATCCTGATGTGCCCATCGTGGTAATCAGTGGGCATGGCAATATTGAGACTGCAGTAGAAGCTGTAAAAAAAGGCGCTTTTGATTACATCAGCAAGCCGCCGGATCTTAACAGGTTGCTGATAACTTTAAGAAATGCACTAGACAAACAGACATTGGTTACAGAGACCAAAGTGCTGAAAAGAAGAGTGGCAAAAGTGCAGGAAATGGTGGGCAACAGTGAACCAATCAAAAAAATAAAAGACACCATTGAAAAAGTGGCACCAACAGAAGCGAGGGTTTTAATAACGGGTGAAAATGGGGTGGGTAAGGAGTTGGTGGCAAGATGGATACATGAAAAAAGTCACCGCAGCAGTGGCCCCATGGTGGAAGTTAATTGTGCAGCCATACCAGGCGAGTTGATAGAGAGTGAATTATTTGGTCACGAAAAAGGGTCCTTTACATCGGCTATTAAACAACGCATTGGAAAGTTTGAACAGGCCAACGGCGGCACGATATTTTTAGATGAAATAGGTGATATGAGTTTGAATGCACAGGCCAAAGTATTAAGGGCTTTGCAGGAAGGAAAGATAACAAGGGTAGGGGCCGATAAAGATATTAATGTAGATGTAAGAGTTGTGGCAGCTACCAATAAAGATTTATTAAAGGAAGTAGATGAAAAGAATTTCCGGCTTGATCTTTACCATCGGCTGGGGGTTATTATTATTCATGTGCCATCGTTGAATGAGCGGAGGGATGATATACCCACATTGGTAGATTATTATATTGAAAAGATTGCCACTGAATACGGACAATCTAAAAAGCCCATTGATAAAAATGCAATGGATGTTTTAGCCAATTACAATTGGACAGGCAATATCCGTGAGTTAAGAAATGTGGTAGAAAGACTGATTATTTTATCCGGCAAAACCATCACACAGGAAGATGTTGAAAATTATGTATTGCCCAAAAGTAAATAGTGGAGAGATAATAGGGTGATTTGGGTGAGAATTGTGACCGTACGGGCAATGTCGTTAAGTTAAGGACAGTAAGGGCAAATAAGGTAATAAGGTTTACTGCTATAGGTATATTTTTCTACTAGGGGTTAAAGAAAAATCTTAGTAGAAACCAGCATAAAAAATACAAAAACCTTGTTATCTTCTTAACTTAATGACATTGCCCTTTGGACCCGTTTTGTATTTACAAAGTTCTTTTCTTTAACCTTGAAATTTTATTTCTGAATTTACCAGCTGCCAATCATTAACAACAAAAAACAAATACCATCAAAAAAATTTATTGCATAAGCGGTTTGGGCGCTGATGAAAAGGCCTTTGATCATATCCATTTAGCCGGATACGAGCTTGTGTATTTGCCATGGCTTACACCCCAACGAGGCGAAGCCATCCAGGATTATGCGGCAAGAATGTGTTTGGCAATTAAAGAAGATAAACCCGTTTTAATGGGCCTTTCCTTTGGTGGAATGATTGGTATTGAAATGGCTAAATTAATCGACACCCATAAAATCATCCTTATTTCAAGTATCCATTCAAAAAAGCAAATGCCCCGTTGGATGAGGGTTGCAGGTAAGCTGAAGATAAACCGGCTTATCCCCATGCGACCCTATAAAATACTGGAGTCTATACAAAATAGGCGGATGGGTGTAACTACAAAGGCAGAAAGAGAATTGGTAAATAATTACCGAAAAAACACCTCACAGGTTTATATTGATTGGGCCATTAATGAAATTTTAAATTGGAAAAACGAATGGCAGCCGCCAGGTTTGTATCATATTCATGGGGATGCTGATAAGATTTTCCCCATTCAAAAACTTACCCCTACCCATACTGTAAAAGCAGCAGGGCATTTGATGATTTTTAACAGGGCAGCTGCGGTAAACAAATACCTTAAGGCCATCATTGCTGATTAAGCTGGTTGCAGGTGGAGATAGTTAATGGATAAAATTAGGGTGCATCCCAAATTTTCACACTGAATATAGGGATGCCAACCTACGTAAAGACTTTTTTGGAATTGGAGACATCTTACAAAAGTTGGTAACCTTTACAACAATTTGGGGTTCACCATACAATTAGGTAAATAATTATTAACATTTTCTTATTTTTACTGTTTATCAGTACCACAAAAAAATCAGAAATGACTAATATCCTTAAAAGTTTGTTGAATGTGTTTTTCTTCTTTATGCTCATTTCCGGACTACATGCCCAAAATAATTTCTTTAGTGATGTAGCCGAGGCTAACGTCAGGCAGGCTGCTCAGCAGCGGGTTATTATTCCAACCAAATACCGCACACTCCGGGTAGATTCATCCGCACTATTATCGTTCTTACAATTGCTTCCATCAGAAGAAAAAATTACCAACAAAAGTATGGCACCTATTATGGCAATACCCATGCCTGATGGCACTACCTCCCGGTTTCGTATCTGGGAAAGTTCGGCTATAGCGCCGGGGTCGGCAAAAGCGCATACAAACATACTAACCTTTACCGGCCAGGGCATCGATGACCCCACTGCAACGATAAAATTAGACTGGACCTTGTATGGTTTTCATGCCATGATTTTGTCTGCGGTAACCGATGCAGTTTTTATGGATCCGTACAACCAGCAAACGGTAACCAACTATATATCTTACTATAAAAAGGATTATTTAAAGAACGAACCGTTTACAGAATCGGGACCCTTAATAATGAATCAAAAAGCTATCACTGGCAAGGTTTTAGCAGGCACTTGCGTGGGATCTGTTTTAAGAACCTACCGTTTGGCGGTAGCCTGCACTTACCAATATGCCAAGGCTGTAACCGGGGTGGCAAGGCCCACCAAACAACAGGTGCTGGCAAAAATTGTTACCTCTGTTAACAGGGTTAACGGCGTGTATGAAAAAGAACTTTCTATAAGGATGGTTTTGGTAGCCAACGATACCAACGTAATATATACATCGCTTACCACCGATCCTTTTACAGGCAACGACAATGCCGGTACTTTAATAAACGAAAGCCAAAAAAATATTGATGCTGAAATTGGGGATGCCAATTACGATATCGGGCACACTTTCAGTACGGGTGGCGGAGGGTTGGCCGGGTTAGGTGTAGTTTGTATTACAGGGCAAAAGGCCTCAGGTATTACCGGTTCCTTAAATCCTGTTGGCGATGCGTACGATATCGATTATGTAGCCCATGAAATGGGCCACCAGTTTGGGGCAAATCATACTTTTAACTCGGTGCAGAATGCCTGTGGGGGAAATGGTGTGCAGGGAATGAATGTTGAACCGGGTAGTGGAAGTACCATTATGGGCTATGCAGGCATCTGTGCTCCCGAAAATTTGCAGCCTAACAGCGATCCGCAATTTCAAAGCCTCAGTTTTGATGAAATTGTGACCTATTCCAATGTTGGTTCTGGTAACAGCTGTCCGGTAAAAACCAATACGGGTAATTCCGCACCTGTTGTTAATGCGGGTGCAGCATATATCATTCCGGTATCTACACCTTTTGTACTAACGGGCAGTGCCACAGATATAAATGGAGATGCACTTACCTACAGTTGGGAGCAGGTAGATGTGGGAGGACCTTTTGGTGTATGGAATGCTCCGGCAGGCAACGCACCTTTGTTTCGTTCCTTTGCACCAACCACAGCCTCTTTTAGGAATTTCCCCAGATTAGCTGCACAAATAGTCAATACCGATACAATCGGCGAGCTATTACCCACCTATGCCAGAACGATGCATTTCCGGTTAACGGCAAGAGACAATAAGGCCGGTGGCGGTGGTGTTTGTTACGCAGAAACTTCCGTTTCCGCTGTTGTAACTGGTGGTACTTTTGCAGTTACCAGTCCTAATGCAAGCGGTATTGTATGGATTGTAAACGATTTTCAAACGGTTACCTGGAACCCGGCAGGAACAGCGGCGGCACCAATTAGTTGTGCCAATGTAAGTATTCAATTATCTACCGACGGGGGGGTAACTTTTCCGGTTACTATTTTAGCAAGTACACCCAATGATGGAGCAGAGGAAATTCAGGTGCCCAATAATGTGGGTTCCAAAGTTCGTATCCGTGTAATGGCAGTAGGAAATATTTTTTACGATTTTTCAGATAATAACCTGAGCATACAAACATCGCCGTCAGCAACTTTTTCATTCAACAACCCCGCAGCCGTAGCGGCTTGTGTTGCCTCCAGCGGAACTGCCACTTTAAAAACAGCAGCATTGGGTGGCTTTGCTACTACAATCGCTTTATCGGCCAGTTTAAATCCTGCCGGCACTACAGTTTCTTTTGGAGCTTCCTCCATTGCACCGGGTGCTGCTACAACAGTTACACTCAATAATACCAACAGTCTTGCGGGGGGGTCTTATACTGTAAAAATAACCGGTATAGCAGGTGCGATAACCAAAACAAGGGATATTGTATTTATCGTTGGTGCAGGACCAGTTGCGCCTGCCGCTTTAACTACACCAGCCAACGACTCTATTGGGTTGCCAGCAAGGCCTACGTTTAACTGGAGTGCTGTTTCTGGCGCTACTTCCTATACGCTTGAACTATCCAAGACCAGTAATTTTTCAGTGATTTATAAAACCATTAGCAATATAAATCCTCCGTATGCACTTACCAGTTCGCTAGGCGAAGACAGTATTTATTACTGGAGAGTAAAATCAACCAATGTGTGTGGTACCGGTGCTGCATCTCCAACGCCTAACCGGTTTAAAACAGGTATTAATACTTGCAGGATAAGCACCGATGTGCCAAAAACCATCAATGCTGTAGGTACTGCTGTTGTTACTTCTAACCTGGTTATCCCAGCCGCTATGGGCGTAGTAATTACGGATGTAAATGTGGTAGGTTTAGTGGGTACACATACGTACATACAGGATCTTACGTTCACACTTAAAAGCCCGGCAGGTACAAGTATCGTGTTATTTGACGCCATTTGCGGCCAGAATGCCAACTTCGACCTTAACCTGGATGACCAGGCTGCCACAAACACTTTCCCTTGCCCGCCAATTGGTGGCGTTACCGTTGTTCCACAATCTGCTCTTTCTGCTTTTAACGGGGAAAACAGCACTGGTACGTGGACGTTAACCGTCACAGATCCATTTGATGGTGATGGAGGCGAACTTTCGGGATGGGGCTTAAGTATCAATACCAATTCCGTTAACTGCACTGTTACACCCACGCCATTGCCAGTACAAACCACTTACACTTTTACCGGCAACGGCAATTGGAATGTTGCAGCCAACTGGTCTAACAACAGCATACCACCTGCAATTTTACCTGCCGGCAGTGCCATTGTCATTAATCACACCGCAGGTGGAAGTTGCCTGTTAAATATTTCGCAACGCATTTCAAACGGTGCCACAATAACAGTTTTGACTGGTAAGAATTTGGTAGTAGCTGGTGCACTTACTATTCAGTAGAAATAATTTTTAAGTATCCCGATGCCGTGAAACCATGACTGGTAGTCTTTTAGAAACTACCGCCTAATTGGTCAATGCTACCTGTTACTCACTGGCAGGGTAAATATTTATTGTAAACACCTTTATTGTAAATGAATGCCGGTGAAACCAAATGTACCTTTATATAAATAGCTTTACCGGGAGCATCATAAAAATGGCGCTTGTATGTATCTTTGGAATAACTCCTATTGTATTTTTTAAACGTCTTTTTAATGTTTTGCCCTTAACAACCTTGTTTATGTGTTTAGTATCCATTTATTTTTTAATTATAGGCATTACACTTTATCTTCTGAATACAGATTTATTAAGTCCAGCTAAAAAGTACCTGCCTTGTTTCCGTTCATATGCTATATTAATTTTTGAACTCCTACTGTGCAACCAATGCCTTTTCGGTTGGAATTTGGGTATTGAGGAATTACTATTGAGAGAGATACATTTGCGCCAACCTTTGCCATTAATTGACAAATAATCATGGGCGAAAAATGTTAGTTCTCAACTGTTAAAGCAGGCCACCATTATAAATTATAAAAAATGCTTGATTTCAAAAATATAACCCTCCGCAACAAGGTTACCTTCATCCAGCTTGTAACTGCATTTGTAGTTGTGCTAATATGCTGTGCTTTATTTTTGTTAAACGGTATTAAAATATTAAATGAATCCTCTGTAAAAAATAAAAATGCACTTGCCGAAATTATTGGGGTCAATGCAGCTTACGCTCTTGAATTCAAGAACCGTGATGCTGCCAATAAAATGCTGCTGAAACTAAAAACAAATCCTGATATTTTAAATGCCGTGATCTTTGATAAAGAAGGAAAAGAATTTGCCCGGTATGATAAGCCCGGGGGAGAAGCATTTGCCTTTCCCTTGCCAGGAAGCTCTGCCGTTGAAAAACACCCCTTCTTCGGGGAAAAGTTTATAGTAGGCTACAAGATAGCCGACAAGGATTTTCCTGGTACAGTGATGATTAGGTCGGAGGCAAGCGGGTTCAGAGATATTATTTTAATCGACATAAAAATTGCCGGGCTCATCTTACTTGTCAGCGTTATCGTGGCCTTACTTATTTCCAGTTTAATTCAGCATATTATTACCAAGAGGGTTTTATCGCTGGTTTATAAAACCAAACAGGTTACCGAAACCGGCGATTATTCCATCAGGGTTTTTTCCGAAGGGAAAGACGAAATCGGAATTTTATCAGGAGCATTTAATAGTATACTCGATCAAGTAGAAAAATTACAAAATCACCTTGATGTATTGAACTCGGGTCTTGAAAAGCAGGTTCAACATAGAACAGAGAAGTTGAATCAATTCAAACAATTTTTCGATAACAGCAAGGACTTTTGCTGCATTGCCAATACGCAAGGATATTTCGAAATCGTAAATCCCAATTTTGAAAAGATACTGGGCTATTCTGAAAAAGAAATGCAGGAAACCCAATTTTTTCAATTCATACATCCTGATGATATACCTGCCACCCTCGAGGAAATTGAGAAGCTAAAAACAGGAGCAATCACCAACAATTTTGTGAATCGCTACCGTAAAAAAGACGGATCTTATTTGATGCTCGAATGGAACACGACGCCGGATCCGGTTACAGGAAAATTATATGCAATTGCCCGGGATATTACCAAACGAAAAGTACTGGAAGGTAAGCTGCAACAGTTTAACCTGGAGCTGGAACAAAAAATTATTGAACCTACCGTGGAATTATCAAACAGCGAAAAACGGTTCAGGGCTTTGATGCAAAACAGTTCCGATGCCATTAGCCTGATGGATGCATCGGCAAATGTGATATACCAAAGTCCGGCTGCGGAGGCAATAACGGGATTTTCGATGGAAGACAGGAATGGTGAATTGAGTTTTGCCAATATTCATCCTGATGATTTTGAACAAACAAAACAATTGTACACTGAATTATTGGAACATCCTGGTAAAGGCCTGTCCATGTTGATTCGGGCCGTTCATAAAAAAGGCCACTACATTTGGCTTCAAGGAATAGCAACCAACCTGCTGCACGACGAAACCGTAAAAGCCATTGTTGTCAATTTCGGTGATGTAACTAAAAGAATAGAATTCGAAGAAATTATAAAAAGCAGCGAAAAAAAAACAAGGCTGATTATGAATGCCGCTATTGATGCTATTATATGCATAAATACAAAAGGGATAATTACTTTCTGGAATCCACAGGCAGAAAAAACATTTGGATGGAAAGAAGAAGAAGTCAGCGGCAAGTTACTTGCTGATATCATTATCCCGCCTGCCTTTCAGGATATGCATGCCCGGGGCCTGGAGAATTATTTAAAAACCGGTCATGGTCCTGCTCTTAATGTATTGCTGGAATTAAGTGCAGTAAACCGGGCGGGTAAAGAATTTCCGATTGAGTTAACAATACTGCCTATTAACCAGGGGGGCGAAGTGTTCTTTTGTGCTTTTTTAAGAGACATATCCCAACGCAAACATTCTGAAGTTTTACTTAAACAGCTAAACAAATCGCTGGAGAAAAAGGCTGCCGAATTACTTGTTTCCAACACAGATCTGGAAAGCTTCGCTTACATAGCCAGCCACGATTTGCAAGAGCCGCTGCGCATGGTTAGCAGCTTTATGCGCTTGCTCGAAAATACATTGGAAGGGCAATTAACCCAAACCAACAAGCAATACCTGAATTTTGCAATTGACGGGGCAAAGCGGATGAAATTACTGATTGAGGATTTGTTGCAATATTCAAGAGTAGGTTTTAATAAAGAAGATTTTATTGCCACCGATCTTAATGAAGTGTTGCAGTATGTAAGCCGTTTGCTGGAAGAAGATATTAAGAAAAACCAGGCTGTTATAACAGTAAACCCCTTGCCGGTTATTACAGCCAATAAAACCCTTATCACCCAGTTGTTTGTAAACCTGGTAGGCAATGCGCTGAAATACCATGGCGATAAAGACACAGTAATTGAAGTAGGCTGTACCAGTGAGCCGGATAACGATGTTTTCTATGTCAGTGATAATGGTATTGGCATTGACCCTAAATTTTTTGATAAGATATTCATCATATTTCAACGCCTGCACAGCAAAACTGAATATTCCGGAACAGGCATTGGTCTGTCTATATGTAAGAAGATAGTCGAGACCCACAAAGGGAAGATCTGGATTGAGTCGGAACTGGGCAGGGGCAGCATATTTTATTTCTCCATCCCAAAACTAATTATATGAATACAGAATTAAAAATTTTACTGGTTGAAGATAATGAAGGAGATATAGTGCTAACAATGGAAGCCCTAAAAAAAGCCAAAGTAACAAATCATATACAAGTAATAAAAGATGGAGAAGCCGCACTACAATATTTGCGCAGGCAGGGGCCATATTCAACTGCGGAAACACCTGACCTTATTTTCCTGGATATTAACCTGCCGAAGGTAGATGGTAAAGAAGTTTTGGCCAACATAAAGACAGATAAAGAACTTATGATTATACCGGTTGTGATGCTTACAACATCCGATTCAGAAAAAGATATCCTGTATGCTTATCAACATCATGTAAACTGCTATATCACCAAACCGGTTGAATTTGATAAATTCATCACATCGGTGCAAATGATCATAGATTTCTGGACCAAAATTGTGCACTTACCCGGTAAAAAAATTGCATGAACAAAGACATAAAATAGTATTTTTTGCTGGTAATGGTAAATAATCCGTGAAATTATTTGGTGCCTTTGCCAAGCAACATCTCCGCCACAGGACTCAGCGTAAAAAGAGGGGAGATATTACTTGCCGCAATATCATAACTCAAGCCATGCGTCTACCGCTGCTTTAATTTCCTTGATTCCGTGGCTGGTGCAAACACTTCCACTCCTAGGTCGGTGTCCCCCACCGACCTGTAGTAAAATGAATTATTCTACAAATAAAAATGAAAGCCAGCGACTTTAACTACAATGCACATCGCAATTCGTACACCGGCCTAGCCAAAAATTCTTTTCGCCCTTGATGGTAGGCGTTTAAAATAAGCATCCTACTCAGAAAACGCCGATGTTGGGTTGTTAACCAACATCCGAAGGCTCGAGCAAAACGGTTTTAGCAATAAATAAGTATGTTGAAATCACCCACAGAATTAGTAAACAGGTTTAGGGAAATCAGTACCTAATAATTTCTCAATTATAACAAACAATTAAAGCACTAAATTACAATGCTTCGCCGGTTGATCGAACAGACAGAACCGGGGTGTTGGGGTTAGCAAATGGTCAATATATTCAAAACACCAACAAAGGCAGAAACGATATGCTCTACACGGCGGTTTTCGGTGATTTTACAAAGGTTATACATATCCTTTACAAGTTTTTACTATTAAAAACTCCCCGATAGTTGATGCCCGATATCTTTACCTTATCGTTTCACCAAATTAATTAAAGTGATGAAGATCATCTATAACATAGCTCTTTTACTCCTGTTTCAATTCTTCTCTTCCTGTGTTCGAGCGGTAAAATTGCCACATTCATCCGCCGTCACAGATAGCGTGCAAGTACAAAAAAGTGATAAGGCAGGAGTTGCAAACATCGTTTTTAAATCTACTGACAACGGGCAGACATGGCAGTACATCAGCGAAGGGTTGCCCGAGCCTGTGACAGATAAATATGGTGTGAGCCGAAATGCTTTTTTTGCAGATGACAATGGGCTTTATATAACTGCCGGTAATGGGATATATCACAGTAAATCAAATTCCACAGCTCCTTTTTGGACCAAAGAAATTTTCCCCGACGAACATAGCAGTATCGCCCCCGGTAAGGTCGGGATGTTTGCATACAATTACTGGGGTGAAGGAATTTTCCAAAAAGCAAACGGAACGGGTGTATGGTCGCCGGTATTCACAAATTTTAACGAGAAACGAATAACCAGCGTTTTTGAAACCGCCGGAGTTACCATTTTCATCGGCTCCGACAGGGGGCTTTTTAAATCCACCAACAGAGGAAAATCCTGGAAACAACTGTATCCCGGTGGTCTGGGAAAAATGGTAGAATCAAATGCTGTACTACTTGCGACCAGCCAGGCAGGGATATTAAGATCGACCGATGATGGTGAAAACTGGGTCCTGGTGATAGGTGAGGGCGGCGTGGGCATTGATGTAGAACGCATCGAAGGCGGATTCGCTGCTATTACTTACAGCACAGCTTCAACGACCCGGAGAATACGAACCTCTTACTACGGCGGCAAAACCTGGCAGGCTATTGATGCCGGCCTGCAGGCGGCTGGTTTTATTGAGCCAATCTTGCCGCCTGTTAATGCTAACCTTCCGGCGCAAGGCTTTTCCGATTCAACCCGGCATACTGTGGATACGGCCGGCCTTAAGTTGCCTACGTACATTACGTTCATTGTACAGGTTGGTGAAAACTTCTTTTGTGGCCGTTCTGACGGCATTTACAGATCATCAGACAAGGGGAAAACATGGCAATGTATGCGTTGTGTTAAAGAGGGTAAGATGTTCAAATTATATGTTTCCGGCAACGTAATTTATGCCATACAGGTGGAGTCTCATTGTTAAACCCGCCCTATAGTAAAAGATAAATGAAAGTGAAAGCCAGCGACTTTTCAACACGTGGTCATCGCAATTTGTACACCGAATTAAATGAAGTGCATTTTCCTCCGTCTTTAGCTGCAATGCTTCATAAACTTTTATCTGCTTAGTATCTGCTAACAAATATCACTTGAATTGCTGAGCAACGTCGTTCATATAAAATAAGCCTGTTTTTACCTTTCTGGACGAAAACTCAAATAAATATTTTATGGCGAAATTGTAAGTTCGCAAATATGTTGAACTCCACATAAATAGTAACTTTCTTCCAGAACTATTAGCAGTAGCTGCTATAGGTTTTATCTTAAATATTTTATTTGCGCCGGACAAAGGAATTGAAATAAGGTAACTATTCAGTACCAAAAGTAGCGATAAGATGTAATGCATTCAAAACGTTGTTTCCATTTTTGATTGTGGTATCAATAACTGATCGAAGGATGGCGAATACGTTTGCGCTTTCAAGAGTTTTAAACTGACCTGATATTT
>JANYCA010000198.1 GCA_025360525.1 Chitinophagaceae bacterium | reverse complement strand
TTTAACGGTTACCGGCGCTTTATTGCAAATAGCAGGTTCAATAACAAGTGCAGGAACATTTAATGTAAGCAATGGTTCATTAGATTTTAACGGCTCAGTTGCCCAAAGCTTTTCGGGTAACCTGTTTGTTAGCAACACTTTGAAAAATCTTACTGTTAGCAATACCAGCGTTAGCGGTCTTTTAGTAACGGGTGCTGGGGTTCCTTTAAATATAACAGGAGTATTGTCATTTGGCATTGTAAGCGGCGCAACTTTAAATACCGGTGATAATATTGTATTGATATCAACTGCAACAGGTACCGCAAGGGTAGCCGATATCACCAATGGAACTAATAATAACACAGGTAATACTTTTATTGGCAATGTTACCGTTGAACGTTATTATCCTCCTTTGAGGGCATGGCGGTTGGTAACTTCACCTTTAAGCAATACGGGTAACATTTTTGATTCATGGCAGAACAGTGGCATCTATGTTGCTGGAAAAGGGATGTTTGTTACTGGGCCCAACCCGACTGGAACCGGAGGCAATGGTCTTGATTTAAGTTCACAGAATAATTACTCAATGAAAACCTGGGATGCAACCGGGGCTAAGTTTTTAAACATAGGAGATACAAAATTGCAACTATTATCTTCCAATACGTCTACAGCAGCCAGCATCGGTTACTTTACATTTGTAAGAGGTGACAGAAACAGAACTCCTGATAATACAGCTATACCAAATACAAACCCTACAACTCTAAGCAGTAAAGGGAAATTAATGACGGGCACACAAACTTTTCCAGTAAACGTTGCTGATGGTGGTTATGAATTAATAGGAAATCCATATGCATCTCCTGTAGATTTTAATAAATTAACAGCGACAAATCTTGTAAGGCGTTTTTATGTTTGGGATCCACATATTAACCTAGTTGGTGGTTATGTAGTTATGGAAGATTTACAAGGAACTGGTACTTATACAGGAACTCCTAACAATAGCATTGGACTGCCAAACAATTTTATTCAGTCGAGCGAAGCATTTTTTGTACAGAAATCTAATTTAGGAACCCCAGCTACTATTAGTTTTAACGAACCTAATAAATCCGGCATAAATAACCTGAACATGTTCAGGCCTATGAGCTCCAAAAACCAGGCACAATCATTAACAACCAATTTATATACGCTCAATAACGACCGGACTACAAAAATAGTAGATGGTAATTTAGCAGAGTTTTCCGATAACTTTCATGCAGAAACAGATTTGCAGGATGCTTTAAAATTTGGCAATGTAAATGAAACGTTAGGGCTACTAAATGGTACTACATTGCTGGCTGTAAACAGAAGGCCAACACTTACCAAATCCGATACCATCTTCTATAAATTTGCAAAAGCCAGGCAAAGGAGCTATCAGTTTGAATTTGCAGCCGCTAACCTTGAACAGGATAACCTGGCAGGATTTGCAGAAGATAAATTCCTGAATAAGGCAACACCGCTCAATATGACCGGCACCACCAAACTTGATTTTGAAGTAACCTCCACTGTTGGTTCTGCCGCCGCCGATCGTTTCAGAATAGTGTTTAAACCTTCTGTTGTGTACACCAGCCTTACTGCCACCGTGCTTAACAGCGATATTGGCGTAGAGTGGAATGTAGCCAATGAGCAAAACATAAAAGAATATGACATTGAGCGTTCAACGGATGGGGTTCACTTTACCAAAGTGGCTACCAAAGCTTCCTCAGGCAATAGTGCCATAGCAGTGGGCTATAACTGGTTAGATGTTGCACCAGCGTTGGGTTACTACTATTATAAGATCCGCAGTATCAGCAATAACAATGTAATTGGCTATAGTAATATGGTGAAAGTGAAAATCAATAAGAGCACGCCCGCCATTTATGTGTTCCCTAACCCGGTAACAAAAAACACCATTCACCTGCAGATGAACGGCATGGCGAAAGGTGTTTATCATGTTAATTTAATGAACGATATTGGCCAGGTAGTATCTACCAACTGGATCGGTCACTTAGGGGGCACTGCTACAGAAACTATTCAGCCT
>JANYCA010000172.1 GCA_025360525.1 Chitinophagaceae bacterium | reverse complement strand
AAAAACTAAAAAAGCCAGTCAGCCTTCACTTTTTCCAAAGTAAGGTAGGAGGTCTGCTTTTAAATAAATACACACAGCATAGCAAAATCAATACTTTCAGACGAAAAAAATTAGATTCCTGATTTTAGTCGGTTGATAGTGATAAAAAATGCAAGGATTGGCTTGCATTTAATGGATCGTTCTTTTAGATGCACAAGCGGACGCTTGCGCCAGGTAGTGACTCGGCTGGGAATTTCTAAACTTGGGAGAGATATGGAGCGGAATAAAGCACAAAGCAAAAATTTATCGCTTTTAATAACATTACAATTCCGTAATAGTTATAACCGCCTCCAAATTCAACCTCCCATACAAATGAGGAAACGATTCATTTACAGATGGAGCCAATTCATATTTTAGCGGCATAGTTAGTTTTGTTTCTTCAATGTGTAGTAACAGCAAGTTGTGTTGGTGTTGATAGTATCGCTCCAAAACACCTTGTACCTGTTCCTTTTTGCTTAAATGAATAAATCCTTCCAACGCAAGAGAAGGTGCTTCGTAATAGCCTTGCGCAAGGGCCTGCTGCCATTGGGCTTTGCTGGTAACATGGTAAATCATTCGTCGTTTAATAGTTTGGCTAAAGAAAGTAATTCGTTCATTTTATACCTGTTCAGGTCGTCATCAAAACACTTGCTTACTTCTTCCAGCAAAAATTGAATGATGCGTTTGTTATTCATTTCCCTGAAGTAGGAGGTAGTGGGTGTTACGTTGATCCTTTTAAAATAACTCTCTATATCTTTATGAGAATATATTTGTCCGTTCAACGGATCGATATAAAATTTGATTTTTTTTGAGTGATGGGCATCCGGGTTAATATGTGCATGCTGGGTATCTACATAAGCCAATAAAAACTGCCTCGGGATATTTAAAGCTTTAACCGGTACATCAAGCAATTCGCAGAGTACAAGGTATAAAATGCCGTTGCTGATAGCATTGCCTTTTTTTAATTCAAGTGCTTTATTTATAAAGAAATCTTCCGGCTGGTTATAGGCTATTTCAATGCCTTTTTGTTTGTAATAATTATACAGGATGCTGTTAATTACACTTACCTGTTCCAGCGGTGTTAGATAGTTATTAAGCTCCAGCCAGATATTGCGGCGTAGCTTTTCTATATCCTGTTCGGCCTGGTTTTTATGTATTTCCGGATAGTGATACCGGGCAATTAACAAAGCTCCTTCCAGCAACCCGCCTTTATTTTCTTTCCATAATAAAAAGTCTGCAGTCAGGTCTTTAAAGTGCAATTGGTGAATCATTTGTTCAATACGCTCCTGTATTTCAGGGCTCAGCGTATGTTCCCAAAGGTGCTCGAGGTTGGGTATAATAGCTTTACCAAATGAGATGAGTTTATCGCTAACGGTATGATACACCTCTTCATCGGGATCATCAATTAATTGCAGCAGGGCAGCTATTTCTTTGTTTTCTTTTAACACAGTTTCGAATAAGGCGTTAATTTCGGTTAATGCAGCAAAATATCATTAATAATATTTTCCACATGGCTGTGTTTAACTTTATTATAGCAGATTGAGCTAATGGTTGGATGTAACGGATGGCTGCAAATAAACTACGATACCGTGGCCACTACCAAAAAATAATTTCTCTTTCCTTTCTGTACCAATAAAAATTTATTGTTCAGCAACTGGTTAGTGTTTACCACATGTTCAACTGAATCTACTTTTATTTTGTTGATGCTAACACCTCCACCCTGCAGCATTTTTCGGGCTTCTCCTTTGCTCGGAAAAATATTGGTATCGGCTAAAAAACTTACCACATCAATGCCTGCATCTAATATGCTTTTAGAAATTTCTACGGTGGGTACACCATCCAATACCTGCAACAATTGTTGTTCATTTAACTGCTGCAAAATTTCTGCAGTATCGTTGTTAAATAAAATATCCGATGCTTTTACTGCAAACGCATAATCATCCCTGCTGTGCACAAAACAGGTAACTTCTTCGGCTAATTTTTTCTGTAGCAGGCGCTGGTGTTCATTTCCTTTGTGGGCTGCAATCAGTTCATTAATTTCACCCTGCGGTAAAAAGGTGAAAATTTTAATGAATTTTTCTGCATCAGCATCCGCAGCATTTAACCAAAATTGGTAAAACTGGTAAGGAGATGTTTTATTTGCATCAAGCCACACATTTCCTTTTTCCGATTTCCCAAATTTGCCCCCGTCTGCCTTTGTAATTAACGGGCAGGTAAAGGCAAAACCTTCGCCGCCGGATTTTTTTCTTATCAGTTCCGTGCCGGTTACAATATTACCCCACTGATCGCTTCCTCCCATTTGCAGTTTACAGTTTTTGTTTTTGTGCAGCCAGTAAAAATCGTACCCCTGTACCAGCTGGTAAGTAAATTCTGTAAAGCTCATGCCATTATCGCCTTCCAGTCTTTTTTTTACACTGTCTTTACTCATCATGTAATTAACAGTAATGTGCTTGCCCGCATCCCTTATAAAATCAAGAAAGCTGAAGTTTTTAAACCAATCGTAATTATTGGCCATTTCTGCTGCATTGGGTTTGGCGGGGTCAAAGTCTAAAAACTTTTCCAGTTGTTTTTTTACACAGGCAAGGTTGTGTTGCAAAATATCTTCACTTAATAAATTTCTTTCTTCGCTTTTACCACTTGGGTCGCCTACCATACCAGTAGCGCCGCCTACCAATGCAATGGGCTTGTGCCCGCAGCGTTGAAGGTGAATCAATAATATAATCGGTACTAAATTACCAATATGCAAACTGTCGGCCGTTGGGTCAAAGCCTATATAGCCGGTGGTTACTTCCTTATTTAGCTGTTCCTCAGTACCAGGCATTATATCCTGAATCATTTCTCTCCACTGTAGTTCTGCAATTAAATTTGTCATGTAAACGAGCTTTGTATTATTTGTACTACCTGTTTAATTTTTGCAAATGTGCTTACAAAAATTGATAAAATGAATGTATGAGCTATTTTAGGTGCATTTTAAATTGTCGCTATTGCCCCCATCCCCTAAAGGGGAGCCAGTGCTTTAGAATGGGCGTTCTCATTGAAACCCTGCGTCTGTTCGTATTGAACGCCCAGCGACAATTTAAAATGCACCCGTTATTTTAGGCTAATCGATATTTTAAAAAAGCTCTCATTTTACGTTTGTGTTATCAGCGTTTTCGTCATATCGATTTTTACCATATAGTTATCTTTGTTAAACAAGCAGCTATATTAAAATTTTAGAGGTCTACAATAATCTTGCCTTGCTTATAATGAGGTAACCCCATATTAACCTATTACAGTTAAATTTGCACCGTTTCCAACTGAGTCGTTTGCCCTTGACAAGGCACAATTTAGTTTTGTAAAATGCGTTTTAACCGTTTAGGAAGTTTTATTGTAATTCAAATACCAAAAGGAAAATATTTTTATGATCCCCAAATGTGCTGCTGTTGTTTTTTCTGTGCTGTTGATTCCGCTGCTGTCTTCTGCTCAATTCAGAAAATATTCCAACGAATTTTTAAATATTGGAGCAGGGGCCAGGGGCCTTGCAATGGGAAGCGCACAAGTTGCTTCCGTGGATGATGCAACTGCCGGCTACTGGAATCCTGCTGGTCTTGCCGCTGTTAAAGATCATCCCTCTGTAAGTTTAATGCATGCCGAGTATTTTGCAGGTATTGGTAAATTCGACTTTGCCTCGGTGGCAATACCTGTGCAGGACAATAAACGTACGCTTGGGTTATCGTTATTAAGGTTTGCGGTAGATGATATCCCCAATACATTGTACCTGGTAGCGCCGGATGGCAGCATTAATTTTGATAATATTCAAACTTTTTCTTCCGCAGATTATGCTATGTTACTGTCTTTTGCCCAAAGCATAAAAGAGGAAGAAGATTATAGGTTAAGTTTTGGTTTTAATGCTAAAATTATTCATCGCAAAGTAGGAAGCTTTGCCAGCGCATGGGGTTTTGGGATAGATGCTGGAATTCAAATGCAGGGGCCAAATTGGCGATTAGGGTTGGTTGCAAGAGATCTTACTACTACTTTTAACGCCTGGTCTTTTAAGTTTACCGAAAGAGAAAAGGAAGTGTTATATCTTACTAAAAATGAAATACCTGTAAAATCTTCGGAGCTTACAGCACCCCGGCTTGTGTTGGGAGGTGGATATAATTTTAATGTAAGCAATTCCGTAAAGCTACTGGCAGAGGCTAACCTCAACCTGACTTTTGATGGTCAGCGAAATACGGTTATCAGTAACAAAACCATCAGTGTCGACCCGAGTGTTGGCCTGGAAGCATCCATTCACGATGTGTTTTATGTAAGGGCAGGTGTTACCAATTTTCAAAAAGCATTGGCCGATGGCGATACGTTAAACAGGAAAAAAGTATGGATTTATCAGCCTAGTTTGGGAGCAGGTGTTAAAATAAAAAACGTAACAATAGATTACGCTTATTCTAACCTGGCAAATCAATCTAATCCATTGTACACACATGTATTTTCATTGCGGTTTAACCTGGTAAAGAGAGACTAAAACGATCATTGCAAATTTCAATTTATTCTATAATGAGAAAAGTATTATTGGCATTGTTTATTTTTTCTGCTGTTGTTTCCAACGCACAAATAAACAATAGCTGGATAGACTACAACAAATCCTATTACAAATTTAAAATTGGTAAATCGGGTTTGTGCCGCATTAACCAGGCTACTTTATCTGCAATTGGCATGGGCAGCACACCGGCGGAGTATTTTCAACTATGGCGAAACGGCGAAGAGGTACGGATTTTTACTTCAACGCCCACAGGGCCTTTAGGCAGTTCGGATTACATTGAGTTTTGGGGGAAAATGAATGATGGAATACCTGATAAAACATTATACAGGCAGGCAGGGTTTCAGTTATCAGACAGTTTTAGTATTCACTCAGATACAGCAGCCTATTTTCTTACCATCAACCAATCCGCTACTAATTTGCGGTATGTTAATGCAGCCAATGATATAGCAGGCAATTCTCTTGCTCCAGATCCATATTTCTTTCGAAAGGTAACAATGGCTTACAAGAGTCAGTATAACCGGGGGTACGCCGTGTTGGTGGGGGAGTATGTGTACTCGTCATCGTACGATATGGGAGAGGGCTGGACAAGTACTGATGCTTATCCCTGCTGCGATATCTTTAAAGAATTTACGGGCTTAAATGTTTACACGGCAGGGCCTGCAAACGGCGTGTCTCTTTATATTTCAGCATTTGGCAATGCCTTAAACACAAGAAATTTGAGGGTCAAGTTTTTTAATAATATCGCTGCCACTGCGCCAATGAATTTCTTTGATACAGTCAAAAAAACATTCGCTAATCTGCCCTTGAGTTTACTTCAAAATCCCGATTACCTGCAGGTAGCGATGAACGGTACGTCAAAAAATCCGAACGACCGGATAGTAGTTGCAGAAATGGCTGTTACCTATCCTGCCAAATTTAAATTTAATAATCAAAGCAATTTTTATTTTGACCTGCAGCCCTCACCCAATGGCAATTATATTGAAATAGAAGATTTTAATAATGCAGGCGTGGCCCCGGTACTATATTGTTTGAGCAATGGGGCCCGTTATACAGGCGATATTTCCATACCCGGTAAAGTAAGGTTCGCTTTACCTCCATCAGGTGTGAGCAGAAAGTTTTTACTGGTAAGTGAAGATGCTGGTAATATTACTTCCATCAATTCGCTGGAAACAAAAAACTTCATTAATTATAATTTGCCCGCCAACCAGGGTAACTACCTCATTATTTCAAACCCATTATTATACGATGATGGCGCTGGTAACAATTATGTAGATCAATACAAACAGTACCGGGCATCAGCGGCCGGTGGGGGTTATAAGCCAGTCGTAATATCTATCGATGAACTAACCGATCAGTTTGCATTCGGTATTAAAAAGCATCCATTGGCAATACGAGATTTTATAAGGTTTACATACCAGCAATATGATCCAAAACCACAGTATGTTTTTTTAATAGGCAGGGGAGTTACGTCGATTGAATACAGGCAGAATGAGGCTAGTCCGCTGGCAGATAAATTAGATTTGGTGCCAACTTATGGCTGGCCTGCATCGGATGTGTTACTGGCTTGTGAGCAGGACAGGAATGTACCGCTCATTCCTATAGGTCGTTTATCGGCCATTAACGGAACTGAAATAAAAAATTATCTTAACAAAGTTATTGAATACGAACAAGTACAGGCCAATACTGTACAAACGATCAATTCAAAGGAATGGATGAAAAGAGCTATTCATATAATTGGTGGATCTGATAGCATAGAAAATGCTCAATTCAGGGCTTATATGGATGGATATAAAACCACGATGGAAAGGCCAGGTATGGGTTTAAGGGTGGAGACATTTGAAAAGACGTCGGCATCGGCTGTTGAACAGGCCAATGGCGAAAGGATACAGCAGTTAATTAACGAGGGGGTTAGCGAAATAGCCTATTTTGGTCATTCATCTGCCAATACACTGGCATTTAATCTTTCTGATCCGCAATTGTTTAATAACCAGGGAAAGTATCCCGTCATCTGTGTAAGTGGTTGTAGCGCAGGCAATTTTTTTACGTTTGATCCACTCAGGTTTTCCGGAAGTATGTCTATTTCTGAAAAATATGTACTGGCAGATAAAAGAGGAAGTATTGCTTTTTTGGCAAGTACACACCTGGGCATTCCTCCCTTTTTAAATTTCTACAATACGCAGTTGTACAATAATTTTTCCCGTGACATGTATGGCAATACATTGGGCAACCAAATAAAAAGGGTATTGCTAAACCTTGGCAGTAATCCACAATCATTGGATTTTTATACCCGTATTCACCTGGAAGAGTTAAACCTGCATGGCGATCCGGCCATAAAAATGAATTCCTTTAGTATGCCCGATTATGTGATTGAAGAACCAGAGGTGAAAATAAATCCATCAATTTTAACCGTTGCCGATATCAACTTTACGTTAAGTGTAAAAATTAATAACATTGGTAAGGCAATCAGTGATTCTATTAAAGTGGTAATTAACAGAAAGCTACCAAACGATTCTGTACAGGTTATTTTTAATCAATTAATACCTGCTCCGGCCAATTCGGATTCGTTGAAATTCACCGTTCTCATTAACCCTATTACCGACAAAGGGCGCAATGTATTCACCATCTCAATAGATGACGGCAACAGGGTAAACGAATTGAGTGAAAATAATAATTTCCTCAGCAGGGAATTCTATATTTTTGAAGATGAGATAAGGCCGTCTTATCCATACAATTATTCAATTGTTAACCAGCAGAATATCACGTTCACCGCATCAACCTCTAATCCATTATCGGCTCAAAGGCAATACCTGATGGAGATTGACACAACTGAGTTGTTTAATTCAGCTTTCAAAAAGCAATATAGCAATACAGGTTTGGGTGGCATTATTCAATTTACACCCACTAATATTTCGTTTACCGATAGTACGGTTTACTACTGGAGAACCTCCATGGTTCCGTTAACCAATACAGCGCCTATCTGGAATATTTTTTCTTTTATTTACTTGCCAAATGGTGGCACAGGGTTTAACCAGTCTCATTATTTTCAACATAAAAACAGTACCTACAGCACCAATATTCAGTTAGACAACGACAGGGTATTTCGATTTAAAAGTCAGAACAGAACCTTGCAGATTAAAACAGGATTATACCCTGCTACCTCTTATGACCGAATTAATGTAATACTGGATTTTGACCAGTTTGAACAATATGGCTGCAAGTACAACTCCCTCCAATTTTTAGTGTATGATACAATTGGCATTCAGCCATGGAAGAATTATAACACTGCTGGCACGGGGCGATTTGGTAGCTGGCCCATATGTTTAGACCCAGTTAGAAAAATATTTGAATTCCCCTACACAGACCCTGCTTATAGAAAAAAAGCAATGGATTTTCTTGACAGTATTCCAGATGGTTATTATGTTTCAATAACAAACCTGGGTATGGAAAGTAATACCTCCTTTATCAATACCTGGAAAGCAGACACAGCCGTGTTGGGGCCTGGTAAATCATTATACCATAAATTAAAATCTATTGGGTTTACCTCAATCGACAGCTTTACCAGGAACCTGCCATTCATTTTCTTTTTCAGTAAAAACAACAACCGATACCCTGCCCAGCAGGTGATGGGCACTACCGCAAAGGATCAATTAGCCGGCAATTTTATAGTAAGTGCAAAGTACAGAACCGGTAATATCACCTCACCGGTATTTGGTCCCGCCCGCAGCTGGTCTTCTTTACACTGGCGTGGAAAATCCAGCGATCCTATACAAAAGGATTCTGTATCGATTGAGGTTTATGGTGTAAAACAAAATGGAACGGCCGATTTATTAAAAACAATAAGGCCGGCAACAGATACATCGCTGGCTTTTGTAAATGCAGTTACTTATCCGTTTATTAAGTTACGAATGCAAAATACGGATAACGATTATGCCACTCCCGCTCAGCTAAATTACTGGAGATTAAATGCAACTTATATTCCGGAGGGAGCTGTAGCGCCCAACATCGTCTTCCGTTTTAGAGATTCGGTAGAACAGGGAGATAAGATTGATTTTGCACTTGCATTCAAAAATATAAGTTCTGTGGCATTTGATAGCTTACGGATAAAATTTATTATCACCGATCGCAATAATGTGCCGCATACGATTATACTGCCAAAAGGTAAAGCGCTTGTAGCTGGCGATACATTGGTAGTACATTACAGTATTGATACCCGTGATTACCCTGGTTTAAATACGCTGCACGTAATTGTGAATCCTGATAATGATCAATTAGAGCAATACAGCTACAATAACTTTATTTTCAAAGATTTTTTTGTGGTGGAAGATAAAACCAATCCTTTGCTGGATGTTACATTTGATGGAGTACATATTTTAAACCGGGATATCGTTGCTGCAAGGCCACATGTTTTAGTTAAACTGAAAGATGAAAGTAGATTTTTAGCGCTTAGTGATACCTCTTTACTAAAGGTGAATATTCGCTACCCGGATGGCAATCTACGCAGGATTTATTTTAGCGATACCATGCGCTTTACGCCATCAACCATTGGTAATGGCGACAATACAGCATCCATTGATTACACACCCTACTTTACAGAAGATGGGGAATATGAATTGATAGTGTCGGGTAATGATGTAATGGGCAATAAGGCAGGTAATATTGAGTATAAGGTTAGTTTTAATGTGATTAATACCCCCATGATCAGCAATATGCTCAACTACCCTAATCCATTTACGAGTTCTACAGCTTTTGTGTTTACCATTACGGGTAGCGAAGTGCCGCAAAATATACGAATACAAATTTTGACCATTACAGGTAAAGTGGTAAGAGAAATTACCAAGGCAGAATTAGGTGATCTTCACATTGGAAGAAACATTACAGACTTTAAATGGGATGGCACCGATATGTACGGGCAAAAACTTGCCAACGGCGTGTATCTCTACAGGGTACTCACTAACCTTAATGGAAAATCGTTGGATAAATACAAAGCAGATGGGGATAAAACTGATAAATTCTTTAAAGCCGGCTACGGTAAAATGTACCTGATGCGATAAAAATAGCAAAAAGAATGGTTGAAAGGGTTGCTTTAAAAGCAACCCTTTTTTGTGCAACTAAAAGAATCCGATATTACATTGCTGGTTTTACACAATATTTTTTTAGTATTGCGCATCTTAATAAGGGCATATGCAATTAATAAAATATCTTTTTAAATATTATTTCTCTAAATGGCTCATCAGGGATAAAGTTTCGCCATCGGTGCAGTTATCATTAACACAGTTGGGGCTGCAATACAAAGCCGCCGCCGCTGTAGGAAAGTATGCAGCTATGCCTGATACAGGCTTTAGTATTTTCAGTAGCCTTGAAGAGGACGGTTTGCTGTTTTATATTATCAGCTGTCTCGGTATTAACAACGGCCGTTTTGTAGATATCGGCTCCAACGATTGTATAAACAGTAACTGCGCTAACCTTGCTTTTAACCTGGGATGGAGTGGCCTGTTCATTGATTCGGATGAGCGCAATATCAGGATTGGCAAAAAGCTGTATGCTTCTCACAGGCTTACCCAGCCTTATCAAAATAGTTTTATTAAAGCAATGGTTGCACCTCACAATATAAACCAATTGCTGGAGCAACAAGGTGTTACGGGAGAAATAGACTTTCTTACAATTGATATTGATGGGGATGATTACTGGATTTGGCGGGCTATTGAAACGATTTCACCCAAAATAGTAATGATAGAAAATCACGTTGAATACGGATTGAACGATGTTGTTGTATCCATGGATGCAAAAAAGCAATTGCGGCAGCAGCAGCATCATTATCATGGTGCATCTCCGGTTGCTATGTGTAAGCTGGCTGCCAGAAAAAACTATCGCCTGGTTGGTGCAAACAGGCTTGGCTTTAATGCTATCTTTTTACGAAATGACATTGGTATTGAAATGTTCAAAGAAATTGCAGTAGCTGATACACTGCTTCATCCCGATACGGTGAAAAGTTTTTCCATATTCCAACTGGTGCAGCACCTGCCTTTTTTACAAGGTTGATAACATATTTTTGATTGATAGTATTAGTCTTATCAACGCAGGTTTCTAAAAAAATGCTTTAAAAAATTTAATATTGCCATGTCTAAAAGAAGGTTGGGGCCATACGTAGTTATCTACACTAAACCATAAGCCCAATAAGGGTTGTTGTTTACTCTAAAAAGATTGGAAGCGCATCCCTGCCGCTTCGTAAGCGTTAAAAAGCTGGAAACAGAATTGAAGAAGAAATGGTTGGCTATGCAAACGAATTTGCAGAAGATGATATTGGTACTATTAATTTAATGCGCAAAGCAGAAACTAAAAATCTTCGATTAAATAACTAATTTTGCAAAATAAATGGCATTATTTTAATGTTAAAAGACTGCGGCAATATTAAAATATAAAAAAGGGTATTAGATTTCCCTTGCAGTATAAATGAAATTTAATTCTATGAAAATGAAGTTAATTATTTTTCTTACCCAATATATCCTAATTCCGGCTATAATAATTCCCTTTCTTTCCTTGAGGTCTGGCAATATGTTTGGGCTCTTTGGTATTGTCTTTTACTACGCAGGTTTTATTATTGCACGGTTTAAACAGTGGATTTTTTTGCCAATCCCCATTATTTTTTGTTTGTGGTTTTGGTACACTTATGGTTTTGGTGCACGGGATTATGTAACCATTTATTTTGTTTGTATGTGTGCCGGGCTTTTTATTCAGTATACAGTTTATGAGTACAATAAATACGTTACAAAAATATTACCGGAGGTAAAAACAAACCAGGAATACAACGACAAAATAGATGTAATGAATGCCAGAATTGCTGCTTATAAAAAGAACAATCCTTCTAAAAAGGTTACGCAGGAAGTAATTGAGCAAATCCGGACGGAGATATTTTTTGGTTAGCATTTTTATCGACCGTGCTGGATGCCCTATCTATATTTAGCTGGTAATAGAATTTCGAATTGATAAAAAGTGTTTCTTTTATTTGTTACAGTTATATTTTTTTATTTTTTTCACATTATTTGTTAAACAAACAGGCCCATCAATAAGGTGGGCCTGTTTGTTTAAGTTTATAAATACCGAAGTTTTTATGCTAATTCAATATCATTCTCCATCATTTCTTTTACCAAAGCAGCTAAATCATATTTTGGTATCCAGCCTAATTTGGTGTTGGCCTTGGTGGCATCTCCAATCAGCAGTTCTACTTCCGTTGGCCTGAAATATTCCGGATCAACAGCTACAACAGCTTTGCCAATGGGCAATTGGTAGGCTGGGTTGCTGCAGGTTTTTACAGATCCTGATTCATTCACACCTTCACCGCTAAATTCAAGCGCCACACCAACTTCTGCAAAAGCCAGTTTTATAAAATCTCTTACTGTGGTGGTTATGCCGGTAGCAATAACATAATCCTCTGCTGTATCCTGTTGTAATATTCTCCACATGGCATCTACATAATCTTTAGCATGCCCCCAGTCTCTTTTGGCATCTAAATTACCAAGGTATAGTTTTTCCTGTTTTCCTTTTACGATGGCAGATACTGCCCTTGTTATTTTACGGGTAACAAATGTTTCTCCCCTCAACGGGCTTTCATGATTAAACAGAATGCCATTGCAGGCGAACATTCCATAGGCTTCCCGGTAATTAATCGTAATCCAATAGGCATATAGTTTAGCTACTGCATAAGGGCTACGGGGATAAAAAGGCGTGGTTTCGCTTTGCGGTACTGCCTGCACCAATCCGTACAATTCAGAAGTGCTGGCCTGATAAATACGGGTCTTTTTTTCAAGGCCTAATATACGAATGGCTTCTAATAATCGAAGCGTACCAATGCCATCTGCATTGGCAGTATATTCAGGTTCATCAAAACTTACTTTTACATGGCTCATTGCAGCCAGGTTATATATTTCATCTGGTTGTGTTTCCTGAATTATTCTTATCAGGTTGGTGCTGTCTGTCATGTCGCCATAGTGCAATTGAAAGCGTACATTTTTCTCGTGCGGATCCTGGTACAAGTGATCAATACGTTGTGTATTTATTAATGACGATCTTCTTTTAATTCCATGAACCTTATAACCCTTCTCCAACAATAGATCTGCAAGGTAGGCTCCATCTTGCCCTGTAATACCGGTAATAAGGGCTGTTTTGTTAATTGTACTCATATTTTTTTTTGATAATTTAATGTAATTGCGGGTGATTTAGCTATTAGCATGCTTTTGTAAGAAATCCTGGTAAGCCAGCTGTATTCCTTGCTTCAATTCGATTTTGTGTTTCCAACCCCTGTTGTGCACTTTTGAAACATCCATTAGTTTCCTTGGAGTGCCATCAGGTTTAGTTGTGTCAAAAACCAGCGGTCCGTTAAAACCAATCACGTCTTTTACAAGTTCTGCTAGTTGTTTAATACTTAAATCTTCACCTGTACCAATGTTTATTAACTCTTTTTCATTGTAAGTCTCCATCAAATAAGTACAGGCTTCTGCCAAATCATCTGCAAATAAAAACTCACGCTTGGGGGTTCCTGTTCCCCACACTACTACCTCATCAGCGTTATTAATTTTAGCTTCGTGCATTTTTTTTATTAGCGCCGGTAATACGTGCGAATTATTTAAATCGTAATTATCTCCAGTACCATAAAGGTTGGTAGGCATTACGCTAATAAAATTACAACCATATTGGCTACGGTAATATTCACATAATTTGATTCCTGCAATTTTTGCAATGGCATAAGGTTCGTTGGTTTGCTCTAAAGAACCGGTGAGGAGGTATTCTTCTTTAAGTGGCTGAGGCGCCATTTTAGGGTAAATGCAAGAGCTTCCAAGAAACATCAATTTGGTTACTTTTACTGTTGCAGCTGCATGTATGATGTTAGCTTGTATCATTAAGTTATCATACAGAAAATCAGCACGAAAAGTATTATTTGCTTGTATTCCTCCAACTTTTGCTGCTGCTAAAAAAACGTAATCAGGTTTTTCTTCTATAAAAAAAGCATTTACTGCAGCCTGGTTCCTTAAGTCTAATTCTTTTGATGTTCTGGTAATAAGATATAAAAGTCCCTTACTTTTCAAATTTCTGATAATTGCACTACCAACCATTCCACGGTGACCAGCTACATAAATTTTACTATTAAATTCCATCTCTCAGTTTAGTTGATTATTAAGGTGGCGAAGATAATTTTTACTTAAAACCCGGCTGCAATATTTTAACTTAAAATGAAATATATTTTAGGCCTTTACTTTTTTATGTTTTTTATCACCTCCATAAACGTAGTCATAGCCGTAGCCATAATTGTTTTTAACAAAGCCTCTTGTTTTAATTCCGTTAAATATGATGGCAGCATTTTTAAGTGTATTGATTTTATTTGTTTCATCTATGCGTTTAACCAGCATTTTAGGTGTGTATTTGTGCCTAACAACGTATAAGGTAGCATCACAAAGTGAGGACAAAAGGTATGCATCGGTAACCATTACAACCGGAGCTGTATCCAATATAACTACGTCAAAATTCTCTTCAAGGTAAGATATCAGTTGCTGAATTTTTCCGTTTTCCAATAATTCAGAGGGCGATTCGTCTATTGGTCCTGATGAAATAAAGAAAAGATTATTATGGGAAGGTATTTCCCTTATTATCTCTTTTATTTCTTTATTCCCGGTTAAAAAGTTGCTTACACCGACTTCTGCAGATGTTATGTCAAACAATTTTCCTAAAGATGGATCATGTAAATCCATATCAACCAAGGCTACCTTTTTCCCTGTCATTGCAAGACTTAGCGCTAAGTTTGCTGCAATAAAACTTTTGCCTTCACCAGGTATGCTGGAGGTGACCACCATTTTTTTATGATTGGCATCTATACCCAGAAATAAAAGGGAAATGCGGATTTTTCTAAACTCCTCAGCAATAAAAGATCTTTTACCTGCCTCTAACACCAGCTGTTGCTTTGACTTATTAAATACAACTTCACCAATAATAGGCAATGAGGTTAATGCTTCAATTTCTTTCCTGTATAAAACTTTGCTATTAAGCATTTCCCTGCCATTAACGATTATTACGGGAGCCATTAACCCAATCATCAAGGCAGCAATATATATCAACTTGGTTTTAGGACTCACAGGTATCTTGCCTGCTTGGGCGTAGTTTACAACCTTGCTATCGGACAATGTAGCTGCATATGATAATTCACTCTCTTCTCTTTTTTGCAATAAGAACTGATAAATACTGCTTTTTATTTGCTGATCCCGGCTAATTTCGAGCAATTGCCTTTCCTTTTGGGGTAAGTAATTCAGCATGGCACTATACTTTCCCGTACTGGAATATAGATTACTTCTGCTCGCCTCTAAATTCTTTTTTTGTGTTTGAATATTGGATAAAATATTAGGCTTTATTTTTTCTATTTGTTCTTTTAAACCCAGCATAATTGGGTTATTTTCACCCACTGTCTTTCTCTGCCGTTCGTATTCCATCTGTGCAGTATTGAGGTTCGTCATTAATTGATTTAACGTAGGATCAGCAACTCCGGCAGCTGACGGCAGAATTCCAATATTAGATTCTTTAGATGATACAAATTTTTCGAGTTGGTTAAGATTAGATAGCTGCACGTCCACTTCTCCTAATTTAGCATCAGTAGCATTTACTCCCTGAAGGTATAAATTGCCTTGCAGTCCCAATTCAACTGCACTATTACCTGTCTTAAATTGTTGAATTTTTTTTTCGATGGAATCTAGGTCGCCAGATACAACACTCAATCTCTCTTCAATGGAAGATAAAGTGTTCTTAACCAGTGTACTTTTTTCTATCACAGCTTCTTCATTATAATAATATAGCAGGGCGTTTAAGATATCTTCGGCTCTTTGGGGAACTTCGTCTTTGTACCCTAAATCAATTACACTGGAAAGTTTGCTGGAGGGAGCAACTTGTAGCCCTAATAAAATTTCATCGGTCTTATTTTTAGTTGCGGTCAAATCGAAGAAATATGGTTTTGATGAGTCGGAGTTGCGATAATAATAGGGGTTCTTTACAAATTTCAGTTCTCCGTAGGGTGTTTTAAGCCATTCGTTTATCGGGCCCGAAAAGGTATTGTTTAATGCAACTTTTCCTTTGTTACTATCAAACTCCATTAAGATTTGATCAAATGATTTTAATAAATCTGGCGATTTAGCCTCAACTACCAACGGACTTAGCACATAGGCTGACTGTGTGCGTACTTTCCCCTCTTGCGACACAGGAGCATATAAATGTAATTTCCTTATTACGTCATTTATTAATATTCTGGATTGTAATACTTCAATTTCGTTTTCAATAATTTTTTTTGTACCAATAAAATCAATTGATTCCATCTCTTTACTGTCCTTGTTGCCTTTATTCTCGTCTTTAATAATTAAGGTTGCTGAGGCAAGATATTTCGGCGCAGTATACCTTATATAAATGAATGCAGCGGAAAAAGATAGTAGCAAGAAAATGAGAAACAATGGCCAATAGGCAATATATCCTGCTACCAGGTTGCTTATCTGATTCTCATCTTTTTGGGGTTGTGCTTTTGGGGGTCTTGATTGATTCGAATTCATAAAAATTGTTCTTGTTATATTTACCTTCTGTTATTATCTTTTGAAGTAACTTAATGCAATAAGGAAAAAAGATGCGGCTGATAGTAAGGTGGGCAATATCAATCTTGTTCTGTTTACACTTGCTAACCTATTTTTATCAGCTTCCACATATACGATATCATTTGGTTGTAGGTAGTAGTATTCAGACTGTAGGAAATCTTTCGAATTAAGATTTAATCTTTTTATCATTCTTTTACCATCACTCTCTCTTATTAGAAGAACGTTTTCCTTTTGCCCATAAATGGTGATATCACCTGCAGAGCCTAAGGCCTCAATTAGTGAAATTTTTTCATTTGGAACAGAAATTACCGCAGGTTTGCCTACTTCGCCCATAATGGTAACTTCAAAATTCATATGTCTGATGGTTACGATAGGATCAACCAAAAGCTGTTTTTGAAGCAACATCTGCGTAATGTTTTCCTTTAATTGCTTTTTACTAATGCCAGCTGCTTTAACTTTTCCTAACTGATTGATTTCTATATTACCATCTGTATCCACTAAATAACCCGAGGTTTCATTTCTATTTCCGGATGACGTTAAATTACTTGCTTTTACACTGTTATTTACATTGAAAGGTGCGTCTGCAAGGCTGTTTGCGCTGTTTATAGTGATACTTAAAAGATCATTCTTTTGTACATTAATCTGCATTTCATCAGCCTTTGCCAATACAGTAGCATCCTGCACCTCACTAAAATAACTGCTCTTTTTTGTATTGTAGCAGGATGACATAAAAAAAATAAATAACAGCAAGGCTGAAAAATTAATGGATGTTTTTAGCATAATTATATCAATTTATAAAATTGGTTACTTAACGTAATAAATAAAAAAATCTTACTTCTAATTTAAAAAATCTTCATTTATTATCAACTATTTGGTTGATTGTATAATATTTCTTCTCAAATTAAATTAATTTATAGATGAGTAAGGCTTATACATATTACAGTATTTGAAAATAACATGAGTTGCAAAATTATCTAAATTAAAATCCTAATCCAATTCCTGTAACAAAGGATGCGGTTAAAGTAATGCTGCTGTTCAATCTTTCCTTTTTGGATTACTATGCAGGTTTAAATATTCCATGGCTTTCTTAACTGTTGTATCCTCTCTGTTCATTATTTCAAAATACCCTTCGTTTCTCCATATCTGGCGGGCAATGCCTGCCTTTATTCGTTGAATGATGGCATTTTTTTCTACAATTGAAATTTTGTCCAGCACTATTGAATCTTTTTTTGCCCGCTCTAAAAATTGCATCCAGGCATCATTAGAAAAAGTGAAATTTTGGGCAAAATCTTTTGTCAACTTGTATTGTTTGAAAGTTTCACGATTTTGATGGTAAAAAGTATAGGAAAACGTTCCAATAGTTCCCTTAAAAAATAATTTACCAGACGCAATGCCAGTTGTGTTGGTATCCAATGCTACAAAAATATCAGGCGTAATACCACCACTACCATATAATACCTTGCCTTTATTTGTTTTAAAAACATGTAAACTGTCATTTTTTAAAGAATCCATTGTTACCATTTCTCCGTCATGAAATCTGTTTTCTATCTCATTGTAATATGCCTTTCCGCCATTTAAGTAAGGCCTCTGTATGCTTCTTCCCATCGGTGTAAAATACCTTGCAATGGTTAACCTTAAAGCGCTGCCATCGCTCAGGTCATACTGTTCCTGCACCAGGCCTTTACCAAAACTGCGCCGTCCTATAATTGTCGTTCTATCCCAATCCTGAAGGGCACCAATTAAAATTTCACTTGCACTTGCAGAACCTTCATCACATAAAACCACTAATTCTCCTTTTTCGAACAAACCCTCTTTTTTGCATCGAAATTCTTTTTTTGGAAAATGTTTTCCTTCTGTGTAGGTAATTAATTTATCTCCATCTAAAAATTCATCTGCAATGGCTGTGGCTTCGTCTAAAACGCCGCCACCATTGCCTCTTAAGTCCAATATCAGTTGCTGCAGCCGCTGTTTTTTTAATGATTCCAATGCCAGCATAAATTCATGATACGTTACCTGCGAAAATTTATTTAAACGGATATAACCCGTACTGCTGTCTATCATATAACTAGCATCAATGCTGCTAACGGGTATTATTCCTCTGCTGATGATAACTGTTTTTTGTTTCCAATCTCTTAATATTACTACACTAACATTTGTATTGATGTCTCCTCTTAATAATTTGCGGATTCTCTCGGATGATATTTTTTTACCCGTAACCATGCTGTCATTAACTTTTATAAATTTATCTCCGGAAAGTATTCCGGCTTTTTCACTTGGCCCATTCGGTACCACGTTTATAACTTGAATGGTATCATCAATAATATTAAACTCTACCCCAATACCAAAAAAATTACCGGCAATATCTTCATTTACATTTTGTAATTCCTCGGCTGGTATAAATACAGAATGAGGATCCAGTTTTTCCAGAATGGCTTCAATGGCTGTATCGCTCAAGTCCCTCAGCTTTACATCGTCTACATATTTATTCTTAATTAACTCTAGTACTTCCTGCAACGGATGAGGTTTTTCCAAAGAAAAAAAGTTATTTCCCGGCATGGTGTCTCTCATTGCATATCCAAGTAGCATGCCAGTTATCAGGGTAATACTCAAAAGCAACGGAAGCCAAATCTGTATTTTATTATTCATCTTTAATTATAATTGTCACGAAAATAATTGAATTATAATTAAACGAAAAAGTGTGTTTGCTGATTGGTAAGGAATAGTGAACTTGTGTATAAGGTATTTCAATAGGTATTTATATTTTGGCTGTCGCTAAAATGTGTTTAATTTGTCACCGTCTATAAAATTTGAACGAGTATGTCGATACAATTAATTGCTGATAGTGGCTCAACCAAAGCTGATTGGTGCCTGCTTGATGGAAAAAAAAAACGAAAGATAGTAACACAAGGTATTAGCCCTTACTTTCTTTCTACGATGCAGATTAAATCCATTCTGGAAAAAGAATTGTTGCCGGGTTTAAGAGGTGTAGTTCCGGATATTATTCATTTTTACGGAACAGGATGCAGCACCCCTATAAATATTAGTATTTTAAAACAGGCATTGCGGCAATCGTTTGCCAAGGCCCAATTAAAAATTACCAGCGATATTATGGGTGCTGCCAAAGCATTGTGCGGCGATAATAAAGGCGTGGCCTGTATATTAGGTACTGGGTCAAATTCATGTTATTATAATGGAAAAAAAATAGTTAATAACAGCCCTGGCTTGGGTTTTATTTTAGGAGATGAAGGCAGTGGCGCCTATATGGGGAAAAAAGTAATTCAATATTTTCTTTACAATACTTTCGACTCGGATTTGATGGACAGGTTTATCGCCAAATATAGTACAGATAGCGCCACCATACTCGATGCAGTATACAGGCAACCCTTACCCAACAGGTATCTTGCCGGCTTTGTTGGTTTTTTAGTTGAAAACCGGGGGCATTTTATGATTGAAAATATAATTGAGGACAGTTTTAATGACTTTTTTTTTACGCACATATGCAAATACAAGGAAAGTTGGACACTACCAATACATTTTACCGGAAGCGTTGCTTATGGATTTAAAGATGTTTTAAAAGAAATGTGCCAGTCTTATGTTTTAGAGTTAGGAAATGTACTTAAACAGCCTATGGATGGCTTAATAAAATATCACCAGTTACAGCAGTAACTATCATTTTGTGAATTTTACTTTTTGGGCCTCTGACACAAATTTATAATCCCAGTTTAAATTTGTGTTACTACTTAAATTATCTTAACTTATTTATTGTTTTTTTAAAGCAAGTATTTTAAATTACATTTAAATATTAAACAACACTTTTATGAAACATTTATTTTTACTTACGCTAACATTCATCTTAGTCTCAGCTGCAGCATTCGCTCAAAAAAGTAACAGGACTTATGCTATAACCGGCAAAAGCACCAATAACTTTTTTTGGGCTGATATTAAAGAGATTGACATTGCATCGGGAAGGGTTTTAAAAACGATATTTGAAGCAGATAAAACTCCATTTAAGACAAAGGTTATAAATGATAATGAAGCCCGTACACAAACGCCAATAAATATAAAGCCCACAGAATTTGGCGTAGCAGCATGTGCGTTGGATAGCAGACATAACAGGCTGTATTTTGCTCCAATGCATTTCGCTGATATCCGTTTTTTAGATTTAGAGAGCAAGGAAGCCAGTTTTACCGTTATTAAAAAGAATATTATTCCCGTAGGTGCTTCAAACGTTATTTATCTACCCGAAGAAAATCAAATTACAAGAATGGTTATTGCTGAAGATGGTTTTGGTTATGCCCTTACAAATGATGCCAATCACCTAATCAGATTTTCAACCGGAAAATCTGCCGTGGTAGAGGATTTGGGTAACCTTGTTGATGCAGCTAGTAATAACGGGTTATCAATCCACAATAAATGTACAAGCTGGGGTGGGGATATGCTTGCTGATGCTTTCGGGAAATTAGTTATAATATCTGCCAACCACAATGTTTTTACTGTTGAGGTAAATTCAAGAGTAGCCACTTTTACAGGCACTATTACAGGGCTGCCCTCAAATTATACTACCAATGGCGCAGTAGTTAATAATGATGGAGACATTGTTTTAAGCAGTGCCAATGTTTTTGAAGGATTATACAAGTGTAATTTTAAAGATTTAAAAGCAATTGGTATTCCCAATGTAGATAAAACTTTTAATGCTTCAGATTTAGCCAATGGTAATTTCTTACTACAAAAAGAGGCTGACGCTACCAATAAATTTGATTTAACAAAATTCACGTTACCGTCTTTTGATGGTGCAAGTGATGCCAGGGTTTTTCCTAACCCTGTTACAGGCAGTCAATTTAATGTATTTTTTGAGGGACAAAAACCAGGCAGATACAATATGGTGTTCACCGATTTAGCGGGCAGAACAATTAGTTCAAAAATAATTACCATTTCAAGAGGCAACCAGGTGGAAAGTTGCAACCTGTTATCTAAAACTGCAAAGGGAACCTATCTATTAAAAGTACTTAATGAAAGAAAGCAATTGGCGTTTTCTGAAAAAATTATTGTTCAATAAAGATATATACGGGTTAAAAATTAAGAGGGCTCCACTTAGTGGGGCTTTTTTATTGGCATAATAGAAGTTTTTCTTAAATGAAAGTAAACTTGCTGTTGAGATTTTTTTCTTTAAAAGCTATCTTAATCGGATATCATACCAGCAATAAATGCGAAACACTATTAGGTATTAATTAAGTATTACAGAAGTATTTTCGTTTACAATATTTAATTTTGCCTTAATAAAAAGCACTTTATTGGCTTTTGAAAAATATGTTACATGCAGGATATTGAACCGTATTACAACTGGCGCCACCTCTACGTTGCAGAAGAGGATAAACGTTCGCCCTTTTATGGCCGCACTTACAGCGAATTTGAATTTTCTCAAACAGTCTACAATTACTACATACATCCGCAATGGGATGAATTTGGCAGCCGCACATTATACATGAAGATATTGTACGTAGATTATGATCAGGCATTTGCTATTATTGAATTAATTGGTGAATGGAACGATGCCATAGAAAATGATGTAATGACTTTAAGAAGAGATATTACCGATAAAATGTTTAAAGATGGGATTACAAAATTCATTTTTATAGCAGAAAATGTCTTAAACTTTCATAGCAGCGATGATAGCTATTACGAAGAATGGAATGAGCAGTTAATGGATGAAGGCGGGTGGATTGTATTGGTGGATATGCCACAACAAAGCCAGTACGATTTTAAAATGGCCAGGCTAACTAATTATGTTGCATTAATGGATTTTCCCCAATGGAGAACCTTAAAACCTGACTACGTTTTTCAGCAGGTTGATAATTGGATTTTACGCCAGTTACGGTAAAGTTTGTTCTATTCGTGTAACCGTATTTTTTGTTTTTATAAAAAACTGATAAAAATAAATTTATGGTTTTTCCTTACGTATTTTTGCATGATTATAAAAAATAACTGTTTTCTTATGACCTGGAAATCTTTCTTCACAGCTTCAATCGGCAAAAAATTTGCCATGGGTCTAACCGGCCTTTTTTTAATAACTTTCTTAATAGTTCATGCAGGCATAAATTCCAGCATTTTTGTAAATGACAACGGAGATACTTTTAATTCAGCAGCTCATTTTATGAGCCATAACTGGGTAATTCGCATAATGGAGCTCGGGTTATTTGCTGGTTTATTCCTCCACATCATTCAAGGGCTATTATTGTGGAAACAAAACAATGCCGCAAGGCCTGTAAAATATGAAAGGAGTGATGCAAACAGAAACAGCAAATGGTACAGCCGAAGCATGGGTTTGTTAGGTACCTTACTACTATTCTTTTTAATTATTCATATTTCAAAATTTTTCGTGGGTACCAAAATTGCATTGTACGGTAGGGGAGACGAAGAACATAATTTGTATGCAGCAATGAAAGAAGAATTCAGCAAATGGTGGGTTGTTGTTATTTACATTGCGGGAGTTACATCTTTATTTTGGCATTTATTGCATGGGTTTGGCAGCGCATTTCAAACCTTGGGTATTAACCATAAGCGATACACTCCCATTATAAAATCTATAGGTATTGGTTACACGGTAATAATATGTTTATTATTTGCCAGCATGCCTCTGGCATTTTATTTTAATTGGATTCAATAGTAGGTAAACCATCCACAAAATAATTTGTTATTGAAGCTATC
Source organism: Chitinophagaceae bacterium (assembly GCA_025360525.1). Lineage (GTDB taxonomy): Bacteria > Bacteroidota > Bacteroidia > Chitinophagales > Chitinophagaceae > Ferruginibacter. Next base: position 59,782 of record JANYCA010000172.1, on the reverse strand, counting down.
TAATACTTTTAATATCTAACAAAGCAACAATTATGACTTTAGATTCAAAAATCCCTAATGGGGAGATGCATGAAAAGTGGAATGACTATAAGGGCCATGTAAAACTGGTAAATCCTTCTAATAAGCGTAAACTCGAAGTGGTGGTAGTAGGTACGGGATTAGCAGGAGCTAGTGCTGCAGCTTCATTGGGAGAAATGGGATATAAAGTAAAAGCATTTTGTTACAACGATAGTCCCCGACGAGCGCATAGTATTGCGGCACAGGGAGGCATTAATGCTGCTAAAAATTATCAAAATGACGGGGACTCTGTTTTTCGCCTTTTTTACGATACGGTGAAAGGTGGAGATTATCGCTCAAGAGAAGGTAATGTGCATCGCCTTGCTGAGGTAAGTAATGGCATTATTGATCAATGTGTTGCACAAGGTGTTCCCTTTGCACGGGAATATGGTGGATTATTAAGCAACAGAAGCTTTGGTGGTACTCAGGTGCAACGTACATTTTATGCAGCCGGACAAACCGGTCAGCAATTATTATTGGGTGCATACAGCGCATTGGAAAGGCAAGTGGCTTTAGGTAATGTTACCATGTATGCCCGCCACGAGATGGAAGATGTAGTGATGATAGATGGGAAAGCAAGAGGGATAATAGCAAGAGATCTTGTAACGGGAGAATTGGAAAGACATTTTGGTCACGCTGTTCTTTTATGCAGCGGTGGGTATGGTAATGTATTTTATTTAAGTACAAGCGCCATGGGTAGTAACGTAACTGCTGCCTGGAAGGCACATAAAAAGGGTGCTTTTTTTGGTAATCCGTGCTTTACACAAATTCACCCTACCTGTATTCCGGTTAGTGGGGAATACCAAAGTAAACTCACGCTTATGAGTGAAAGTTTACGTAATGACGGCAGAATATGGGTTCCAAAACTAAAAAATGAAACTCGTAATGCAACTGATATTCCGGAAGAGGAGAGAGATTATTACCTGGAAAGAAGGTACCCTGCTTTTGGTAATCTTGTTCCAAGGGATGTTGCATCCCGGGCTGCAAAAGAAAGATGTGACGAAGGTTTTGGTGTTGGTACTACTAAACTGGCTGTATACCTTGATTTTGCCGATGCATTCCTACGTTACGGTAAAATAGAAGTGAGCAAACAGCGCAATGACAATGCCGATGAGGCTACTATTATCACTATGGGCAAAGCCGTCGTTAAAGAAAAATATGGCAACCTGTTTAATATGTATGAAAAAATTACTGGTGAAAACCCGTATGAAATGCCGATGAGAATATTTCCTGCTGTGCATTATACAATGGGCGGATTATGGGTAGATTATGAACTGCAAACCACCATAAAAGGGCTATATGCATTGGGTGAAGCCAACTTTAGTGACCACGGCGCTAATAGATTGGGCGCATCTGCATTAATGCAGGGACTAGCGGATGGTTATTTTGTAATACCCTACACATTGGGTAATTACCTGGCCGATGAAATCCGCACAGCCAGCATTCCAACGACACATCCTGCATTTGCTGAAACAGAAAAAGCAGTAAGTGAAAGGATAAATGCATTGATGAATATTAAGGGAACAAAAACCGTAGAAAGTTTTCACAAAAGGTTAGGTTTAATTATGTGGAATAAATGTGGAATGGCCCGCAATGAGGAAGGGTTGAAAGAAGCAATTGCCGAAATACAGGCATTAAAAAAAGAATTCTGGAACGATGTTAAAATACCCGGTGAAATAATGAATATGAACCCGGAATTAGATAAAGCTGGAAGAGTAGCAGACTTTATTGAATTGGGAGAATTGATGTGTAAAGATGCACTGAATAGAAATGAAAGTTGCGGGGGTCACTTTAGAGAAGAAAGTCAGACAGAAGATGGTGAGGCTAAACGTGATGATGAAAATTTTTGCTACGTTGCTGCCTGGGAATACAAAGGAGACAGCGAATGGGAGTTGAATAAAGAGATACTAAATTTTGAAGTGGTAAAACCTAGCCAAAGAAGTTATAAATAATTACAACACAACAATATAAGCATCAACTATGGAGCACTACAATATGAATCTCACACTAAAAGTGTGGCGCCAAACAAATAGCAAAACAGCCGGTAGTTTTGAAACTTACCAGGTAAACGATATTTCCTCCGAGATGTCTTTTCTGGAAATGTTTGATGTGTTAAATGAGCAACTGATACTTAATGGAAAAGATGCCATAACATTTGATCATGATTGTAGGGAAGGTATCTGCGGAGCATGTAGCATGTATATTAATGGACGGGCACATGGTCCATGGGCAGCCAATACTACCTGCCAACTTCACATGAGAGCGTTTAAAGATGGAGATACTATTGTTGTAGAACCATGGAGGAGCAAGGCTTTTCCCGTAATAAAAGATCTTATGGTTAACAGGTCTGCTTTCGATCGCATTATACAATCGGGAGGTTATGTTTCGGTAAATACAGGCAACGCAGTTGATGCCAATGCAATTTTAATTGATAAAAAGAATGCAGATGATGCATTTATGGCTGCTGCCTGCATTGGTTGTGGCGCTTGTGTTGCTGCTTGCGTAAATGGCAGTGCGATGTTATTTGTAGGTGCCAAGGTATCTCAACTGGCGTTATTGCCACAAGGAGGGCCGGAAAGAGAATCAAGGGTGTTGAGTATGGTGGCACAAATGGATAAAGAAGGATTCGGTAACTGTACCAATACCTACGCATGCGAGGCTGAATGTCCTAAAGGAATTTCAGTATCCAATATTGCGAGGCTTAACAGGGAATATTTATCTGCAGGCTTAACAACAGAAGATGTATCGTAATTAAAAGCTGTCAATAATGCAAGCAACCTTCCTTTTTGGGAAGGTTTTTTGTTTGCAGCACAATCAACGCTTTCAGGGTCTTACACAATAAATGTTAACTTTATCCATTCTAGTTTAAACCCCTCCATTTAAATTGATAAGGATACTTTTGCTGTGGCTGTGCTTATTGCTTGTGCAGGTTTCCTTCGCACAAAAACCGGCAGTCCCGTTCAGTAATCTTCGCACTAAAATTATTTCAACCAGCACCATGCAAGTGCAGTTAGATTCGCTGAGCATTTTCCCTAATACAGTTACAATACCAACCATCAATCCCTCACAATACCGCATTGATGCAGTTAATGCAACATTAACCTGGTTAAACAGGCCTGTAACGGATAGCATTCTGGTAACATACAGGGTTTTCCCTTTTCGGTTAAATGCAGTTACCAAACATTTGCAGTTTGATAGCATCCGTAACAATTTTTTACTACAAAAGCCAATAACCTATAAATACAGTAATAAGCAAAGCAGTGGTTTGTTTGATTTTGGAAACATCAATTATAACGGAAGTTTTGGAAGAGGCATTTCGTTCGGCAATAGCCAGGATGCTGTATTAAGTTCCAATCTTAATCTGCAGCTGAATGGTTTTATCGGCGATAGCCTGGAACTTACAGCTGCAATTACAGATAATAATATCCCGATACAACCCGATGGCAATACACAGAATCTTAGTGACTTTGATCGAATTTTTTTACAAGTAAAAAAAAGAAGCTGGCAAATTAATTTTGGTGACATTGATATCCGGCAAAGCAAAAATTACTTTCTTAATTTTTATAAAAGACTGCAGGGAGTTTCATTTATTACCGATAACAAAATTGCAAAAGGCATTAACAATTCTTTATTAGTAAGCGGCTCTGTTGCAAAGGGAAAATTCAACAGGAATTTATTGGTGCCATTGGAGGGAAATCAGGGCCCGTACAGGCTGCAGGGTGCCAATAACGAATTGTTTTTTACTGTTCTTGCAGGTACTGAGCGGGTTTTTATGGATGGAGAAATGTTGCAAAGAGGAGAAGATCAGGATTATATTATTAACTACAATACAGCCGAACTCACCTTTACGCCCAAGCGGATGATCACCAAGGATAAAAGAATTCAGGTTGAATTTGAATATGCAGACCGTAATTTTTTAAATGCCACGCTGTATGCAAACAACGAAATAAATTTTCATGATAAATTATTGGTAAGCGTTGCGGCATTTAGTAATGGAGATGCAAAAAATTCTTCTATTAATCAAACGCTGGATGTTAACCAAAAACAATTTTTAGCAGATGTGGGCGATGGAATTGATACAGCCTTTTACAGCGGTGCTGTAAGGGATACATTTTCTACGGGCAAAATTTTATATAAAAGAATTGATACCCTTTTTAGCAACAATCTGCATGACTCCATTTATTTGTACGATACCACACAGGGTCTTTTATTATATGATGTATCGTTTAGTTACCTGGGTGCAGGAAAAGGTAATTATGTACAACTATTTAATGCCACCAATGGCAAGGTATTTAAGTGGGTAGCTCCCGGGACAGGCAATACTAAACAGGGAGATTGGGCACCGATAATTTTGCTGGTAACTCCAAAGAAGTTACAAGTAGCAACTGTTTCAGCAGAATATTCGTTTAATCCAAAATCCACCCTTAAAGCGGAGTTTGCAGTGAGTAAATATGATATTAATTTGTTCTCCTCAAAAGATAAGGGGAACGATGATGCAGTCGCTTTTAAATTGCGATATATAAATGAAGAAAAAACTATTCATCTCTTTAAAAAACCTTTGCAGCTGCAAAGCAATATTGGCTACGAATATGTGCAGCAGCGATTTCGCCCGTTGGAACGTTTGAGAAATGTGGAATTCAACAGAGACTGGAGCCTGCCCTATGATGCAGACCGTGCCGATGAAAGAATTGCTACCGCAGGACTAACTATCCAGGATAAAACCGGTAACCGGTTTAAATACGACATTACCAACTATAACCGGAGCGATGCGTTTAATGGTTTCAGGCAAAAATTAGATCAGCAATTTATCCAAAAAGGGTGGAAATTATCCAGCATTGTTAGCCTTACCAATATTAATAACCTTGCACAAAACGGATTTTATTTAAGGCCAGCCATTGATATCAGTAAGCAATTGAAACAGATAAAAAACCTGGTGGTAGGTGCAAATTATTCAGGGGAGTACAATAAACTTTCAGACAAACTAACAGATACGCTGGTACCATTCAGTTTTGGCTTTAACGTACTGCAGGCATACATAAAATCTCCTGAATCTAAATTGAACAGGTGGGGAATAAATTATTTCACAAGAAGCGATTTATACCCAGTAATAAATAAACTTATCCTGGCAGATAGAAGTAACAATATTAATTTTTTTACAGACCTGCTGAGCAACGAACATCACCAACTCAAGTTAAATGTCACGTATCGCAAATTGCAGTTGATTAATTCCACAATCTCCAGGCAAAAAGCAGATGAAACGTTGTTGGGAAGGGCTGAATATGCTGTAAATGAATGGAAGGGTTTTTTAACCGGAAATGTCTTGTATGAAGTAGGGGCAGGGCAGGAACAGAAAAGGGAATTTAGTTTTGTAGAAGTACCTGCCGGTCAGGGCGAATACACCTGGATAGATTACAACAGCAACGGCATTAAAGAATTGAACGAGTTTGAAATTGCTTTGTTTACAGATCAACGCAAATACATAAGGGTGAATACACCAACCAACCAGTATGTAAAAGCCAATTATGTTCAGTTAAATTACAGTGTTGAGATAAACCCCAAAGCAATTATCAGTGCAAAGCAAGCTGTTGGTTTTAAAAAGTTGTTGACCAAAACCAGCCTGGCATCGTCTCTGCAAATCAATAAAAAAAATATTGCTTCGGGTTCAATTGAATTTAATCCGTTTGCTAAGCAACTGGAAGATACCAGCTTGCTAACATTGAGTTCTTTTTTATCAAACACTTTTTTCTTTAACCGAACCAGCGCTAAATGGGGAATGGATATAACACAGGTGCTTAGCAACGGAAAGTCGCTGCTCACTTATGGAGTAGAGAGCCGCAGCCAGCGTTCCCTTGCACTAAAAATGCGGTGGAATATCAGTAAAAGAATAAGTACGAACTGGTCCTTGAGGTCGGTAAAAAATGATTTGATAACACCTAAATTCAGCAACCGAAATTACCAGGTAAATCAACAAATTGCTGAACCATCTTTAAGTTTTGTTAGTGGTACAAAAATGCGGTTGACTTTAATTTATGGCTACAATAACAAGAAAAATACAATTGGTTATTTTGAAAAGTCTACGGCAAATAGTTTTACTACAGAAGCTAAATACAATGTGCTTTCCAGCAGTAGTATCAATGCAAGATTTTCTTTGAGTAATATTCAGTTTTCTTATGCGCCGGGCGGGTCCGCCAACTCCACAGTGGGTTATATTTTATTGGATGGATTAATGCCGGGTAAAAATTATTTATGGAACCTGGAGTTTACCAAAAGGCTTTCTGGAAATATAGAAATGACCATTCAATATGATGGCCGAAAACCAGGCGAGTCAAGGACAGTTCATATTGGAAGAGCAACTGTAAGAGCGATTTTCTAATTGAGATTTTTCACTACAAAGTGAAAAATCTCAAGATAGTTTTTATAAATTTCCCCTTGCATCTTGTTCTCTCTCCAAGGCTTCAAACAGTGCTTTAAAATTCCCCTTACCAAAACTTTTTGCCCCTTTACGCTGGATGATTTCGAAGAAAAGGGTAGGTCTGTCTTCCAGCGGTTTGCTGAATATCTGGAGCAGGTAACCTTCCTCATCCCTGTCAATTAATATACCTAGTTCCTGCAAGGGCGCAAGGTCTTCATCAATTTCTCCAACCCTGTCCAATACATTCGCATAATAACTGGCCGGTATATTTAAAAACTCAATGCCCCTTTTTTGTAATTCAGTTACAGTCTTTACAATATCATTGGTGGCTATCGCTACATGCTGTACGCCTTCGCCGTTGTAAAAATCCAGGTACTCTTCTACCTGGCTTTTCTTTTTACCTTCAGCGGGCTCATTGATGGGAAATTTTACATACCCATTACCATTACTCATCACCTTGCTCATTAAAGCAGAATATTCTGTAGAAATATCATTGTCATCAAAGGTCAAAATATTTTTAAACCCCATTACTTCTTCATAAAATTTTACCCAGAGATTCATTTGATTCCAATCTACGTTACCTACACAATGATCAACATACAGCAGCCCTGTATCGGTAGGGTTATAGTTGCTTTCCCACTTTTTAAAGCCGGGCATGAATAAACCTTTGTAATTTTTTCTCTCGACAAATAGGTGAACAGTTTCTCCATAGGTGTGGATGCCACTTAAAACTACTTCACCGTCTGCATCTGATAAAATAGTTGGCTCCAGGTAAGACTTGCCTCCACGTTTAGTGGTTTCTTCCCATGCCCTGGTAGCATCATCTACTTTTAAAGCCAACACTTTTACACCATCCCCATGTTTAGAAACATGGTCCGCTATAGGGTTGTTTTTTCTTAATGCTGTGGTTAAAACAAAGGTGAGTTTATGCTGGCGAATTACATAACTAACCTTGTCTTTCATGCCGGTCTCGGGTCCGGCATAGGCAAGCGATTGAAAGCCAAATGCCGTTTTATAAAAATGAGCTGCCTGCTTGGCATTGCCAACATAAAACTCTACATAATCGGTGCCTTGCAGCGGCAAAAAATCGTTGGTAATTGTATTACTGTTGATGGATGGTGAGGTTGTTATTTCCATGGAAAATAAGTTAAATGATAAGAAGTAATTGTAAATAAAACCTGCTTATAAAAGCGGCGTACAAAACTTGTATTTTCAAGCGTTCTTTCAGAGATTGGGGCAACAAGCATACATCGCCAATGTAAGTTTCAGCAAAAAATATTTGCTGCGTTTATCATTGAATATTTTATGTGGATAGTTTGGAACCATTGATGTTGTAAAGGTAAATTTCTTTTTGTGAAAAGTGAACTTGCGCTTTATTTTATAGTGGATAGTGAAAAGGTTGGCGCTTTCTTTAATGATAGGCTGTGAAATTTTAATGATAGATGTGGTGCAGAATTTAGATAACATCTTAATAGCGCAAGTTTCGGGTTGTAATAGAACATAGATGATGATACATTTGCTGCACAAAAATTAATACAATGAGTGGGCAGGAACAATTGAATTACAATCGAATTGCAGCAGCAATAGAGTACATCCGGCAAAATTTTAAAAACCAGCCAACCCTGAATGAGGTTGCTGAAAAAATAAATTTAAGCCCCTTTCATTTTCAGCGGTTATTTTCAGAATGGGCAGGTGTAAGCCCAAAAAATTTTCTGCAATACATTAGTGTTGCATATGCCAAGAGCATGCTTAAAAATAAAAAGGTAACGCTGTTTGATGCAGCTTTGGAAACAGGACTATCCGGTACCGGGCGCCTGCATGATATGTTTATTAAAATTGATGGAATGACACCGGGTGAATATAAAAATGGAGGTGAAAATCTCTATATTAATTACAGCCATGCAGAAAGTCCGTTTGGAAATATTTTGGTTGCATCAACCACTAAGGGCATATGTTATATGGCTTTTGCAAAGGATGAGCAAACAACTTGGAGCGATTTACTGCAACTTTTCCCGAATGCACATTTTAAACAAATGGTTGATATTATTCAACAACAGGCGTTATATATTTTTACACTATTGTCCGACTAAAAAAAATTGAACTTATTAATACTCTTTGTGGTCGCAGGTTCTAAGCCCCCTCTGCCTTTGGAGAGGGGGTTGGGGGTGAGGTCAGGCTGGGTAAGTGTTTGAAAGCTTTTGTCGGACAACAATAATATTTTTACTAAAGACTGGCAACAACTTCCCGAAATTAAATTGCATTTAAATGGAACTGGGTTTCAGTTGAAAGTCTGGGAAGCATTGTTAAAAATACCAATTGGGCATTTGTCTACATATGGAAATATTGCAACCAATATTGAAAAGCCAACTGCTTCAAGGGCCGTTGGCACCGTAATAGGGAGCAACCCGGTAGCTTTTCTAATTCCCTGTCATAGGGTTATTCAATGCTCAGGATTATTGGGAGGTTATATGTGGGGGCTCACCAGAAAAGCAGCTATCATTGGTTGGGAAGCTGCTAAAACTTTTAAGAAAATAAATTGAATTTGGGAGTGAATAAGCGGCATATACAAAGTGGAATATTTGAATTTCGCATGGACAGGCAAAAATGGATGTAGATTGTTTTGCCAAGAGAAAAAGGCGGCATATTTAAAAACGAGTTTGTTGCAAAAAAAATACGAAGTGCTTTTTCGACTACAAATATTACATGACTGATTGACTATATATAGATAATAAAAAATCCCTCCATTTGGAGGGATTTTTGAAATTTTATTAAAAGCATTGATTAATAGTCTCTGTTGTATCCGCCGCCGCCGCCGCTTCTGTTGCCGCTGCCACCGCCGTATCCACCACTACCACCACCTCGGCTTCCACCACTGCCGCCGCCGTAGCCACCGCCACCGCTTTTCTTGTAGCCACCACCGCCGCCACTTCCACCACCAAAGCTACGCTTCTTAAAGTCGGATCCTTCTGGGCGTGGTTGAGATTCGTTAACGATTAATTTGCGACCTTGTACTTCGCTTTCATTTAAAGCAGCGATTGCAGCTTTGGCTGCTTCTTCATCTTCCATTTCAACAAAACCAAAGCCTTTACTGCGGCCGTTCATTTTGTCTTTTAAAATTTTACCGCTGGTAACGGTACCAAACTGGGTGAAGAGACTGCTTAAGTCTTCGTCGGTCATGTTCCAACTAAGATTTCCTACGTAAATGTTCATTGTAAAAACTGTTTTAAAATTAATAAAAACTCAATTGATCTAGCAGGTACAATGAACTGAAAGGAGTAATCTTCTAAGAAATCTATCAGCTAACGACGAAACACTAAAATCATTAAGACAACACAAATGTAATGAAATAATCAAAAAAACAATGCGTTGTTTTAAAATCTTGAATTTAAGGATTATTCAGTATTAATTTAGCCAGCCGGCTATCTCTGTTGTAAATATCTTTCCTAAAGTTAATTTTGCCATATTTATCTATCCAGCTGGTGAAGTATGCAATAAAAACGGGTGTTGTTTTCTGTAGCACTACTGTTTTTTCAACACCTTTATTCATAGCGGCAGTAATGGATGCGTCGTTCCACACTGAATCATTTCGAAGCAGGTAGCTGGCTAACCTTTTAGGTTCTGCCACCCTGATACATCCGTGGCTAAATGCCCTGTTGGTTTCGTTAAATAATGATTTTGAAGGTGTATCATGCAAGTAAATACTATGGCTGTTAGGGAATAAAAATTTAACTAGCCCTAAAGAATTGTTTGGCCCCGGCTTTTGCCTGATTTGTTTGCCATTCCATTCCATATTGTGTTGGGTAAGGTAATTTGGATTGCGCCTGAGCGATGGCAGCGTTTCATTTTTCATAATACTGGCAGGTATATTCCAGTAGGGACTAAAAACCACATATTTAACGTTCCCATTAAATATTACCGTTTTGTGCTGACTTTTTCCTACAACTACATTCATATTGAAAACCATACTGTCGTTTTCAAATACATAAAGTTTATAAGCAGGGATATTTACAAACAAATAATTTTTTTGTATTGTCACCGGAACCCATCTGCATCTTTCCATATTTACAATAATAGTTTCAATTCTTTTTTCAATGGGGTAATTCATTTCAGTTATTAGAGCAGGCGTAATTAACCCATCTTCTGCAATGCCGGTTCGCCTTTGAAAGTTTTTTATACCATCCGATAATGAATTATCAAACACAATGCTTCCATTGTTTGCTGCTATATCTCCCATAATAAACAACCATTGACGGATTTTTACAATTGCATTAGATGTATCGCCGGGTTGTAATTTTTTTTTGTCGGATGTAATTGTTGGTAAACTATTGTTTTGTTTTAGATCATTATATTTTTTAAGAAAGGCTTTTAATAATGAGTATTGCTTGTACATCGGTTCATTTTCAAGAAAAGTTGTTCCGGATAATGAATCAAGCAACTGCTGGTTGCCTATTTTTTTTCGGGGCAATAGCCATTCAATTCCCTGCATTTGTTTTTCATTCAGCCCTTTCCAAACGCTGTTTGCATAAACAAGGTATTGAGACGTAAGCATTAATTCAAGGGTAGCAGACGGTTTGTTTTCGGTAGTAGCTGATTCTATCAGATTGGTGAAAGCTTCTTTATATTGGAGCCTGTTGGGTAATCCTTCTTCAGTAATATTTTGAATACGATTGTATAAATTATTGGCAGGTTCTATCATCCCTTTTTCGTCAAACCAGGCGTAGGCAAATTTTCTGTTTTTGTAAAATGAATAAATATCTTTTTCGAAAATCTTGAATTTTGAAAAACTGTCCAGAAATATTTTTACCTGACTGCTATCAAATCTGATTTTTGTTTGAGTACTAAAACTGCCTGGAATCGAGCGGTCTATATTGACCACTGGCTTAATCGTGTCAATTATAACTGCTTTAACTGATGCATTGTTTCCAGAACTACCACAGCTGACAAAAAGTAACAAAGCCAATACAGGGGAAATTATTTTGGTAAAAAGTGAATGATTGCGCATTATACTTGTTTGTTTATGAAAATACTAAAATACGATAGATGCATTTATATTGCCGATTGATTGAATGAAATAGTCTGCCATTTTTGTCAATAACATTTTGAATTTTGCCGGGATAGAATAGATTCTGATCATTTGAGGTAGGATCGGTATCAAAAAAAAATCCACTCGCAAACGTACGAATGGATTTTTTTATAAGATTTTTTGAAAACTTATTCAGCTACTACTTCAAATTCAACTTCAGTTTCGTGACCATTACCAAAATCTATCTTCGCTTTAAAAGTACCTAATTCTTTTACGTCATCAATAATCTGGATACGACGGCGATCAATTTCGTAGCCTTTCTGTTCCCTGATTGCACGAGCAATTTGTACAGAAGTTACACTACCAAATATTTTACCACTTGTACCGGTTTTTGCGCCCAATTTTAAAGCACCGTCCTGCAATTTTGCAATTACACTGTTGATTTCAGCCAATAATTTAGCTTCTTTCTTCGCTTGCTGCTTCGTCTTTTCTTCTAATTGTTTTAGATTACTCGGACTGGCTTCAATTGCAAATTTTTTAGGAATTAAGAAATTACGGCCGTAACCATTTTTAACTGTTACCAACTCATTGGCTCCGCCGAGGTTGTTAACATCTTGAATTAATATTACTTGCATTGTCTATTTTTTAATTATCCAACCCCTGCAATACGCAGGGACTGTTCCTTCTCTTTATGGGAAGGTTAGGATGAAACGGTTTATTTCAGTAAATCGGTAACGTAAGGTAGAATAGCCATTTGACGGGCTTTCTTAACTGCTGCACCTACTTTACGTTGAAACTTTAAAGAGTTTCCGGAAAGACGACGGGGCAACAATTTACCTTGTTCGTTCAGGAATTTTTTTAAGAAATCGGCATCTTTATAATCAATATAATGAATACCCATTTTCTTAAAGCGGCAATATTTCTTTGGCCGCTTTTCAACTTTAATAGCTGTAAGATATTTAATCTCGTTTGCTTTTGCCATGATTATGCCCCCGCTTTTTCGGTTGAAGAATGTACGCCACCTCTCTTTTTAATATTGTACTGAACGGCGTATTTGTCGAGTACGGTATACATGTGACGCATGACTGATTCGTCACGCAAAAGTTGAATTTTCAACTTTTCATTGAAGCTGGATGGCGCTATATACTCCATTACCCAATATAGACCGGTAGTCTTTTTGGCAATGGGATAGGCCAGTGATTTTAATCCCCAAGGTTTGCTGTGCAATAATTCGCCGCCGTTTTCTGTAACTAACGCAGCAAATTTGTTCTGAGCGGCTTTATATTCCTCTTCAGAAAGCACAGGGGTAAAAATCACCATCAATTCGTAATTGTTCATTTCCCTGATGTTTTTGTTTATAAAATGTTGTTGATTTTCCAAATCTATTTTGAATTTGGGCTGCAAAAGTAGGGGATTTAGTGCAGAAACAGTTATTTAATAGCAGGTAATTTTCTTGGACATATCCATGGGGTTGATCAAACGGTTATTTACTATTTTGATGCGTTCGTTGTGCCTTAATGACTCCTAAACCGTATGAAAAGCCGATATATTAGAATTAACTAAGATTAACCAAAAAATAAATAACATAAAATAATTGACGTAATAATACCAACTAAATCTGCCAGGAGCATTGCTCCAATAGAATAGCGGGTGTTTTTAATGTTAACCACGCCAAAATATACAGCTACAACATAAAAAGTTGTATCGGAAGAACCTTGCATAATGCAACTTAAGGTGCCAGCAAATGAATCAGGCCCAAATGTCCTCATGGTATCTACCATCATACCCCTTGCCCCGGCGCCACTTAAGGGTCTTACGAGTGCAGTAGGTAAAGCATCTACAAAACGGGTATCAAATCCCATTAAAGCAAATACATTTTTCATTTCATCAATAACCACATCAAATACGCCACTGTTTCGTAACATACTTATTGCTACCAGCATTCCAACAAGGAAGGGTATAATTTTTATTGCCGTTTCAAACCCATTTTTGGCACCTTCAATAAATGAGTCAAAAACATTAATTTTTTTATACAATCCGCCCAATACAATCAATAAAAAAATGATCAATAAAAAGGCATTGCTAAAAATACCGGAGAATTGCTCCATGCCTTCTCTGTTCAAAGTGGTTAAGTACCAAACCAAACAAGCAATGATTGCTGACAAACCGCCAACCCACGCCAGGATAACCGGTTGTAATAAATTAATTTTTTGTTTAAACGAAACAATAAAAAGTGCGGCCATGGTGGCCATAAAAGTGGCAATCATACAGGGCAGAAAAATGTCAGTAGGTACTGCCGCTTTGTTTGCAGCCCTTACTGCTATTACGCTTACCGGTATCAATGAAAGGCCGGAAGCATGCAAACACAAAAACATAATTTGTGCGTTGCTCGCTGTGGTTTTATCGGGATTAATTTCCTGAAGGCTCTCCATTGTCTTTATGCCGAAGGGTGTTGCTGCATTATCCAATCCTAATAAATTGGCAGAAAAATTCAACATCATGTGGCCAAATGCCGGGTGTCCTTTGGGAACGTCCGGGAATACCTTGGTAAAGAACGGGCCAATAATTCTAGATAAAAGATTAATGCCGCCTGCCTTTTCTGCAATACTCATAAAACCCATAAACAAAGCCATTATTCCAATTAAACCAATACAAATATCTACGGCGTCTCTGCAAGTGTTTAATATACCGTTGGCATTCTGTTCTTTGTAAACAGTAAATTTTCCATCGGCGCCTTTAGCGTATTTTATTTCTCCAATCTTTGTTTCTTTATTAGTTGCCAAAATTTTTGCAACTGCGGAGGGAAGACTGATACTGTCGATAGACCTGGTATTACTGGTATCACCACTTTTGCCTACCACCATTTTATTAAAGATCATTTTGCTGTCGGATGAAATGATGCACTTAATGCCGGCTACAAAAATTGCAACGATGATAAAGGCACTCCAGATTCTGCTTAAAGCCATATTATTTGGTTGCTTGGTTGTATTGGATATTCAATACTTTATTTTATTTGCAAAGATTATAAAAAGGAGATGACAATGCAACTGCATCTTACTGGGGTCAAGGTAATCTTTTCAATTCAAAATGATCGTTCCCTTCCATCCCTTACCTTTGCAGCCTGAAAAAATAAGGTGAGCTCCGGATTGTAGGATTGGATATGAAGTTGACGCAGTCGGCTTTTCATTAAAATCCTGCTAACATTTTAATAGTATCACCAGCTTTTTTAAATAAACAATCAACCAATAAAAACATACCAATGGCATTACAAGCAGGCATTGTCGGACTACCCAATGTGGGAAAATCAACTTTATTTAACGCAGTAAGCAATAGTGCAAAGGCACAAGCTAGCAACTATCGTTTTTGTACCATTGAACCTAATATTGGTTTGGTGAATGTACCCGACCCAAGGTTGGATAGATTGGCTGAGTTGGTTTTACCAAACAGGATAGTACCTACGCAGATTGAAATTGTTGATATCGCCGGCCTGGTAAAAGGAGCCAGTAAAGGAGAGGGGCTCGGTAATAAATTTTTAGCCAATATCCGGGAGGTTGATGCTATTATTCATGTGATAAGGTGCTTTGAAGATGAAAATATTTTAAGAGATGAAGGTGCTATTAATCCTGTAGGCGATAAAGAAATTATCGAGACAGAGCTACAGTTGAAAGACCTGGAAAGTATTGATAAAAAAATACAGCGCACAGAAAAATTAGCAAAGACGGATACAAAGCTGAAGGCAGAACTGGATGTTTTATTGAATTGTAAACAGCACCTCGAAAAAGGAAAGAATATACTCTCGCTTGGTTTATCTAAAGAAGATAGATTGGTATTGTTGGATATTTTTTTACTGAGCGACAAACCCATTTTATATGTAGCCAATGTAGATGAAGCTAGCATGCATACTGGCAATAGGTTTTCTGATGCTTTGATTGAAGCGGTTAAAAACGAAGGCAACGAAGTGATTGTAATGACCAACGCTATTGAAGCACAAATTGCGGAGCTGGACAATGCTGACGACAAGGCTATGTTTATGGAAGAATATAAAATGATGGAGCCGGCATTGGATCGTCTTATCCATTCTACCTATAAATTATTAAACCTGTACACTTATTTTACTGCCGGCGTACAAGAGGTGAGGGCCTGGACGATACACCAGGGATGGAAAGCTCCACAAGCTGCAAGTGTAATACATACCGATTTTGAAAAAGGATTTATTAAAGCAGAGGTAATAGCCTACGATGATTTCTTACAATACAAATCTGAGGCTGCCTGCAGGGAAAATGGCAGATTAAGAATTGAAGGAAAAGAATACCTGGTGAAAGATGGCGACATTATGCATTTCCGGTTTAATGTATAATTGAGTATTCAATTTTGAAAATATTGCGGACACAAAAAAGCCCCATCCCTGGGGCTTTAATTATCCAAACAATCCATAAAAACAAAAGCTCTTGTAGTTAGGCTACGACTTTGAGACTATGGGTTTAGTTAATTAAAATCTTGGACACCTCACCGCTTCTTTGCTCGAGTTGTCTCTGTTAATATATTTTTGATAGGAAATCGCCATTTCAAAACCACCTCTACCTCCGGTTGCAGCGGATAGTTGAGATACATTGGCATCATAACTTACAGAGATAGCTAATGGTCTCATTTCAATTTTTGCTACGGGGATAATGGCATCTTTCCAGCGGATGAATGCACCTCCATGTATAAGATATTTTGGATCAAAGCTGTCATCCAGCTTGTAGGTATACATCATGCCACCAATCACCTGGGTTTGTGGCCCTTGAGAAATAAAATCGCCGTGAAATGTTACATAAGAATATTCCGATGTATTCATTCTTGCGCCGGCAGAGTACACCCATTTAGGCGTCATCGTTAATTTAGTATCGCCATAAAAACTAATGTTGGATGGCTTATTAAAGTGATGATAAGCTACACCAAAAAATATATTATCTTCCGGATTATCTCCTATCTGTGTATTAAAACTCAGGCCTGCTGTTCCATCAAAATAGCTGTAAGAATTACTGGTGAACGTTTCGCCATCTGCAAGGCTGCCATTATAGGCGTTACCATCAAACTGGCTGTTGGTAGTTACTTTGCTTCTGTCTATACTACGCTGTACCAAGCCTCCCATAAAGCCAAGGGATAGATACATATTGCGTTCTGCACTTAAAGATTTGTGATAGTTTATCGCAGGCATTACATGTGTTGATGTCATTGCAACTGTGCCTGCTTTATCATATAATATCTGGCCACCCAGTGTTAAAAAATCTTCACTTTTTCCGATGGGTAACTTATATTCTCCATTTAAAGAAGTTGTTTGATATGGAACAGTTACGCTTTGCCATTGTGTGCGATATACAGCCTGTATTCTTAAATCTCCGGTAAATAAACCTGCCAATGCCGGGTTGCGCAAAAGGGGGGCTTCAAAAAATTGTGAGAAATGTATATCCTGAGATTGTACTTGTGATGAGGCAAAAAGAAGTAACATACCCCACACAAATTTGTGTAGTATTGTTTTCATAAAATAGGATTCTTGTTTGGTGTTTGGATATTGACTTTCGTCTTTTACTAAACGACCCCAGTACTATTTTATTACTTCAAAAGCAAAATATTTCCAGAAAAACTTAATGAATTGTTATTGTTGCAGATTATTTCTATAGTATAAACATAGTTTCCGGTTGCAGCAGTCAGTCCTTTGTATTTGCCATCCCATCCCTTTGTTTTATCGTTTGGCTTAAAGCTTCCATTTTGAAAAATCAACTCTCCATTTCGGTTAAATATTCTAAATGATTGTACTTTAAATACACCCGAACTTATTGGATAAAAGAAATCGTTTAATCCGTCGTTGTTGGGTGTAAATGCAGTTGGCATAAATAGATTGCTATTATCGCAGGTAAGTCTAACAGTCATATTATCGCTCGCCTTGCAACCTCCCTCATTTTGAACAGTAAGTTTATAGGTTGTATTGAACTCAGGAGTTGCCACAGGGCTAGGGCAGTCACTACAATTTAAATAGGTAGCAGGCTCCCATATCCATTTAATTACATCGGCAGAAAATTGCGGGATAATCGTTATTGGTTTTGCAAAATTGGTTAATTTATCTTCGCCAGCGTCGACAGTTGGATTTTGAAAAACACGGAGGTTTACAAACGCACTATCTCTAAAGCAATCACTGCTATCATATCCAATAACTTTATAAATGATACTTGCCGTGGGTGAAGCAATGGGATTAGCGATATTGCTGTTGTTTAGTCCGTTGGCGGGCGACCAAATATAATTTTCTGCTCCTGTTACAAACAATTGTATTTTTTCAGTTCCACAAATAGTATCGGTTGGCTGCAGCCCGGTTATAGTAAAAGGTTTTTTCACCTTTATAAAAATAGTGTCTGTTGTTTCGCAGCCGAAGCTATTATTGCCTTTTACATAAAAACTTTGATTGTCTGTTACAGTAGCAATAGGATTACTGCAGCTATCGCAACTTAAAAACGAAACCGGTTTCCACACGTAAAAACTGGCACCTGTTGCCTGTAATTGTAAGGTATTGTTAAGGCAAATGGTGGTGTCGGTACCGGCAAAAGTGGTGGGTAAAGGATGAACTATTACCAGCGTATTTGCAGTATATGTACAACCTGCACTGTTGGTGGCAGTTAATTGAACAGGGTAGGTGTTGGGGACGTTATAAAATTGCGGTGGGGGATTCTGAATATCAGCTGTATCCCCATTCCCAAATTTCCAATACCAGTGTATGGCAAATATATCTGAGCTTAATAACTTGCCTTGAAATAATGCCGATGAAGGTCCACAAAAAATGTTGTTACCGGTTATGGCTATCTTAGGATTTGTAGAGAATTGGATAAAATTATTTTTAACCAACGTATCTCGGCATCCATAAGCAGTTTCGATGATTAACCCTACTGAATACTGCCCTGTTATTGCATAGGAATGAACAGGGTTTCGTAACGAAGAAGTTGTGCCATCTCCAAAACTCCAGTTGTATTTTTTTATCACACTGCCCGATATCGTAGAATCTGTAAAGGCGGCATTTGCAATATCACAAAATATGGTATCGTTTACGCCAAAATTTACTTTACTGCTAAAGAGTTTGATGCTATCAGTGCCTTGTAATATGGCGAGGCAACCAGAAGAATCTTTTAAAATTACTTTAGGAACAAAGCTACCCGGCAAAGTATAACTGTAGGTGTAGCTTGAATCTGCGCTTTCAACAGTGTTGCCATCATTAAAATCGTACAGGTAGCTCACTTTTGCAGAAGTTGAAACTTTGAAGTTAACCGTTACAGGTGCACAACCCTCGCTAGCCTGGTAAGTGAGAGCTGCAGTTGGTACAAAAATTTCGATTGTTTTTGTTGCTACACTTTGGCAGTTTCCCGTTCTTTTTGCTGTGAGTTTTACAAGGTAGGTTCCAGGGGCTGTAAAAAAGTGGATTGGGTTAACAACGCTTGATAAAACACCATCGCCAAAGTCCCATGTTTGAGCCGTTGCAAATTGAGAAGTATTGTTAAATGAAACTTTAAAAGGCACACAGGTGCCAACAGAATCAATAATTTCGAAAGATGCATTTACATCCTGAATTTTAAAATAATTTAATTTTTCGATAGAATCTTTGCAGCCGTAAAAATCCGTAACAACCAGCTTGGTATTGTAGTTGCCATTTGCCGTAAATGCTTTTACTGCATTAAATTCAGTAGATGTTGTACCATCTCCAAAAAACCATTCACTGCTAATGATATTTGTTTTTGAAGTGTTCACCAGTTGTATATTTTCGTTTCGGCAGGTGTTAATTTCTGGTTCTGTAAAATCCGCTACAGGTTTAGAAACCACCAGTGCTGTACCATATTTTATGCTATCAGCGCAACCTAATGAATCAATAATTTTTAATGAAGGATAGAAACTGCCAGCGGTATCATACAAATGATTGAGCGGGAAGGGGGGGGGGGCAGAAAATGTACCTGTTTTTCCATCATCAAAATTCCATTGCCAGCTGGCAATATTATTGCTGCCATGTGGATTAACCGAACTATCAAAAAAGTTTAGCGCCACCGGAAAACATCCTGATGCTGAGCTTAATGAGAAATTTGCCTTAGGCGCAAAAGCTGTAATTTTATTGGTCTTTACTACAGAGTCTGTGCATCCATTTACATCTTGCGAAAAAAGTTTTACGGTGTAAATTCCGCCATTGTTATAGAAATGACTTATGGCGGTTTTTGTGGTAGCCTGGGTAACTCCATCTCCAAAATCCCAGGTATATTTTACAACTCTTAAAGGTGCAGCCGGTATGGCAGTAAACAGGATAGAATCGGATTTGCAAATTGAATCTTTAGAAGATTTAAAATCAGTTATAGAGCTGCCCGTATAAATAAGTGTAGATTTTGTATCTGTACATGCTCCATTGGTTACCGTTAATGTTACTGTATAATTTTGAACAGCGCTGTATGTATGAACAGGATTTTGTGCAGCGGAAGTATTGCCATCACCAAAATTCCATAACCAAGTTTGCGGTATTACAGAGGAATCAATAAAGGTCACCGTCAATCGATCTGCACAATTATACACAGGCCTAAAACGTGCAATGCCAGGGCTTATAGATATGTACTTGTTTTTTATAAGTGTGTCGTTACAACCGTTGCTCCATGCTATTAAACGGATGGTATAACTTCCTGTATCGTTGTATTGCGTAAGGGGATTTTTTGCAGTAGAGGTGGTGCCATTCCCAAAACTCCATAACCACCTGTCTGCTCCGGGAGTGGCATCGGTAAATTGTACGGGAGTATTAGCACATTGTGTAGTGGGAGTTGCAGAAAAATCTATTGCAGCTTTGGTGCTTACGCTTATTCCGTTAATTACTTCTGTTGAATCTATGCAACCATCATTGGTAGTGATTATTAGCTTGATTGAATAATTACCCGCAAGCGGATAAAAAGCGGTAGGATTGCTGGCAGCAGAAGTACTTCCATTCCCCAAATCCCAAAAGTAACTGGCAACGCCTTCCACCGCTAAGGAGGTTGAAAACGGGGTGAAAGTAAATGGTATACATCCACCAATTGGTACATTGCCAATTTTTGCAATTGGTTTCAGTACTTTAATGAAGTTATTGTATCTGCCGGTATCTATGCAGCCTGCTGCATCGGTAACAATCAACGTTATATCAAAGGTATCAAGGGTATTATAAGTGTTTGAAGGGTTGTTGCTCGCAGCTATGTTTCCATCTCCAAAATTCCATTGCCAGCTTGCTGCATTGGCTGTTAAATCTGTAAAGTTAACAGTGAATGGTGCTTTGCAGGAATTACTATCATTAGTGCTGATTTTAACTTTTGGTAAACTGAGTACCCTTACGTTTTTGCTAATAGAATCTTTACAGCCACCGAAGTTGTTTATCAGTTTAATTGTATAAACACCTGCCGCAACCCATTTTTTTATAACCGAAGAGGTGGTGTAATTGATGCCATCTCCAAAATTCCACGATGAACTAACGGGCGTTGGAACGGATCCATTCATGTAGGTATTGTTTGTACCAACGCAAACACTATCTTTTCCATCAATGACGGATAGGTTGTTGTTGATGACCATAGAGTCCTTTAATAACAACGTATCGACGCAGCCTATTTCGTTTTGTACAATTAATTGGGGAGAAAAAAGGCCACCGGAGGTGTAGGCATGCGATGGATTTATTAAAGCAGAAGTAGTTCCATCTCCGAAATTCCAGCTGTAACTAAGTAGCCCACTACCGGTGGAGCTATTGTTAAACATGATGGTATCCGGCGGCTTACATCTTAATGCTTTTGAAAAAGTAAAGGCAGCATCCAAAGCTGGTAGTAGATGAATAAATTTAGGTTTACTTAAACTATTAACACAGCCTCCCGCATTGGCAACTCTTAGGGTAACATCGAAGTAACCAGCGGATGCATAGGTGTGTGCTGGATTTTGCTGAGTTGACGTGTTTCCATCCCCAAAGTCCCATTCCCAGGCTATAATACTACCTGATGTTGAGCTACTTGCATCTGTAAATTTTGTATTTAAAATGGAGCAAGCTATTGTATCAGTAGTAGAAAAATTTACTGTGGGTTTATCAAAAACACGAATGTATTGGGGCCTTGTGAGTGTATTACTTCCATTGGCGTTGCTAACTGTAAGTGTTATGCTATATAAGCCGGGAATGTTATAGGTTATCGTGGGGTTTTGGTCTGTGGATGTAGTTCCATCTCCCAGATTCCAGTTTAAATCAGTTGGATTTCCACTGGAAGTATTTACAAAACGAACCGTTAACGGGGCACAGCCTTCTAATGGTCCGGCAGAGAAATTGGGAACAGGCTGACAGAATACACTACCACAATGTAACATGCATATTATCGAAACAGCATACCTAATCACATAAAATATATTTGTTTTTATTGAGGTCATAAGGTTCGCAATTTCCTAATTTACAAGAAATTAGTTAAATATCGATAATCATATTTATTTTAATGATCTGTAAATAATTTATAACAGTTTTTATTAAAATTAGGCTATGCTTTTCACATTGTATCAAAAACCTCACCAATAGAAAAGTCGGCCTTTAAGCCGACTCTTATATTAATGAGGTGGAAAAATCTATTTTACCAACGCAACATTTCCTCTGTAAATAAGAATGCTATTGTTGTCGCAAATAATTTCTATTGAATAAACAAATACGTCCGGGTTTACTTTAACGCCCTTAAAGGTGCCGTTCCATCCTGAGCCTGCATCATTTGCATTAAAGCTGTTTTTTTCAAATACCAGCTCACCCCAGCGGCTGAAAATTTGTAAGGTTTTTATTCTGAACAATCCAGTTCCTCTTGGGAAGAATACATCATTTACACCATCTTCATTAGGAGAAAAAGTATTTGGCATAAACACATTGGCGCCATTGCAGATTACAATCACATTAACCCGGTCTCTTGCGGCACATCCGCCCTTGTTTTTAACCAACACAGTATATTCTGTATTTTCAGTTGGTTTCACGGTAATGCCGGGGTATACGTTTCTAAATAACCCTGTTGTAGGCTGCCAGTCTACATAAATTACATCTGGCGATATGGTAGGCATAAGATCATGAACCTGTCCTACATTAATTGTTCTATCTAATCCTGCTTCTACCGTTGGTAGAGGGTTTACCCGTATATTGATATAACCCGTGTCTTTAAAACATCCTACATCATCACCGGCAATTACCCTATAAAGAGTAGTTGTGTCGGGTTGTACTGTAGGTGTGCTGATTGCTGGATTGTCTATGTTTATGGCCGGTGTCCAGCTATAATTATCGGCGCCAGCCGCCGTAAGTTTTTTAGTACTGCCCTTGCAAAGACTGTCTGGCCTGCTGTAGGTTAAAACAAATTTATCTTTTACGTTCACCTGAATAGAATCTTTCGAACTGCAACCGTGTATAGTTGTACCTGTTACCACGTACTTTATATCTGACATAATACTGGTTAACGGGTTGGCGCAATCGCTGCAATTTAAGCCTGTAGAGGGAGACCAGCTATAGTTTACTGCTCCGGTGGCATTTAAAGTAATGCTGCTTCCATTGCATAAAATTACAGAGGCCGGTCCTGCACCTACAATAGGAATTCCATAAGCCTCAATATTTGTTACAGTGGTATCAGCACAACCACTGCTGTTTATTGCTATTAACTGAATTGAATAAACCCCGGCTACAGAATAAGTTTGGGCTAATGGTGAGGTAGCATTTGATAAATTGCCATTTGCAAAATCCCATTTCCAGCTAAGAGAGGATGTATCGGGCACCACTATCCTGCTATTGAAAGTTACCGTCAATGGTGCACAGCCATTGGGAGATGCAATAGTACCTGTTTGCGGAGAGGCTACAATTTTTATAGGTACAGTCGACCTCAATGTATCTGTACAACCCTGCTGTGTGGTTACAACAAGCGATGGATATTTTATTCCGGTGCTGCTATAAAAATGAGTCGGATTTTTTAGGGTAGAAGTGTTGCCATCTCCAAAATTCCATTGGTATCCTGTAATGGCATCGTTACTTACAGAAGAGTCTTTAAAGGCAACATTTCCGGCATCACAAAGCGTTTTTTGCAAAAAATTAAAGTGTGTACTTACGCTGTTTACAATGATCGTATCCTTGCCTGCAATGGGTACCTGGCAACCATTAGGATCTACCAAAATCATTTTTGGTACGTACAATCCGGGGTAGGTGTAAATGTGCGACGTTGCAACATTAGGGGAGCTTTCTATAACGCCATCGTTAAAATCCCAGATGATGGAACTTTTATTAAAAACGACTGCAGTAAAATTTACGTTGAGTGGCATACAACCATTAATAGGCTGATAAGTAAAACTTCCTCTTGGACCATTAATATTAATTTGTTTTTGAGACATTGAAGTACACCCTCCCGGACCGGTTACTGTCAATTTTACATTGTATGTACCCGGGTAAGAATAAAAGTGAACGGGGTTATTATTATCGGCAGAAGTATTGTCTCCAAAATCCCAGATGGTGCTCACTACGTTGCTGGATGAATCTGTAAAATTTACAATTAAAGGTGGGCAGAAACTTGCGGAGTCACTCATAAAGAACAATGATACCGGCGTAGCAATTTTTACCAGAGAAGTTTTTAAAATACTGTCGGCACAGCCATATTGATCTGTTACTTTTAACCGTACGGAATAAGTTCCATCTGCATTATAAACATGAACAGGGTCTTTAGAATTTGCTGGAGCAGAATTATCTCCAAAAGCCCATTGGTATAATAAATTAACACCCGTTGACTGATTATTGAACTGAATTTGTTTTCCCGGGCAGGTTAACGAATCAGCGTTAGTGAATTTAGCCATTGGCTGAGAAACAATGATGTTGCTGGACAATTTTGCACTATCTGTGCACCCCTGGTTATCTGCTATTTTTAATTTAACCAGGTAACTGCCGGTGTTTAAGTAAGTATGTTGAAAAGGTGCCGTTGTTAATGAATCTATCGTATTGTCTCCGTAATTCCATACCCAACTTTGAATGGGATGCACGCCATCAGAAATACTGCTGTCATTAAAGTTTACCAGGCTTTTTAAACAGGTTTCGAAAACGGTGGTGCCAAATTTTGCAGTGGGACCGCTTACGTTGATGTATTTGTTTTTTACTAGGGTATCCTTGCAACCCAATAAATTGGTGATGACTAATTGAACAGTATATACACCCGTTTTTGTATACGTATAATTGTAGATATTTTTTGTTGAATTTACAGGTGCACCGGTATCTCCAAAACTCCAATTAAAATTGCTTACATCACTTAAACTAACGTTGGTAGTAAAGTTAATGGATGAGCCTTTGCAAATGGCAGTATCTGAAGCTACCAATTGTGGTGATACATCAATAACCTGTATGGTTTTAAATGTAGTGTATTCGCAGCCTGACGCAGTATTCACCACTCTTAAAGAAGTATTGAATGTTCCTTTGCTGGTGTAAATATGTACAGGACTTTGTATAGTAGATGTATTACCATCACCAAAATCCCAATACCATTCATCTGCCCCCTGCGATTGATCTGTGAAAACTTTTTGATAAGGATTGGCGCAATTATTCGATACGATATATTTTGCAACCGGGGGGCTTATATGTATGTATTTGGTAAATTTTATTGTGTCGCGGCACCCACTATTCCATGCAATTAAGGTTATATCGAAATAGCCGGTATCACTGTATTTGTAGATGGGGTTTTTTATGGTAGATGTTGCGCCATTGCCAAAATTCCATAACCAGGCAGAAGCTGCCGGGGTGGTTGAATCGGAAAAATTTACCGCAGTATTTGCACAGGTGTTAGCAGGTGTTGCTGAGAAATTTGCAATTGGCTTGTCATTCACAATAATTCCCCTGGCTATTTGTGAGCTATCTGTGCAGCCACCAGCTGTTATTATTATGAGTGTTATTGGGTAAATGCCTGCTATACTATAGGTATTTGTGGTTGCTGCATTAGTGGAGCTGCTGCCATCTCCTAAATTCCATAAATAGCTGATAACAGGATCTACTGTATTAATGTTGGCCGAAAAGCTTTTGGTAAATGGTGCACAATTACTGTCGGGCAAGTTTTTAAGGCTGATAACAGGCTTTTTTACTACGATGTAATTGGTTTTTATTAAGCTATCTGTACAACCGTTTATATTGGTTACTTTTAGTTTAACTGTGTAGGTTCCCACAGTATTATAAGTGTGATTGGGTGTTGGCAAAGTACTGGTTGTTCCGTCGCCAAATTGCCACAGATAACTAACGCCATTAATCGATTGGTTGGCAAAATTTACGGTGAAAGGTGCCTTACAATTGGTTGTATCATCAGCAGTAAATTTTACAAATACTTTCGGTAAAATTCGGATACTTTTTATTGCTGAATCTTTACAGGCTCCAAAACTGGCCACCATTTTTACAGTGTAAACGCCGGGGGCTGTATAAGTTTTTATTGCATTTATTTGAGATGAAAAACTGCCATCTCCAAAACTCCAACTTACCGAGCCGGGAGTGGGTAACGAGTTATTGGTAAACAGAATCGCATTATTTGGACATGCAGAATCTGGTGCGTTAAAAGAAGCACGAACCTGTCCTAATGAAATAATATTGGGTTTTGTAACGGTATCTGTACATCCATTTCCATTGGAAGCAATTAACTGCACAGTGTAACTCCCGGGAATAATGTAAGTATGTGATGGACTTGATTCAGTAGCATTGGTGCCATCCCCAAAAGACCACTGGTAACTTAAGGTGCCTGTTCCTGTGGATTGATTTTGAAAATTAATGATAACCGGTGCGCTGCAACTACTCGGTGTATTATTAGTGAATTTTGCCAATACTCCGGTATTAATTTGAACAAATGATTTTTTTGTAATGCTGCTGAGGCAGCCGCTATTATTGCCAATTTGGAGTGTTACATTAAAATTACCTGATGTAGTATAAGTATGTATTGGGTTTTTTAATGTGGAAGTAATCCCATCGCCAAAATCCCATAACCAAGATAATATATTGCTATCGGCTGAAATGGTAGAATCAAGGAATTGCACCGGCAGCGGGTAACAGCCCTTGGTATTTCCCGCCCCAAATTGTACAACTGGTTTATCCAGCACTTCAATGTATTCCGCTTTTACAACAGAATCTACATTATTGGCTGTTTTCACTATTAATTTTATTCTGTATTTACCAGGATTAAAATATGTAACTGATGGATTTCGTAAAAAAGAGATGGTGCCATTTCCCAGGTCCCATTTCCATGAAGTAGGGTTGCCTGTAGATTTGTCCGTAAAGCGAACAAGTAATGGACTGCAGCCGCTGGTTGGCGTAGCTTTAAAATCAGCAGCTAACTGAGCATGAGTAAAAATAAAGCCTGCCAGCGATACAATAAATAGAAACGTTTTCTTAAGAGCCATCTTTGTTATCATAGAAATTCGGCATTTGTTTGGATGGATATTGCCTTGATTTTAAAACTACCAAGCCTGAACAACATAACTCCAAAAAAGCCAAAAAATTGTGATAATAAAGAAAGAAAACGACTTAAGTATTTTAAAGCCTTCGCATATGTAAAATTTTTGGGTCGGTAGAACCCCAGGGTGAAAGTTCCATTACGGGCAACGCTTTCTTAGTGAACTTCCACGCCCGGTTTAAAAAAACAAATTCTGGCGGAATAGAAGGAGCATTAATATTGATAACTAGTTTACTAAAATCTTCATTGCAACTCCAGGTTCCAGTATAGGTAATGCCTGCTTTTGATCCGGTCATTGGGCCATCGAAATAAGAGGTTGTTTTAGAAAGGACAAAGCCATATCCGGAATACTCACTGGTTTTGTCGATACCGTTATCAGTAGCAAGATCTACAACAAATGTTTTATTCAGGATGTTATCTTCAAACTGTTTTTTTAATGTGTTTTCAGTTATATTTTCAATAGTTTTTTTGCAACTTAAGAGCAACAGGAGGGTGGCGCAAATAATTGCTATGATAAACCTTTTGTTATAAATAGAAGTACCCATAAAATCAAACTTACGAAAAAAAATTTTCCCGATATTTTTTTGTGGCATGTTAAAGTATGGCATTGTTTAAATAATGTACAGCAACGAAAACAACGCTTTTATTTGTAAATAATTGTATAAAGTGGGTAAATGGGTTGGTATTGAAAACTATTTAATTGCCGTTAATATTTCACCCCTTTTGCAAGTACATTTAAATGTAGCTATACATCACTAAATTGCCTTTCATTAGGTGTTAAAATTAAGAACTTCATCAATTTTAAATAAATGACAATACAAAAGGTTATATCCGCATTAGAAAAAAAGGCACCCATCCTATTGCAGGAAAACTATGATAACGCAGGGCTATTAACAGGTAATTCAGCCTGGGAATGTACCGGGATAATAGTTGCGTTAGACGCCATTGAAATGGTTATCCAAGAGGCAATAGAAAATAATTGCAACCTGGTAGTGGTACATCATCCAATTATTTTTAGCGGCCTTAAGAAACTTACTGGAAAAAGCTATGTGGAAAAAACCATAATCCGGGCTATAAAAAATGACATCGCTATTTACGCTATACATACCAACCTCGACAATGTAATGTGGGGCGTAAACGGAAAAATTGCCGATAAATTAGGTTTAATTAACAGGCAGGTATTACAACATAAAAATAGCCTGTTGAAAAAGTTAGCGGTTTTTGTGCCGGCAACCCATTCAGAAATATTGAAAGAAGCAATTTTTGCTGCAGGTGCCGGCCAGATTGGGAATTACAGTGAATGCAGTTTTAATACACCAGGGGAGGGCACTTTTAAAGGGGCACATGGTACCAATCCCTTTATTGGTAAGCCGGGCGAGCGATATATTGCCCATGAAATAAAAGTAGAAGTGATTTATTTTGCCTGGCTGGAGCAACCAATTCTAAACGCTATGCATTTGGTGCACCCCTACGAGGAAATAGCTTACGATATTATTTCATTGCAAAATCACCACCAGCAAATAGGGAGTGGTTTGGTTGGCGACCTACCACAACCTGTTAGTGAAGCCGAATGTCTCCATTTATTAAAGCAGTTGTTTAACTTATCAGCCATCAGGCATACACCCTTTACCGGAGAAATGGTACAAAGAATTGCCTTGTGTGGGGGAGCTGGAAGTTTTCTAATCGGTAGTTCCATTGCTTCTGGCGCACAGATTTATATTACAGCAGATATAAAATACCATGAATTTTTTGACGCAGATGGCAATATCTTAATTGCAGATATTGGTCATTACGAAAGTGAGCAATTTACGATAGACTTGTTATTTGAAATTTTGAAAGAAAATTTTACTACCTTCGCCGTCCTAAAAACAGGAATTAAAACCAACCCGGTTCAATATTTCCTTTAACAATTGATCAATTAATAAATTTACAATGGCTGCAGTAAAAGATTTCTCAGTAGAAGAAAAGTTAACATCACTGGTACGTTTGCAAAAAATTGATTGTAAACTGGATGAAATCCAGATTCTAAAAGGTGAATTGCCAATGGAGGTAAAAGATCTTGAAGATGAAATTGAAGGTTTACATGCCCGTCAAACGAGGGTAGAGGAGGAAATTAATGGTATGCAGGAGTTTATTAATCAAAAGAAAGACGCCATTAAAGAAGCAGAGGCCCTGGTTAAGAAATACGAAAAGCAAAGCGAAAATGTAAAAAATAACCGTGAGTTTGAAGCAATCAATAAAGAAATTGAAATGCAGACACTGGAGGTAAAACTTTGCGAAAAGCATATTAAAGATGCAACTGAAGAAGTAGGAGAAAAGGCAAGGCAGCTGGAATCTGCAAAAAAAGCAGTGAGCACTAAAGAAAATAACTTGTCTGGTAAAAAGGGCGAATTAGAAAAAATTATTGGTGAAACTGAAAAAGAAGAAAAGCTTTATAATAAGCAAGCGGAAGAAGCAAGAAGCCATGTAGACGAAAGACTTTTGCTCAGTTACGATCGTATCAGGAAGAATTATCGCAATGGTTTATCTGTTGTGCCGGTTGAACGGGATAGCTGCGGCGGTTGTTTTCATGCCATTCCTCCTCAAAAACAAAGTGAAATTAAATTGCGTAAAAAAGTAATTGTTTGTGAAAACTGCGGAAGAATCCTTGTTGATACAGACTTGAATGACAGTATCGAGATAAAGTAAAAATATCATTACAAACTAAAAAAAGAGGCTGTCTCATAAATAGAGACACCCTCTTTTTTATTTGATAAAAATGGCATTTACAAATTACATTTACAGACATTCTTATACCAGTCTAAATATTGGTGAAAGATGTAAAATTCGTGGCGAAAAACAACTAATTTGCTTCTTTATATGTTGCAAAAACTACACATACAGAATTACGCTATTATAGAATCAATCCAGATTGAATTTTCCAAACAGCTCAATATTATTACAGGCGAAACGGGGGCAGGAAAAAGTATTTTAATGGGAGCGCTCAATTTAATATTGGGCGAAAGGGCAGATATCAATGCATTGCTTGATAAAGAAAAAAAAATGTTTGTTGAAGCATATTTTTCAGTTAAAGGAAATGCTTCCATTAAAGCTTTTTTAGGTAGTAATGAACTGGATTTCGACGATGATCTTGTGGTACGCAGGGAAATTGCTGCCAATGGTAAATCAAGAGCGTTTATAAATGATACACCGGTAAATTTAACACAACTAAAGGCCCTTGGACGCCTGCTGGTTGATCTTCATCAGCAATTTGATACACTTGAGTTGGGGGATAATAATTTTCAGCGCCAGGTATTGGATGCCATTGCGGGTAACCTCGATTTACTGAAAGAGTATGAAATTGTATTTGGCAATTATTTAGCTGCAAAAAAGGAAGGTGAAGCATTGTTGCTTCAACAGCGAAATGTAAAGGCGGCTTTAGATTATAACCAATTTTTATTCAACGAACTGGACGAGGCAAAATTAAAAGATAATGAGCTGGAAGATTTGGAGTATGAATTAAAACTGTTAACCAATGCTGAGCAGATTAAGTTACAATTAACCGGTATTTATTTTGAACTGGCAGAAAATGAGCAGCCTGTGGTGCAGCAATTAAAGTTGTTGGCTAATTCATTACATGGGCTTCTTCAATACCATAAAGATATTGAAGAAACTGGACGGCGCCTTCAAAGTGTTCAACTCGAGCTAAGCGATATAGCCGATGAAATAAATAGAATCAGCAATTCAATCCAGTACAGTCCTGAAAAGATTCAAATAATGAATGACAGGCTTTCAATGGGGTATAAGCTGCTAAAAAAGCACCAGGTGCAAACCACGGGCGAATTGATAGCAATTAAAGCAACATTGCAGGAAAAGTTAGATAGTAGTTTACAGCTCGACGAAGCGATTGAAAAAAATCAACAAGTGATTGCCCTTGTTTTAGCGCAATGCCAACAATTGGCTTCAATTATTTCTACCAATAGGCACAAAGTTTCATCAGCTTTTCAGCAAAAGGTAAATAGCCTTTTAATGAAGGTGGGTATGCCGAATGCACGGTTTGAAATTTTGCTAACTAAGGTACCGCTTTCAGCAAGTGGAACGGATTCGCTTGAGTTTTTATTCGATGCCAATAAAAGTGGGCGTTTAGAACAATTGCGTAGAGTGGCCAGTGGTGGTGAACTTAGTAGGATAATGCTTTGTATAAAATCTTTGGTTGCTCAAAAGCTTCAATTACCAACTTTAATTTTTGATGAAATAGATACAGGTATCAGTGGTGAGGCTGCTAAGCAAGTGGGTGAAATTATGCAATCGTTGTCAACAGCTCACCAGGTAATATCCATTACCCATCAGCCGCAAATTGCTGCCAAAGCAACTGCTCATTATTTTGTTTATAAAGAAAAACAGGGAAATAAAATTGCCACTTCCATCCGGTTGTTAAATAAAGAAGAACGAATTACTACCATTGCACAAATGTTAAGTGGAGAAAAGCCTACAGCCGCAGCAGTAGAAAATGCCAGGGAAATGGTATCAAACTAGGCCTACAAACTTAATTACAGACCACAATATTTTTTATTATCTCGCCATAAAGATGTTAAAGCGCACTCTTTATCTTGCTGGCTTTTTAAGTGTTGCAATACTTAAAATTTAACCAATTAAAATATTCTGTTCAAACAACGGAACCGATTTTTTCTTGGCAAAAGACAGCTTAATTTTTAAATCTGTTACGCAAATATTCCCCCGTGATGAGCAAATGATTCCACAATCTTAACATTTTTTATCTTTCGTAGTCCCTAGTTTTGCACATCGAAATCCAAAATCAGTTCAAAAATGAAAAATCCAATCTTAAAAAAAGTACATTTATTCCTATCTTCTTTTTTCATATTTGTCTTGCACCTTCCTAATATGGGAGCTAAATCAAAGCCCGCTAATCATAAATTGGTTAGCGCAATTGTTTCAACGCAGTTAAATGTAGATATAGCATTAGTTCAAAGAAATTCAATTTATGGCCCGGTTGGTTTAGCTCTTTACGACAGTTTAAAGCTCAGCTCATTGGGTCTTGGCAGGCAAGTATTTGAGTATGCAATCTGTGGCCTTAACAGTATGAAGCAAATGGGCAAATTAACCAACGATGGCATCATTTCTATTGTTGATTTTAGCAAGCCATCTTCTGCTAAGCGTTTATTTGTTATTGATTTGAAGCAGGCTAAGGTGATTTTTAATACTTATGTTGCACATGGTGTAAATTCCGGGAAAGAGTTTGCCAAAGAGTTTTCTAATGTGGCCGAAAGCAACAAAAGCAGTTTAGGGTTCTATACAACTGCAACTACCTATTCTGGAAAACACGGCTATTCATTGCATTTGCAAGGGCAAGAAGAGGGAATAAATGACAATGCTTACAATAGAGATATAGTGGTTCATGCAGCCGATTATGTAAATGAGCGAATGATTCAGTCTCAGGGATATATTGGACGAAGCTGGGGTTGTCCTGCAATTCCGCAACGATTACATATTCCTATTATTGATAAAATAAAAAATGGTACCTGCCTGTTTATATTTGGTGAAAACGCAGGGTATTTAAGTCATTCCAAACTTATTAACAGGAATACAGCCGTTGCTTCTTATGGTGGTTAGTTTCTCAGGTTTTATTGGGGTTCGGTCTTATTAACTGTAATTCCATTACTGGATTTATTATCTAATGAGTTACTTAATTGTTGATACACTACCTCACCGTAGTGTATTTTTTGTTTGGCTGATTTATTGTTTTTTAGTTTTCCTGTCATAATGATAACTTCACAAAAAAAAGCAATGAATTTAAGAACTGTATTGAGAGGCACGGGTGTAGCAATTGTAACACCGTTTGATGATAATGAATTGGTGGATTTTGATTCGCTTGGTAAGGTGATTGATTTTGTAATAAGCAACGGAGTTGAATACATCGTTTCCCAGGGCACCACCGGGGAAACACCAACATTGGATAGCCAGGAAAAGCTGGACATCCTTGAATACACATTCGAAAAAATAAATGGCCGTGTGCCGGTCGTCGTAGGCATTGGTGGTAATAATACCAAAGAAGTCTGCAATACCTTGCAACGTTTCCCTCTAGATAAAGCTACTGCAGTTTTAAGTGCTGCTCCCTACTATAACAAGCCATCGCAGGAAGGTATTTTTCAACATTACAAAGCTTTGGCAAGTGCATCGCCTAAGCCGATTATATTGTACAATGTGCCGGGCCGTACAGGAAGGAATATGGAAACAGTTACCACCCTGCGTCTTGCACATGAAGTACCCAATATCTGCGGTATAAAAGAAGCTGCCAACAGCATACCACAGTGTATGCAACTGCTTAAAGACAGACCTGAAAATTTTTTAATTGTTAGTGGAGATGACGACCTCGTGCTGCCGGAATTAGCTGCCGGTATTGATGGCGTAATCAGTGTTGCAGCCAATTGTTTTCCAAAGGAGTTTTCCAGCATGGTAAGAGCTGGTCTTTCCGGCGATTTTAGTACCGCAAATAAATTAAACAATCCGCTGATAGAAGCATACAACCTGTTGTTTGCCGAAAATAATCCTGCCGGAGTAAAGGCGTTTTTGTTTGAACAGGGGTTAATCAAAAACAAGCTTCGTTTGCCATTGGTGACTGTTTCAGACGCTTTGCAGCAAAAAATTAAATTGTATCTGCAATCATAATTTTTGAGCAACCAGTCAACGATATTGCAACTTCCTTTTTTAAGTAAGGCAATCATCTTACTTTGCTGGATATGCTTGTTTTTTAATGCAACCCAGGCCCAATACAATGTTCAGTTTGTTATAAAAAACCAGCCCACTTCACATTTAAATGATACCATTTATATGGCCGGCAATGTTAATAAATGGAATGCTGCCGCTAAAGGCAGCCAATTTGTTAAAGATCGCAATGAATATACTTTGCAGATAAAAAACTCGCCGAAACAGTTGTATCAATTTAAGTTAACGAGAGGCACCTGGGATAAGGTAGAATCAACTGGCGCAGGTGATCTGTTGGCAAATAGAGAATTAAATGTAGAAAGTGATACCATAATTGAGTTAGATATAGCAGCATGGCAAGATGATTTTATAAAATTGGAAAAAAAGCACACTGCTTCATCCAACGTTATATTGATGGATACAGCTTTTGCTATGCCTCAACTTAGCCGAAGCAGACGAATCTGGCTATACCTTCCGGAAGGCTATGCTTCTAATAAGAAAAAAAAGTACCCTGTTATATACATGCACGATGGGCAAAATTTATTTGATGATTTAAGTGCTGCATATGGAGAGTGGGGAGTAGATGAATGCCTCGACTCAATAATAAGAAACGGAAAACAGGGTTGTATTGTGGTAGGTATCGATAATGGCCCTCAAAGAATGAACGAATACAATCCTGACGACAATGAAAGATTTGGAAAAGGAGAAGGAAAGCAATATGTGGAATTTATTGCAACAACTTTAAAGCCTTTTATCGACAGAAACTACAGAACCCTGCCGGGGAAGAATTCTACTTTAATTGCAGGTAGTTCCATGGGGGGCTTAATATCATTATATGCTATGCTGCAATACCCAGATGTATTCGGAAAAGCTGGTATTTTTTCACCTGCTATTTGGGTGGCTAATAGCATTGATACATTAACAGATTCCGTTGCCGGAAAACTAAGT
Source organism: Chitinophagaceae bacterium (assembly GCA_025360525.1). Classification (GTDB taxonomy): domain Bacteria; phylum Bacteroidota; class Bacteroidia; order Chitinophagales; family Chitinophagaceae; genus Ferruginibacter. The sequence goes on along the minus strand of JANYCA010000172.1, from coordinate 25,179 downwards.
GGTAAATTATTTTTCTATACAGGCGGGCAGGAAGGGGAGTCGACTATAAATAATGTAATTCGGATACAGGAAAAAATCGGTAAGAAATCCAGTGCAATGATTTACTCAGTTATTGATAAAGATGGTATTCATAATGAAGCAGCCTGGCGTAAATGGTTTCCTGTATTTTACAACTGGATAATGGCAGATGGCTGGAATTCGATAAGCAATAAGACTGACTAGACACGGTTTGTGATAGCGAACATTGGTTTTTAAACATGAAGCTAGTTGCAAATTTGCCGGGTATTTTAAATGAATTTTTTGGTGAAAAGCCTTTTTTAAATTCTGTAAGAAACACCCGCCAACGCCAGGTCAGTGTTTTCAAAAATCGAACAGGCTTCTGTTAAAAATTCATCCAGTATTTCGTACCGGGCAGAAAAGTGACCAATCAATAATTTTTTTACACAGGCTTTTTTTGCAATAGTAGCAGCCTGTAATGTCGTACTGTGAAAACGGGCAGCAGCCTTATCTTCATTCCCTTTTAAATAAGTGGTTTCATGATACAATAAATCAACCCCTTTTATTTTTTCTATTAAATTTTCATCATAAATTGTATCAGCACAGTAGCCATAACTTTTGGGTGGTGCGGCGGCGATAGTTACTTCACTATTAGGTACAATGGTTCCTTTTTTGGTTACATAGTCTTCGCCTGATTGCAACCTTTCATAAAAGCTGGCTGGAATTTCATAAATCCTGGCTCTGTCGCTGTCAATTTTACGGGGCTTCTTTTTTTGCCTGAAAAGAAATCCCCAGCATTCAATCCGGTGCAATACTTTAAAGCAATGAACAGTAATTTTTTTCTCATTTAAAATTAATCCTTCGGCTGTTAATGGATGAAAAAGAAGCTTGTAACATAATGTTGTACTGGCAACCTCCAATTGCATCTGTAAAATCTTTTCCAGGGGGGCAGGGGCATGAAGATGAAGATCCTGCGTTCTGTTTAAAAGACTCATACTTGTTAACAAGCCAATTAACCCAAAGTAATGGTCGCCATGTAAATGAGAGATAAAAATATGGCTGATTTTGCTCCTCCGGATTTTATACTTCGCCATCTGCATTTGTGTGCCCTCTCCACAATCAATTAAAAAAATATCTTCCTGCATTTGCAATACCTGCGCAGTAGGGTATCTTTCAAATGCTGGAATAGCTGAGTTGTTACCCAAGATGGTTAATGCTAACATGAAAAAATTGAAGGGTTAATAAATATACAATTGCTTCACATGACAAATATTATGCACTAAATGTTGCATCTGGTTATTTAGCACTATATTATTTAAAGTTTTATAATTCAATTGGATAATGTAATCCCAGGCTCAATCATCTCCTAAAATTTCCCTTTCTATGGCTTCCATTTGAACTATGTCCCATGCTTCACTTTCTGTGGGTGTTACATTCAGCAGCTCAAGAATTTCCAGTTTATCAAGGCTGTCTTCAACAGTTTTTTGTAATCCGCAAATAACACAGGAGCAATTAGATTCGTAAAATTTATGTTGAACATCAGCAAGCATTTTGCAAGCGTCTTCATCAATTTCCATTACATCTTTTAGATTTAACACAATATGCGGTATGTCTTTTTGAATGTACGAAAGCAACATTTCAGCTAATTCCGCTGTCATAATAACAGACAATTTCGTTTCTGTCGGTGTTATCACAACGAATTTCTCTTTGGTATCTATTTTGACATTCATGAATGTAGCATTTTATTGGTAGGTTTATTTTACCTCGCAATGTATAAATATTTTTTTACCCTTTTAACTGAGATGGCTTTAAAAGATGCATTTTTAAATTTATTGTTTTTGTAACTTGAATGTAACGCATGTAATCTTTCTAAAAGTATGGGAAGGATAAAGTTTAATTATCCAATCATGTAACAGTCAAAAAAATCAGAAAGCGTATTAAAGCCAACTTTTCAACATATTAACAATTCCATTGCGAGGCAAACTAAATCTACCAAATAAACGTTATTATTGTACAAGCTAAATTCAATATAAATGGATAACAACTTTTCAGCCCAGGTTAAAGAAATTATTTCCTACAGCAGGGAAGAAGCGCTGCGTTTAGGAAATGATTTTATTGGAACCGAACATTTGGTTTTAGGGTTAATAAGAGATGGCGAGAACACCGCTATTAAAATCTTAAAGTCTCTTAATATAGACCTATACGAACTTCGTAAAGAGATAGAGGTAGCCGTAAAAGATAAAACCGGAAAAAACATCGCTAACATCAATTCTTTGCCCCTAACTAAACAGGCAGAGAAAGTGATACGGATAACAGTCCTCGAAGCAAAGGCTCACAAGAGCACCCTCGTTGAAAGCGAGCACCTGATGCTTTCTATTCTAAAAAATAAAGAAAATATTGCAACACAAATTTTAAATCAATTTGATGTGGATTACGACATGTTTAAAAACGAGTTGGGATTTGTAACCAGCAATCCACCGAAGGCAGAATTCTCTGACGAAAATGACGACGATTTTGATGAAGAAAGAAAGCAGTATAGTCAACAACAAAAGGCTCAGCGTGGAGCAGCCAATCAGCCAAAAACAAAAACGCCTGTGTTGGATAATTTTGGCAGGGACATTACAAGACTTGCTGAAAATGGCTCTTTAGATCCGATTGTTGGCCGGGAGGTGGAGATTGAAAGGGTATCACAAATTCTTTCAAGAAGAAAGAAAAATAACCCGATTTTGATTGGTGAACCCGGAGTGGGTAAAACAGCAATTGTAGAAGGTTTGGCACTAAGAATCGTTCAAAGAAAAGTAAGCCGGGTTTTGTTTGATAAGAGAGTGGTATCGCTTGATTTAGCTGCGCTTGTTGCCGGTACTAAATACCGTGGACAGTTTGAAGAAAGGATGAAAGCCATCATGAACGAACTGGAAAAAAACAGGGATGTTATTTTATTTATTGATGAAATACATACCATTGTTGGCGCAGGTGGAGCTAGTGGTTCTTTAGATGCTAGTAATATATTTAAGCCTGCCTTGGCAAGAGGTGAGTTGCAATGTATTGGCGCTTCTACATTGGATGAATATCGTATGCATATTGAAAAAGATGGGGCATTAGACCGTCGTTTTCAAAAAGTAATTGTTGATCAGCCATCAGTAGAAGAAACCATACAGATTTTGCTAAACATTAAAAGCAAATACGAAGACTATCACAATGTTACTTATAGTGCTGAGGCAATTGATGCCTGTGTTAAGTTGAGTGAGCGCTATATGACAGACAGGTTACTTCCGGATAAAGCGATTGATGTATTGGATGAAGTAGGAGCTAGAAAGCACATCAAAAATATTAATGTGCCCGAAGATGTAATTGAATTGGAAAAGAAGATTGAAGATATTAAACTGGAAAAAAATAAAGTTGTAAAGAGTCAGCGTTTTGAAGAAGCAGCTTCTTTAAGGGACTCCGAAAAACGGTTGCAGGAAGATTTGGAGAAAGCAAAAAATGATTGGGAAGAAGAGAGCAAGCACAAGCGTTTTCCTATTGAAGAAGAAGACATCGCTGAAGTAATCAGCATGATGACAGGGATACCCGTTAAACGAATGGTGCAGGCAGAAACAGATAAGCTCCGCCGCATGGGTGATGATTTAAAAAATGCAGTGATTGGTCAGGAAGAAGGTATATCCAAAGTCGTTAAAGCCATTCAGCGCAACAGGGTAGGATTGAAAGATCCCAAAAAACCCATCGGTACATTTATTTTTCTTGGCCCTACCGGGGTTGGTAAAACAGAACTGGCAAGAAGCCTGGCCAGGTATATGTTTGACAATGACGATTCGTTGATAAGGATCGATATGAGCGAATACATGGAGAAGTTTACGGTGAGTCGTTTAATTGGTGCACCTCCGGGTTATGTTGGGTACGAAGAAGGTGGGCAGCTTACCGAAAGAGTAAGACGCAAGCCTTATAGCGTAATCCTTTTGGATGAAATAGAAAAAGCGCACCCAGACATTTATAATATTTTATTACAGGTTTTAGATGATGGACAACTAACCGATGGTATGGGTAGAAAAGTAGATTTTAAAAATACCCTCATCATTATGACATCCAATATTGGTGCCCGACAGTTGAAAGACTTTGGCGAAGGCGTAGGTTTTGCAACACAAAACAGAATGCAAAATGTAGATGAAAATAACAAAGCCGTAATTGAAAAGGCATTGAAGCGTACGTTTAGTCCCGAGTTTCTAAACAGGATAGATGATGTGGTGATCTTTAATTCCCTGACCAAAGAAAATATTTTTGATATCATAGATATTTTGATGAAGGGAGTAATGAAACGGTTGGTAAACCTTGGATTTTCGATGGAACTTTCACCAGCTGCAAAGGACTTTATAGCTGATAAAGGTTATGATGCTCAATTTGGAGCAAGACCGCTTCACAGGGCCATTCAAAAATACCTGGAAGATCCTTTAGCAGAAGAAATTTTAAACATGCAGGTAAAAAGTGGTGATATTTTAATTGCTGATTTAGATGAATCTAAAGAAAAAATAACCTTTACATTAAAACAACAGGAAAAGAAAGAAGAAGAAACAACCACATCGGAAGTATAATAATTACCTGGTTTAAATTATAATAAAGCCACCCATTATATTGGGTGGTTTTTTACTTTGATGGGTAGTTATTTTTGTTGACTTTTGTATGAATGAAAAGGAAAATAATTACCATTGATGGATGGTCATCGTGCGGAAAAAGTACACTTGCCAAACAAATGGCTAAAATACTAGGGTATGTATATATTGACAGTGGAGCTATGTACCGTGCAATAACATTGTATTTTTTACGAAACAGTATAGATATCACGAACAACGAAATGGTAGAACATGCATTGCAGAACATTTCTATCGAATTTAAACACAATGCCAAATCAAACCAATCCGAAATTTTATTGAATGGCGAAAACGTCGAATACCTGATACGGGATATGATTATCGCAGAAAAGGTAAGTGACGTGGCTGCCATAAAAGAAGTAAGGGAATTTGCAGTAGCCCAGCAACAGCAATTGGGCAAAAAGAAAGGCATTGTAATGGATGGCAGGGATATAGGTACCACTGTTTTTCCAAAGGCAGAGCTTAAAATTTTTATGACGGCAGATATTACTGTAAGGGTGGAGCGTAGGTTTAAAGAAATGTTTGAAAAAAATCCGAATGTAACAATTGAAGAAGTCAAAAACAACCTGGAGCTAAGGGACTACATAGACTCTAACAGGGAAGTAAGTCCACTACGTAAAGCGGATGATGCAGTTATCTTAGATAATACAAATCTTACAATGGAAGAGCAATTAGAATTTGCCATGCACCTTTTAGATAAAAAGTAGAAACACTTTTTAAGAATAACCATAAAATACAAAAAAATTGCCCCCGGAATTTGCCCCGGGGGCAATTTTTTTGTAGCCTTTCTGTTATTAATAATAAATATTTTTTGTAGCCATTTAAACTCTTTGTTAAACAAAAAGTCTTAATCGTACAACCAAATAAAAAAACCAAAAATCTTTAGTATGAAACAACAAATCCGCTACAGCTTAGTAGCCATTACAATTGTTACCTTATTTTTTACATCTTGTAAAAAAACTGACACCAGCGCAACCATAGATACCACAACCGAGCTACAAGTGCAGGCAGATGACCAGCAGAGGTTTGCAAATGAAACTGATGCAGTAGCCAATGACGCCAACGCAACACTCGAAAATTTAGGCGGTTCTTATGCAGGTGAATCTCCCTTATCGCCGCAGCTTCCATTTACCTGCGATGCTACGGTAGTGGTAGATACAACAAGCAACCCAAGGACTATTACACTTACTTACAGTGGTAATAATTGTATAGGAAACCGCACCCGTTCCGGGGTAATTGTGATAAGCTTTGCACCAGGCTTTCGCTGGATTACTGCGGGGGCACAATATAACATTACCTACAATAATTTAAAAATTACCCGTGGGGCAGATAAAAAAAGCATTACCATTAATGGAACAAAAACCATTAAAAATGTATCCGGCGGTAAACTTCGTAACCTGGCAACAAGGCTTGCCCCAATTGTTCATGAAGTTACCAGCTCAGGTATGAGTATCACTTTTGATAATGGGTCGCAGCGTAACTGGCAGGTTGCAAAACGCAGAACTTTTACTTATGATAATGGAATAGTAATTTCTATAACAGGAGTAAGCTCACTTGGAAATGGAATTGCAGAATGGGGTACAAACCGATTTAATAAAGAGTTTACCGCTGCAATAACAGAGCCATTAGTTGTAAGACAAAGTTGTAACTTCCGGTTAGTTAGTGGTCAGTTAAAACATACTGGCGCAGCGGCAACTACTACAACTACATTTGGTTTAGACGCAAACGGCAATCCGATAACCAGCTGTCCATCTGGCTTATTATTTTATAAAATTGTGTGGACGGGTGCTAACGGAAACTCTAATACACATATAGGATCTTATTAAATTCTAATACAGGGATGAAAAGAACCGCATGCTAAAAAGCAGCGGTTTTTTTGTGTCTGGTGCTTTCAGTTTTTACGGAATTATTTTAAGAGGAGATACATTTTTTTGATTATAAAAAATGCCGCAGCTCAATAAATGTTTATGAATTAAGCATAATAATCTGCCGTTATTTTCAAGGACAATTCGTTGCGAAATATAGAAAGCCATTTGCTTCGCAACCGTATTGTTAACAATTATTTTTTCATTTCAACCGGAAAATAAAATAAAATGGAACAAACATCGTTTACTAATCAACCTCAAAGGCATAAGCGCTTGTGCTTGGTAAACAAGATGTTTTCTTTGGGGGTTACAGAACCAAATTAGGTTCGTAAACAAAGGCTCGATTTCTATCGGGCCTTTTGCTTTTTTAAACTGTTGCTCATTTTATTTTCGCTAAATTTACTTCCTGACATTTTAGTAAGTTCCAATGAGAAAAATCCATCTGTCCTTTTTTATTTTTTTTATTTCGTACGCTTCCTTCGCACAGGATTTTTCTAATAAAGGGAAGGATTTTTGGTTGGGATATGGTTATCACGTAAGGTTTGTAACAAACGGTGGCGGTGGTGGGTTCAACGGCCAGGAGATGGTTTTGTATTTTGCAACAGAAGGTATCCCCAATACATTTACAAACATTAAAATAGAAATTCCTGCGTTGGGGTATGTAGAAAATATCAGCAATATACCGGCAGGTACAATCGTCACTTCTAATCCAATACCAAAGTCTGGCGCACAGGATGCAAGGCTATTAAGTGAGGGCCTTTTTACATCAGGAATTCATGTTACCAGTACGAGGCCCGTTGTAGCGTATACCCATATTTACAATGGTAATGTTTCCGGAGCCACCTTGTTGTTTCCTACCAATACATTGGGCAAAGAATATTACTCAATAAATTATAAACAGGTATCTAATGAGGACTTTTCCAATAGTTTCTTTTTTGTGGTAGCGGCCGATACCGGTTCAACGACAGTAGAGATTACACCTTCTGCCAATACACAAAATCATTCAGCCAATGTTCCATTTACAGTAACATTAAACCAGGGTGAAATCTATAATGTAATGGGGCAATTGATTGGGGGCAGTCCTGGTAATTTTACAGGTGTTGATTTAACCGGATCTAAAATCCGTTCTATCAGTAATGGTAGTATAACCTGTAAAAAAATTGCTGTCTTTTCCGGTTCGGGAAAAATAAAAATCAGTTGTTCTGCTTCCAATAGTTCAGATAATCTTATTGCGCAGGCATTCCCAAAAACTGCATGGGGAAAACGTTTTTTAACAGCTCCCACCCAAAGCATGCCCTTTAATTACTATCGCATTGCTGTAACTGATCCTTCCACAATTGTTAAGCTGAACGGAGTTGTACAAACGGGTCTTGTAAATAGTTTTTATTATGATTTCCCTATTAGTGACAAACCACAGTTAATTGAAGCAAACCAACCAATAATGGTGGCACAATACATAACCACTGCCAGTACTTGCGGTAATAACTTTATTGGCAGCCTTGGCGATCCGGAGATGATCTATTTAAGCCCGGTTGAACAAACAATCGATGAGGTATTGGTTAACTCAACTCCTAACGCCAACATACTGGATCATTGGATTAATGTAATTATTAAAACCTCGGCGGTAGCATCTTTCTCAGCAACAGGTACTGCCGGTAGTTATAGTTTTGTGCCACATCCCCAGGATGCTAAATATAGCTATGCTCAAATTCCGGTTATTTCTGGTGCACACACATTGAAGGCTGATAGCGGGTTTAATGCCATTGCCTATGGATACGGTGGTTTTGAATCGTATGGCTACAATGCCGGTACAAACCTGAAAGATTTGTACAACTATATTACGCCTATCAACCCCTTAAATATTTCAGGATTAAATACTGCATGTGCCTGCACGCCTTTTTATTTCTCAATTACCTATCCTTACGAACCGCTATCGTTATTCTGGGATTTTAAAGGCTTTCAAACGCCTAATGTTACCATTGCAAACCCGGTAGCGGATAGTACCTTTTTTATTAATGGTAAACAGGTATGGCGCTACAAATTACCAACAGCCTATTCATACTGCCCGTCTGGAAATTACCCCGTTGCTATAACAGCAGGTACAGCCGGAACGGATGGTTGTGGCAACACCCAAACAAAGGATGATACCATCTTTGTAAAGAACCCGCCGGTAACTAATTTTGAATGGGAACACAATGGTTGTGTTTCGGACTCTGTGCATTTTACCGACATTTCTAACTACGATGAAGGTACTTATTCTTACCGATGGACCTGGGATTTTGGCGACAACTCTGTAAGCAACCTACACAACCCGGTACATAAATATGCAAATGCCGGAACTTATGAAGTGAAATTTAGTTTGATTAGTAATGTGGGCTGTATCAGTAGTGTTTCCACCAGGCAAATAGTTGTTACGGAAGTGCCGGTTGCCAGCTTTACTATTGCCGCACCTTTGTGTGTAGATAAGGCTTTAATCTTTACGGATCTTTCTTCTATAGCACCGCCGGGTATTATTGAAAAAAGTTATTGGAATTTTGGTGATGGTACCAGCGATACTGTTGCAAACAATACAACCCGCTTGCATAGTTATATAAAAGCAGGTATTGTAACGGCATCGATGCAAGTGGCTACAGCCAGTGGTTGTAAGAGTATCAGCATTGCAAAAACATTTACCATCAACCCCAATCCAGTATCCGGTTTTATTATGCCGGCTACTGTTTGTCTGCCATACCAGGTAGCTCGGTTTACAGACGCAAGCACTATTGCAGATGGAACTCAAGGTGCATTTAAATGGAAGTGGACATTTGGAGAACCATCTTCAGGCAACCTTGATACAGCCACGATAAAAAGCCCGGCTCATTTGTACAGCTCGGGTACAGGTCCCTTTAAAATACAACTGCAGGTTACCAGCGCTGCAGGTTGTGTGGACGATACAGTCATGTTGTTTAAAAATTTATATCAAAAGCCCACCGCTTCATTTAACCTTGTTGTAGAAAACTGTTTAAATGTTGCAACAGCTTTAGCCAGCAGCAGCAACGGGCAGGGCAGTGCAATAACCGATTGGTTTTGGAATTTTGGAGATAACACTGCACAGGGCACGGGGCAAATTCTAAGCCATACCTACCTTGCAGCGGATACTTTTTTTATTAAGCATTGGATAAAAACTGATAAAGGTTGCATAAGCGATACGAGTACAAAACAAGTAATCATAAATAGCTTACCTGTTCCTTCTTTTTCGGTATCTACGCCTACCTGCGAAAAAAATAATGTAACCATTACAGATAAATCAACAACTGCATCCGGAAATATCAATCAATGGATATGGAGTTTCGGCAATGGCAGGCCAGATTCTTTAATCAATAATGGAAAACCTTTTTTATACCAATATGCCAATGCCGGCACCTACCCGGTAACGCTGCAATTGAAGACAGATAAAGGCTGCGCCAATGCTTTACCCCTTTCAAAAAATATTGTTGTAAGTCCTTTGCCAACGCCTGGTTTTATATCTCCCGAGGTTTGCCTCAGTGATGCGTCGGCTGTTTTTATTGACACTTCTGCGATAGTAGCAGGCAGTATCACCAAATGGGCCTGGAATTTTGGAGATACTAATGCTACCCCTTCCAATAATATTTCTAGTGTAAAAAATCCTGCACATCGATACAGTGCTATTGGAAATTATACAGCAACATTGGTTGTTATCAGTAACAATGGCTGTGTAGATTCATTGGCACAATCCTTTACAGTTAATGGCGACAAGCCACTGGCTGATTTCTCTATTCAAAATCTTTCCGGCTATTGCGGCAACGATTCTGTGGCTATAAAAGATAACTCCACCGTTAATTTTGGTAATATTACCAAGGTGCTTATTTACTGGGATAATGTGAATGCCCCCACAGGCGTTGAAACAGATGATTTGCCTGCATTGGGTAAATTTTACAAGCATCGCTATCCAGCTTTTCAATCCCCATTAACAAAACAATTTAGCATAAGATACCTCGCCTATTCCGGCGCAACATGCACCAACGAAAAAATCTTGCAGGTTACCGTTTTTGCTGTGCCAAGGCTGATATTTAATTTAATACCGGATGTTTGTCCTGATGCAGTTATTTACCAGGTAACACAGGCAGCAGAAACGGGCGCACTGCCGGGCACCGGCGTTTATTCGGGCGCTGGAATAAACAGTGCAGGGCTTTTTACACCTGCAACTGTTGGTACCGGAAATCACGGCATTAAATACACGTTTACTTCCAATGCCGGTTGTGTTGACAGCGTATTTCAAACGATAAAAGTATTGGCACCAGCCATTGCTAATTTTGGCAACAGTACACCTGTTTGTGCTTCCAATGCAGTTAGGTTTACCGATTCTTCAACGGTGCCCGCAGGTGTGGGCAGTATTAGCACCTGGAGCTGGAATTTTGGTGACGGAAGCCCCGGATTTATCAACCCAAGTGCTGCGGCTGTTGTGCATACGTTTACTGTAAATGGAAATTATACAGTTACACTTACTGTAACTACCAGCAATGGTTGTAAGGTAACCCGCCAAAAGCTTGTGGTGGTGAATCCCTTGCCGGTTCCTGGTTTTAAATTTCCGGCCAGTATTTGTATGCCTAATCCCATTGCTGCTTTTACCGATACATCTACTATTTATGATGGCACTACCAACGCATTTACCTACTTATGGAATTTTGATGATGCTGCAAGTTTAAACAATACTTCCACCTCAAAAAATCCTGAACACCAGTTTTCAGCAGTGCGTATTTACAATGTCAGCCTGCAGGTTACAAGTGGGGAAGGTTGTAAAAAAAGTACCATCATTTCAGTTAATACATTGCATCCACAGCCAGTGGCCGATTTTAAATCGGATAGTATTAGTATTTGTCAAAACCAATCAGTTCGCTTTAGTGATAATAGCAATGGCGCTGATGGAGTTGTAAATAAATGGTTGTGGAATTTTGGAAATGGACAGATCGTAAGTCAGCAATTGCCTACAGCCCAAACGTTCAGCGATGCAAAAAATTACAATGTAGTTTTACAGGCAGAGAACAATTTTGGCTGTAAGGATACGGTTGCAAAACCGTTTACAGTATTTGCTTTTCCGCTAATAAATGCCGGACCAGACAAGGTTTTGTTAGAAGGTGGACAGATAACACTTGGTGCAACTGCAACCGGTGATGGCTTGCAATTTTTGTGGTTACCCAACAGCTATTTAAGTAACTCAACCATATTACAACCAACGGTAAGTGGATTAACAGTTGATACCATTAGTTACCTTTTTACAGTTACGGCAAACGGTGGATGCAGATCAACCGACTTAGTACTGGTGACTTTATTAAGAGCTCCGGTTATCCCCAATACATTTACACCCAATGGAGATGGCATTAATGAAAACTGGACTATTCAATATTTAGATGCATATCCTACTTGTAAAATACAGGTATTTAACAGAAGCGGCCAGGTGGTATATCAAGCCAATGGTTACAATGCACCCGGTTGGGATGGCAAATACAAGGGCAGGGAGTTGCCATTTGGTACTTATTATTACGTGATAGAACCAGGCAGTGGCAGAAAGTCGATGACGGGGTATGTTACCATTATTAAATAAACAAATAGTGTTGTTTTAAGTGGTAACCCTTTTCTTCCTGATAATTTTTATTGGTTTGCTGGTCTTTATTTTCTTGCCTGGTAAAGAGGTACTTATTACGGCCAGTGGCTTGATAGTGGCCAGACCATTGTCATTTTTTAACTCCAGGTAAAACGTCGTTTTCTTAGGTGAACCTGATATTTCTTCTTCTACTTTTACAAATACCGGTGAGGATGTTACTACTGATTTATCTGCTATTTGTTTTGATAAGATGTCAATTTCCTGCTCTGCTTTAAGCAATTCATTATTAAGCAATGCAATTGTTGAAGGGCCTTCTTCAACACCTCCTTTATTTTTAACTATGTCAGTTTTCTTATTTTTTATCCTGTTCTTATTTTTAGACTTTGTTGGTACAAGTTCGGAATTTGCAAATAGGTCAGGCTTTTCAACAATGGAAATTATCAATTGTTTTGGAACGATGAGGTGGCTAAAAGCGGTTGTTTTATCAGCAAGTTTTAGCGGCTGCTGAAATGCAGGCAATAGAAAAACCATTGCTATCAATACAGCCAACCCTGCAATCATTATTTTTAATTGTTGTTGCAGGTTTATTTTGTTAACAGGATCGGAAGTACATATTCGTTGAACTCTTTTTAATAAATTTTTCCGGCCGTTTGTTGCGGCCATAGCCAGCAATAGTTTTTGGTTGCGTTGTTGTTCTATCAATACCAATGCGCTGGCATAGTCATGTTTGTTGTATTGATAATTGAGTACCCAATCATCACAGCAATTCTCCCGTTCCTGCCTTGCAATGGAACCCAGCAACTTTGCAAAAGGGTTAAAAAACAACACCAATTCGGCAATTATTTGAAAAAAGTTGACGAGGTAATCGTTTCTTTTTATATGTGCCAACTCGTGGATGATGATCGCTTCAGCCTGCCGGATAGTTAGCTGGTTAAGCAATGCAACAGGTAATAAAATGACGGGTTTAAAAAAGCCTGATACGGATGGTACATCTATTTTATTGGTGAGCCATATTTGTACATTTTTTTTAATGCCGGCGTGCATGGCAGTTTGGTTTGTAAACAACCGGGTATCAATGGGAGCTTTTATTAATCCTTTATTGCGCAGTGGCATTAAGGATAAATACTGCTGAATGAAATGCAGTAGATAAAAAACCAGCAAGGCCAGGTATCCTAAAGAAAGATAAGGAAGTAACTGGATGATTTTTGCTGAGATATCCGGCAGCGAAATCGAAATGAAATTAATGGTGGAAATGCCGGGGTTTTGCAGCAAATAATGATGCTGAACGATCGTATACAAAAACCAACACGGAGCAGCCAATAAACATACAAGGCTTAGGTTGTACTTAACAATTGCAGGAATTTTTTCCTTGCCCTTTGTGGCTAGTAAATAGGTTAGCCATAATAAAGGCGCCTGCCAAAAGCTATGTAATATACCCCAGCCAATGGCTTGCAATAAATGTTGTTGATCTGCAACAATTGTTGGCATAAGGGGTGCTTATTTGATATTTTTTAAAAAATTGCTGATTTCTTCCAGCTCTTCTTTTGATGCTTTGTGATTGCCCAACGCCTGCATAACCAATTGAGCAGGGGACCCGGCAAAAAGAGAATCAATCATTTTATTTACAAACAAAGTCTGTGTTTTCTCCTTGCTAACGGCTGGCTGATAAATATGCGTTTTGTTGCTGCTATCCCGTGTTACCAGCCCCTTTTCAAACATAATCTGCATTAGTTTGAGCGTGGTGGTATACCCTGCATCTTTAGTTGTAAGAATTACCTCATGAACATCTCTTACAGTAGCGGATTTTTTTTGCCAAAGTACCTGGAGTATCTCTAGTTCACTTTCTGTTGGCCGGTTATTTTTAATTAATGTCATAGTACGACTTGTTTCGTATGTAAATATAAAAAACTATTCCAATAAACAAACTTTCTTATCAATGAATGGTAAAATACCCGGACAAAATACGCTGAACAAAGATGGTTTGGACAATGGAATTGTTTACATTGTATTGAGTAATGTGGCGGGATATTTGCAAGCGTTGTATGTAGCATTTAACTAGCAAAGAAGTTGTTTAGGTTTAGTTGGGAGGCTTTGCAACAGAAGGCTAATGATGCCATGGAAAACTACTTTTGAATGGAGCGTCGCCAATATCGACGCCATAAAAAACGAAAGCCGGTTACCAAAAAAATTGTTTAAAGATTGTCTCTTAAATCGGTATCATTTTTATCTGAGTTAAAATATTAAAGCACACTAAATTTTTTTTATGACGTATTATCAAATACTGGAATTGATTGGTAAAGAAAATGAAAATCTTATAACGCATCAGTGCCTTACAGTCTCTAAAGAGTTGCTACACCTTCCATCTGCGGATGTTGTAAATGAGGTGTATGCTTTAAGTAACCGGAATATTCCTACACTCTGCAATCTCAATAAAATTTTTAATAATGGCAGGTTGGGGGCAACGGGTTATTTATCTGTTTTGCCAATAGACCAGGGGGTAGAACATAGTGCCGGCGCTTCTTTCGCCATTAACCCTTTATATTTTGACCCCGAAAATATTATTAAACTGGCTATGGAAGGTGGTTGCAATGCCGTTGCTTCCACCTTTGGCGGGTTGGCAATTGTTGCCCGTAAGTATGCCCATAAAATTCCTTTTATTGTTAAAATGAACCACAATGAATTACTTACTTATCCCAATAAATACAACCAGGTAATGTTTGGTACGGTTAAAGATGCCTGGAATCTTGGCGCAGCTGCAGTTGGTGCCACCATTTATTTTGGATCGGCTGAGTCTGAAAGGCAAATTGTAGAAGTGGCGAAGACTTTTGAAGAAGCGCACCAACTAGGGATGGCCACCGTTTTATGGTGTTATTTAAGGAATGATGCTTTTAAAAAGGGTGGGGTAGATTACCATGTTTCAGCAGACCTTACCGGGCAGGCAAATTATTTAGGGGTAACCATTCAGGCTGATATTATAAAGCAAAAATTACCTGAAAATAATGGCGGGTTTAAAGCACTCAACAGTGGTGACAGCAGCTACGGAAAGTTGGATGAGCGCATGTACACAAATCTTGCAACTGATCATCCTATTGATTTATGCAGGTACCAGGTTTTAAATTGTTTTATGGGAAGGGCAGGGTTAATCAATTCCGGCGGAGCTTCTGCCGGGAAGGCAGATTTAAAAGAAGCTGTAATTACGGCTATCATCAATAAACGTGCTGGCGGTATGGGATTAATATCTGGAAGAAAAGCTTTTCAAAAACCGTTGGCGGATGGGGTGAAATTACTAAACGCCATACAGGATATTTATTTAGAAAAACTAATAGACATTGCTTAATTCAGAGAGCGTATGAAGTGTCTGAATTGGGAGCAGCTTTTTTAATGAATTTAGTAAAAAACTAAAATGCCTTATCATCTTTAAATACCTTGTAAACAGTAAGAAATAATATTCTTATGTCAAGCCAAATATTCCAGTTTTCGAGGTACCAAAGATCTTCATTTACCCGGTTGATTATTTGCTCATCGTCTGTTATTTCTCCCCTGTAGCCATTTATCTGCGCCCATCCGGTAATGCCCGGCTTAAGAAACTGGCGTATCATATATTGGTCAACAATTTTGGAATAATCAGAGGTATGCTTTACCATATGTGGCCTTGGCCCTACCAAACTCATCTCTCCTTTAAAAACATTTACAAATTGAGGGAATTCATCAAGGCTTGATTTGCGTAAAAACCTACCGATTCTTGTAACCCGTGCGTCGTCACGGGTAGCTTGTTTACTGTCCGATTCCTTGTTCACTTTCATGCTTCTGAATTTGTAACAATAAAACGTTTTATTGTTTTTTCCCGACCGTAACTGCGAAAAGAAAATGGGGCCTTTTGATTCAAGATAAATCAACAAACTTATAATGGGTACTAACCAGGATAATATAAAAATAATTACCAGTGTGCTTACAACTACATCCAAGGCCCTTTTTTTAACCCTGTTGCCTACGTCGTCCAAAGGCTCACTTCTCAGGGATAAGATAGGAAGTTCCCGGATATAATTAATTATTACAGGCTTATTAATAAAAATGGATAAATCCGGAACTACTTTAAAGCGGATACATTCAGTTTCCGCTCTGTTCATTAGTGTGTAAATAAAATTATTCTGTTCTGGTGTAATGGTTGAATATATTTCCTGTGCATCAAGATCAATGGCTGTTTGGATGGTGTGTTCAATGTCTGCTAATATTGGGTGATGTGTTAATTCGTGGATGTTTTTTTCATCTTCAATAAAACCTAAAAGATGGGTATTAAATCCGTCTTCTTCAAAATAGCTTTCCAGTTTTTTTGCAGTCTCGTTGTAGCCAATAATTATAACTTTATTAAAAAGATGGTTTCTGTTTTTGAAGTAATTATTCAGGCCCAGGTATAAAAACCTGTTGATGAACAAACCGACACCAAAAAAAATAATGGTTAGCAATATAAAAATTCTGGAAACTTCAAACTGCCGGGAGAAGAAAAGATAGCATAGCGTAGCAATAATCCACAATAAAAATACCTGTGAGGTTCTCTTGGTGAAATATTCAAAGTTGGTAATGCTATTATCCGAATAGGTTCTGAATACGAGCGATATCACTATCCAAAAAGCATTTAATGCCAACCAGAATCCAAAATAACTCCTAAAATCTGCACCTTCTACCCTGCTTTCCAGAATAAATCTTGTGAATAAAAAAACAACATTTAATACTATCAGGTCAAGGGTTACCAGCGATTTTTGTAAATAATTCCTTAATTGTTTATTCATAAAAAATATAGTACCAGTTTAAATCAATTTTTATTGTATTTATCTACGCTCAGCTTGTTCATTTATGCACAATGTTTTTAATAATAACGCTGTTGTGATTTTTTTAGTATTTATTATTCAGGCACAATCTTCTCATATCAAAGATTAAAAATGAAATTAATCTTAAATATTTCCAAAATTAAAATCTTTTTTCTGTTTGATGACAGTAACTGACCGTACTATGCAAGAATCCCGCCTATAATTGCACACAAATGGAAAACATTTAACTTCACTCCAAAGGTTTGTCAAATAAAATAATAGCCTCAGTTACTTTTTCAAAATATCACTCATCATTTAATTATCTGCAAAATTAAAATTACCCAAAAAAATATTGGAGATTAGCCGTTCTTTCCGGTAATTTAAAATTTAATAAACAAGTAAACATGCAACAAAAAGAATATGGCATTTTTTCTCTCCCTGTAATTGTTGGCGCCTTGGGTTTTTTTGTTGATATCTACGACTTGTTGCTTTTTAGCATTGTACGAAAATCAAGTTATACCTCGTTGGGAGTATCTGGCGAAGCAATGAAAACTCTTGGCGAAAATACGCTTAGCTGGCAAATGCTTGGTCTCACTATCGGCGGAATTTTCTGGGGTATTATCGGTGATAAAAAAGGGAGAAAGCAAGTCTTGTTTGCCTCTATATTAATTTATTCATTGGCAACAATTGCCAACGGCTTGGTGCAAAATGTATCTCAGTATATGCTATTGCGTTTTATAGCCGGCATTGGACTTGCCGGCGAGTTGGGGGCAAGTATTACTTTGGTAAGCGAAATGTTGCCTAAACAAAAGCGGGGGATAGCTGCAGCCCTCATTGCAACCAGTGGGGTAATGGGAACTATTGCTGCTTACTTTGTTCATTACCTTAGTAACGAGAATTGGCGGCTATGCTATTTTATTGGAGGAGGAATGGGATTTGCCTTATTGTTTTTAAGGGTAAGTGTTTTTGAAAGCGGACTATATAAAAATGTAAAAAATACCACCATTCCATTGGGAAGCTTTACAATGATATTAAAAAGCAGAGAGCGGTTTTTTCGTTACTTCCGTTGCATTTTGATTGGCCTGCCGGTATGGTATATTATCGGTATATTAATAAGTTTTTCCGATGAATTTGCAAGACAGTTTGGTATTGGGAATTTTGATCAACCCAAGGCGTTGATGTTGCAATATGTAGCATTGGTTTTCGGCGATATGGGTGCTGGTTTTTTTAGCAATTATATTAAAAGCAGAAAAAAGGCTTTGCTCGTTTTTTATGGTATCCTCACCTTTTTCTTCATTTTATTTTTTGCATTAAAAGGGGGCGGCAATGCGTTTAATATGTATTCCATTTGCATGGGGCTTGGTTTTGGTTCAGGTGTTTCGGTATTATACATTACTATGAGCGCAGAACAATTTGGAACTAACCTTAGAGCAACTGCCGCTATTTCTGTTCCTAATTTGGTAAGAGGTTTTTTGCCTTTAATACTGATATTTTTTCAGCTACTAAGAAGTGGTTATGCTTTGAATAGCTACGTTACTGCGGCATGGGTAACCGGCATTGTGGTAATTGTAATTGGCTTTATTGCTGTGTTATATACAAAAGAAACCTTTGGCAGAGACCTTAATTTTATAGAAGAATAAAAATTTAATTTACCCACTTGATACAAACCGGGTTTGGCACATCAATACGTTTGCCTGTATCGGTTAGCAGCCCTGTTTGATGATTGACAGCAAAAATAACGATGCCACCACTTTGCTGGTTTGCAACCAATAAAAAATTACCTGTAGGATCAAAGTTAAAATTACGTGGCATTATGCCCATGGTAGATTGCTGCGCTATTGCAGTTAATAATCCTGTGTTTGAATCAACAGAAAAAATCGCTATGGTGTTGGCTTCGCCACGATTGGAAGCATACAGGAATTTACCATCCGGAGAAACATGAATATCTGCGCCACCAAAACTCCCTTTATAATTTTCTGCAACTGCACTGATGGTTTGTAATAGTTTCAATTTAGCTTTTTCACCTAACAAAAATACGCCGATAGTGCCGCTTAGTTCTTCGGTTAAATAAACATATTTTCCAGAAGGGGCAATTTCTATATGCCTGGGGCCTGCGCCGCTGTTAATGTTGATAGATGCATTTGAATCTTCCGTTAGTGTACCATTAATATCATCAAAATTGTAAACTACTAATTTGTCGGTTCCGAGGTCTGCAACAAGCAAGTGTTTATTATCGGCAGTTAATACGGTAGAATGTACATGAGCACTTTCCTGCCTGCTTTTATTTATGCTTTTCCCTTTGTGTTGAATTATTGCTTTGGCTGTTGATACACTACCATTTTTATTTACTGGCAATAATGACAATGAGCCTCCGGAGTAGTTTGCGACAATTACCCACTTACCAGTTTTATCAAAAGTAATATAGCAGGGATGGTTGCCGCCTGATGGTTGTTGGTTGATGAAAGTTAACAGTCCCTTTTTTTTATTAAATTTAAAGGCACTTACGGCACCGCCGTTATTGGCTGCATCTGCATCTTCATTTACAGCATACACATATTTTTTATTGGGAGATACGGCGATAAAAGAAGGGTTTGATGTTTTTATTGAACTTACAAAAGTATTGTCTCCGGTTGCTGTATTGAAATCATACACGTAAATACCTTCGCTTTTTCCGTTGGTATAGGTGCCAATTATCAGCTTGCTGTTTTTTTGTGCAGATACAGATATAGTTAAAGTTATTAGCGAGAGTAGTATAATCCTTTTCATTGTAATTTTTTTAAATGCATTTTATGGTTCACGTAAAAATAGGATGCTAATTCTTATCAGTTAGTTTTTTTCTTTTGAATTTGTTTTTTAAAATATCCTGTACAGGAATATTTTCTAATTTACTTTCCAGCCAGGATATGATATCGAGGTAAACAAACGCCCTGGTTTCATACCGGTTATGCTGTACTTTTTTTAGTTTCACCAGTAACTTCTCCAATTCCGGACGAATGTTTTTTACTGTTACTGAAAATGAGCGTCGGATGAATTTGAAAATTTCCTCTTCCACTAAGCCAAGATTTTGCATTTTAGACATGAACCTGTAAACCGATTTTATAAGATGGTCTAATATTTCTTCATTGCCCAGTTCGTAATGGGCTATCAGGTGCAGCAACCTGCTGTAACATTGAAGGTCGGTCCTTAAATCTACTTTCCAGTTGGTAATTTTATTAAGGTAATCAATGGCTTTTTCGTAATTACCGCTGCCAAAATACAGGCAGGCAATTTTATAATAAAAAACCAGTATGCGGTGCCGGTCAAAATATATTTCGTATTCTTTTATTTTCTGTTCTACCTCGGGTACTATCTTTAACCCTTCTGAAAAACTTCCTTCCAGAAAATGTTTGTTGAACAAAGAAATAGTCTTGTAAACAAAACACTGTATGCGGTTATTATTATTATTTATGATGATGCTGCTATCGCAAAATTTTTCAAACTTCTCCAATGTCTCTTTCAATTTCTGATGATTGGTGAGGTTAAAATGTGCGCCCATCAGGTTGTGCATCCCTTTTATGTAATGAGCAGTTTCTATTGCAATCATTTGCGGTTGTTCATCAAACAGGTCTACCCACTTTTGGGTGTAACGGTAATATTGTAAAAAATCCTGGCGAATAAAAGCGTTCCAACAATAGCTTTGGTATAGAAATAGTTTTTCGTAAAACCCTTTACAGTCTGCAATTTTAAAAGAAAGTTTGCTGTTAAAAAAATCCTGCACCATCGCAGCTTCCTTTTCATTTCTGCAATGCCCGTTTTTAATATACCAGCTATACAACTGCAATGATAAATTAGACAGTTGTGATACCAAAACCAGCCGTTCATTAACTGCATCGGCTTCTTTACTTAATTGCTCAGCCCTGTCCTGCATGCTCCTGGTAATATATAAGGCTTCAATGTTTTTTTCAAAAAAAAGTACTTGTTGCAGATAAGTAAGCTGGTTGCGCTTTTTTGCCTGTTCCTTTATCTTGTCCAATACTTTCAGGCTTTGCAGGTACAAACCTTTGTTATAAAGTATTCTTGCATAATCCATTTGTTCGTGCAGGTGAATATCAATATTATTTTCATCATCAATTAACCGTAAGCTGGTCAATATTTGTTTGTATAAATGGGCTTTAAGGTTACTGAGTTGTTGCTTTTTAATGCCAGTATTTTTTTTGAGTAAAGTGGCTTCGTCGTAATGGTCCATTTTGTCAAGGGCGTCAAAAAGTAGCACAGCTTTCAGCTCCTCCGACGAAGAATTACGGTTAACATACAATTTAAAATTGCGTTTTTCGCTTTTTTCCAGCGTTTTTATCAGTTGAAATAACGTATCGGTGCTGCGGTTGGGCATCGTAATTCAATTGCATTGAAAGCCTTTGCAGGCTTGGGTTTAAGTAATTAAATGACTGTTTATAAAACGTAAAAATGCTTCTATTTTGTTAATAATCATCCTTTATAAACATTTATATTCGTTTGTAAGGTTAGTGCTTATTTGATAAACGATTGTTTCATCGCAAAAATAATTAACCGTATTTACAAAATCTACTTTATATGTCAGCAAACAAAGTACATATTTTCGATACCACCCTAAGGGATGGTGAACAGGTGCCGGGTTGTAAACTTAACACCAAAGAAAAAATAGAACTGGCCTTAAAACTCGAAGAGTTAGGTGTCGATATCATCGAAGCCGGTTTTCCTATTTCATCTCCCGGCGACTTTGCATCTGTTAACGAAATTTCAAAAATTATTAAAACTGCCAGTGTTTGTGGTTTAACAAGGGCAGTTCAAAAAGATATTGAAGTTGCTGCCGAAGCATTAAAATATGCCCAACATCCAAGAATACATACTGGCATTGGTACTTCTGATTTGCACATCAAATCAAAATTTAATTCTACTCAGGATGAAATTTTGAAAAGGGCCGTACAAGCTGTAAAGTGGGCTAAAAACTTTGTGGATGATGTGGAGTTTTATGCAGAGGATGCTGGCCGTACGGGGAATGAATATTTAGCACGGGTAACGGAAGCCGTTATCAAAGCCGGTGCTACTGTGGTAAATATTCCCGATACTACCGGCTATTGTTTGCCGCATCAATACGGTGAAAAAATAGCCTACCTGGTTAATAATGTACCCAATATTGATAAAGCCATTTTATCCTGTCATTGTCACAACGATTTAGGATTGGCTACTGCTAACTCCATTGCCGGTATTATGGCAGGTGCAAGACAAATTGAATGTACCATCAACGGTTTAGGTGAGCGTGCCGGTAATACTTCTTTGGAAGAAGTAGTAATGGTTATCAAGCAACATAAAAGCCTTGGTTTTTACACAAATATTAATAGTAAACAACTTAATCCTTTAAGCCAGTTGGTTTCCGATACCATGCGCATGCCGGTGCAACCTAACAAAGCAATCGTTGGAAGCAATGCGTTCTCTCATTCATCCGGTATTCACCAGGATGGATTTTTAAAAGACTCACTAACCTACGAAAGCATCAATCCTGATGAAGTGGGTGCAGGTGGTAGCAAAATAGTGCTTACTGCCCGGAGTGGCCGCAGTGCATTGGCACACCGGTTTCATAAATTAGGATTTGAGTTTGTTAGAAACGACATAGATGTATTGTACAGTAGATTCGTATTGGTGGCGGATAATAAGAAAGAAGTAAAGGATGAAGATTTAAAAGAATTAGCCAAAAATTATTTGCAGGTAATAACGGCCTGATTATATAATTGATGGTTTCTAAAATAATAAATGTTACAGTAATAAAAAACAGTCTGCAGGTTTTATATAACAAAACAAATGGATAATTTAAAAGAAATACCTACTCAGCAACAGCTAAACGGCTATCAGCACTTTACTATTGCTGTAATACCAGGCGATGGAATTGGCCCTGAAGTTACCCAGCAGGCGGTTAATGTTTTAGATGCTATTGCCCAAAAATTCGGGCATCATTTTAATTACAATTATTGCCTGATGGGTGCTGATGCAATTGATAAAACAGGTACACCACTACCGAATGAAACTGTTTCCATCTGCTCCAAAAGTGATGCTATTTTATTCGGCGCCATTGGTCATCCAAAGTATGACAATGATCCATCTGCCAAAGTAAGACCGGAGCAGGGTTTGCTGCAGTTGAGGAAAAGGTTGCAGTTGTTTGCCAACATCAGGCCGGTTGCAACATATACATCATTGCATCATTTGTCTCCCTTAAAGGCAAAAAAATTAGTTGATGTAGATTTTATTATTTACCGGGAACTAACGGGGGGTATTTATTTTGGCGAAAAAAAAACAGATGCAGCACAAACATGGGCATCTGATGAATGCATATATACAAAAGATGAAGTGGAGCGCATTGCTCACTTAGCATTTAAGGCTGCACAAAAACGCAGAAAAAAACTCACTTTGGTTGATAAGGCAAATGTATTGGAAACCTCCCGGCTATGGAGGAAAGTGGTTAAAGACATGGCATCGCAATATCCGGATGTGGAATTAAACTTTTTGTATGTAGATAATGCAGTCATGCAGATTATCTTAAACCCAAAACAATTTGATATCATATTGGCCGAAAATTTATTTGGCGATATGATTAGTGATGTAGCCAGTATTATCAGTGGTTCACTGGGCTTGCTGCCATCTGCATCTATTGGTGAATCCAATGCGTTGTTTGAGCCAATTCATGGCAGTTTTCCTGCAGCTGCAGGAAAAGATATTGCTAATCCGTTGGGTTCAATATTATCCGTTGCCATGATGCTGGAACATTTAAAATTATTTAAGGAAGCTAAGCTGGTAAGGGATGCAGTGGACTGGACCATTCAAAATTTATTTGTTACAAAAGATATTGATCCGGTAAATTTTTATTTTACTTCTACAGTAGGGGAGTTAATTACAGAATATATACATGGAAGGGTAACCGGTGTATTTAACCAGGAAAATGTGGAGTTAAGAAAATCGACTATAATATAATCCCCATCCCCTAAAGGGAAGTAAGGCAAGAAACTAATTAATTGTATGCGGTTCAAATATTATTAAGCACTTTAAATAACTTTCCTTTAGGGGATGGGGATAATTATGGCAACTTATTATAACGAAAACAGCATTCTCTACTTAAATGGAGAATTTGTAAAAGCGTCCGAGGCTAAAATGGATTTTTACAGCCAGAGTCTGCATTATGGGTATAGTGTGTTTGAAGGTATCCGCAGCTACAAGACATCAGCGGGCGATACTAAAATATTTAAAGCCGAAGAACATTTTGTGCGCTTACAGAATTCTGCCGCTGCTCTGAACATGCCCTACACCTGGACAACCTCGGAATTGATTGAAGCAACGTATGAAACCTTGGCAAAAAATAATTTACAGGATGCTTATATAAGGCCCGTAGTTTATGCACCTGCCAATATGAGTTTCGCAAAAAATGAACAATCATTTATTGTAGTACAGGTTTGGGAAATGCAACCATTTTTGGGCAACAAATTACTAAGGGTAATGACGTCGTCTTTTCAGCGGCCCAATCCAAAAGGATTTAAGATACACGCCAAAGCAGCCGGCCATTACGTAAACTCGATTCTTGCAAGCCAGGAAGCAAAATCAAATGGATTTGATGAAGCCCTGTTGCTGGATATGAACGATCATGTAGCGGAAGGTCCCGGCGCAAATGTGTTTTTTGAAAAAAACGGTAAATTATTTACACCGGCGCCAGGCAATATTTTACCGGGCATAACAAGAGCTACCGTAATTGAAATATGTGATGAACTAAATATTAAAGTGGAAGAAAAGTTTTTTACAACAGCCGAAATGAAAGCGGCAGATGCAGCATTTTATTGCGGTACTGCTGCGGAAATTATTGGTTGGGAAAGTTTGGATGACGTGAAATTTGCTAAACCTTGGAATGAAACATTTAGCAGACAAATTCAAATAGCTTATTCGGCAAGGGTTAAAGAAAATGCTTTTGAAATTATGGAAGCCTAGCTGAGTAAAGATATAAAAGTACAAGTGAGTGACACAACGATGCTTAATAGCGGCACAGAAGCCCATTACAAAAAAATTTTTTAAAATGAAGGAAATTATAAATACAAAATTAGAGTTGCAGAACCCTCCTTTGGAGGGCAGGGAGGCTTTGAATAAATATTCTAAAACACTAACCCAAGATGAGACCCAACCTGCGGCGCAGGCTATGTTGTATGGCATTGGGTTAACAGAAGACGATTTAAATAAAGCACAGGTAGGTATTTGCAGCATGGGCTACGATGGTAATA